>JAFECX010000244.1 GCA_018241895.1 Pseudomonadota bacterium
CAGAGCTCCGACGTCAAGCCCGGCACGCTGGCCTACGAGATCTACGGGCCGGTGGTCACCGAGCGCCACCGCCACCGCTACGAGGCCAACGTCAACTACCTCGAGCGGCTGCAGGCCGCGGGGCTGGTCGTCAGCGCGCTCACGCAGCGCGAGCGGCTGACCGAGATCGTCGAGCTGCCGCGCGAGCGGCACCCCTGGTTCATGGGCGTGCAGTTCCACCCCGAGTTCAAGAGCACGCCCTGGGACGGGCACCCGCTGTTCGGCAGCTACGTCGAGGCGGCGCTCGGGCACAAGGCCACGCGCGGCAAGTCGCCGGTCAAGGTCGTCGCCTGAACAGGCCCTGAAACCATGCAGCTGTGCGGCTTCGAGGTCGGCATCGCGCGACCGTTCTTCCTCATCGCCGGACCCTGCGTCGTCGAGAGCGAGCAGCTGCAGATGGACGTGGCCGGTCGGCTCGCGGAGATCACCGCCGCGCTCGGCATCCCGTTCGTCTTCAAGAGCAGCTACGACAAGGCCAACCGCTCGAGCGGCACGGGCTACCGCGGCCCGGGCATGGCGCGCGGGCTCGAGATCCTGGCCAAGGTCAGGCGCGAGCTGGGCGTGCCGGTGCTCACCGACGTGCACGACGCGGCACAGGTGGCCGACGCGGCGGCGGTCGCCGACGTGCTGCAGACGCCCGCCTTCCTGTGCCGGCAGACCGACTACATCCGCGCCGTGGCGCAGAGCGGGCGGCCGGTCAACATCAAGAAGGGCCAGTTCCTGGCGCCGCACGACATGAAGAACGTCGTCGACAAGGCGCGCGCGGCGGCGCGCGAGCGCGGCCTCGACGAGGACCGCTTCATGGTCTGCGAGCGCGGCGCGAGCTTCGGCTACAACAACCTCGTCTCCGACATGAGGAGCCTGGCGATCATGCGCGAGAGCGGCGCGCCGGTGGTGTTCGACGCCACCCACAGCGTGCAACTGCCCGGCGGCCAGGGCACGAGCTCGGGCGGGCAGCGCGAGTTCGTGCCGGTGCTGGCGCGCGCGGCCATCGCCGCGGGCGTGGCCGGCATCTTCATGGAAACGCACCCCGACCCGGCACACGCGCTCAGCGACGGCCCCAACGCCGTGCCCTTGAAACACATGCGCGCGCTGCTCGAGCAGCTCGTCGCACTCGACGGCGTCGTCAAGTCGCGCGCGCTGCTGGAAAGCGACTTCGGCTGCTGAGGGGCCAGGCCCATGACCGCACCGGCGTACTTCGTCGTCACGATGCACATCACCGACTCCGAGCGCTACCGGCAGTACATGGCCGCGGCGCCGGCCGCGGTGCACGCTGCCGGTGGCGAGTACCTGGTGCGCGGCGGGCGCCACGAGACGATCGAAGGCGACTGGCAGCCGCACCGCGTGGCGGTGCTGCGGTTTGCGAGCTACGAGGCGGCGCGCGCCTTCGTCGCCGGCGAGTACGCGCGCAAGATCCGCCCGTTGCGCCTGGGCGCGACGGAATACTTCAACATGGTGCTGGTCGAGGGCGTCGAGGCGCCACCGCTGTAGACGCGGCCCCGGCGCCGTCAGCCATCGAATCGAATCACGAACTGCCAGGAGAGAACATGAGTGCCATCGTCGACATCGTCGGCCGCGAGATCCTCGACAGCCGCGGCAACCCCACCGTCGAGTGCGACGTGCTGCTCGAAAGCGGCACGATGGGCCGCGCCGCGGTCCCCAGCGGCGCCTCCACCGGCAGCCGCGAGGCGATCGAGCTGCGCGACGGCGACCAAGCGCGCTACGGCGGCAAGGGCGTGCTGCGCGCGGTCGAGCACATCAACACCGAGATCAGCGAGGCGGTGCTCGGCCTGGACGCGAGCGAGCAGGGCTTCCTCGACAAGACGCTGATCGACCTCGACGGCACCGAAAACAAGGGCCGCCTGGGCGCCAACGCGACGCTGGCGGTGAGCATGGCGGTGGCGCGCGCGGCGGCCGAGGAGAGCGGGCTGCCGCTGTACCGCTACTTCGGCGGCATGGGCGGCATGCAGCTGCCGGTGCCGATGATGAACGTCATCAACGGCGGCGCGCACGCCAACAACAACCTCGATCTGCAGGAGTTCATGATCCTGCCCGTCGGCGCGCCGAGCTTTCGCGAGGCGGTGCGCTACGGCGCCGAGGTCTTCCACGCGCTCAGGAAGATCATCGACGCGCGCGGCATGAGCACCGCCGTGGGCGACGAGGGCGGCTTCGCGCCCAGCGTGGCCAGCCACGAGGCGGCGATCCAGCTCATCCTCGAAGCCATCGACAAGGCCGGCTACAGCGCCGGCGAGCAGATCGCCATCGGCCTCGATTGCGCCGCGAGCGAGTTCTACAAGGACGGCAAGTACCACCTCGCGGGCGAAGGCCTCGTGCTCGACGCCGCCGAGTGGACCGACATCCTCGCCACCTGGGCCGGCAAGTACCCGATCGTCTCGATCGAGGACGGCATGCACGAGGGCGACTGGGACGGCTGGAAGCTGCTCACCGAGCGCCTGGGCAAGCAGGTGCAGCTCGTCGGCGACGACCTGTTCGTCACCAACACCAAGATCCTGAAGGAAGGCATCGACAAGGGCATCGCCAACTCGATCCTCGTCAAGATCAACCAGATCGGCACGTTGAGCGAGACCTTCGCCGCCATCGAGATGGCCAAGCGCGCCGGCTACACCGCCGTCGTCAGCCACCGCAGCGGCGAGACCGAGGACAGCACGATCGCCGACATCGCGGTCGGCACCAACGCCGGCCAGATCAAGACCGGCTCGATGAGCCGCAGCGACCGCATCGCCAAGTACAACCAGCTGCTGCGCATCGAGGAAGACCTGGGCGAGGTCGCCGGCTACCCCGGCAAGGCGGCGTTCTACAACCTCAGGTAGCGCCGCCTTGCGCTGGAGCACGCTCGCGCTCGCGCTCGCCGTCGTCGGCGTGCAGGGGTCGCTGTGGCTGGGCGAGGGCAACATGCCGCAGGTGGTGCGCCTCGAGCAGCAGCTCGCGGCGCAACAGCGCACCAACGAGGCCGCGCGCGAGCGCAACCAGCGCACCGTGGCCGAGGTGAGCGACCTGAAGGAAGGCCTCGAGATGGTCGAGGAGAAGGCGCGCGCCGAGCTGGGCATGGTCAAGTCCGACGAGATCCTCGTGCAGTACACCCGCGCCACGGCGGCGCACGCGACCCCGGCGCACGATCCGGCCACCGTGCCGGGTGCGCTGCCGAACACGGGCTCTGGCGCGGCCGGCGGCCCCGCACCGGCCGCATCCGGCCCCTGAATGCTCGACGCGCCGCTGCAGGCCGCGCGAGCGCTGCTCGTGCCGGCGTTCGAGATCGCCGGCAGCCCCGTCACCTGGCTCGAGATCGTCGCTTTCTGGCTGGCGAGCGTGATGGTGTTCGCCAACATGCGCGTCAACCCGGTGGCCTGGCCGCTGGCGATGGCGAGCTCGCTGCTGTACGCGCTGCTCTTTGCCGACCACAAGCTGTACGGCGAGGCGTCGCTGCAGATCCTCTTCATCGTCGTCGCCGCGTGGGGCTGGTGGCAGTGGCTGCGCGGCCACGGCCCGGGAGGCGGCGCCCTCGTCGTGCACCGGCTCTCGGCGCGCCAGCGCGCGGCCGTGCTCGCGGCCGTGCTCGCGGCCTGGCCGCTCCTGGGCACGCTGCTGGCGCGCGCCACCGACAGCCCCGTGCCCTACGCCGACGCGCTGCCCACGGTGGGCAGCGTGGCCGGCCAGTTCCTGCTCGGGCGCAAGGCGATCGAGAACTGGGCCGTCTGGCTCGCCGTCAACGTCTACAGCGTGGGGCTGTTCGCACACCGGGGCCTGTGGCTGACGACCTTGCTGTACGCGCTGTTCGCCGTGCTCTCGGTCGTGGGCTGGCGCGCCTGGCAGCGCCTGGCGGGCGTGCGCTGACGATGGCCGGCGCGCTGCGCATCGCCATCCTCGGCGCCGAGAGCACCGGCAAGACCACGCTGGCCGCCGAGCTGGCGCGCGCGCTGCAGGCCGGCGGCACGCAGCGCGTGGCCTGCGTCGAGGAATGGCTGCGCGGCTGGTGCGAGCGCGAAGGCCGCACGCCCAGGCGCGACGAACAGCGCGCGATCGCCGAGGAGCAGCACCGCCGCATCGAAGCCGCCGCGGCGCGGCACGACATCGTCGTCTGCGACACCACGGCGGTGATGACGACGGTCTACAGCCGGCTGCTGTTCGACGACCGCTCGCTCGACGCGCGCGCGCTCGAACTGCACCGCACGTGCGCGGCCACGCTGCTCACCGCGCTCGACCTGCCCTGGATCGCCGACGGCCTGCAGCGCGACGGCGCCCATGTGCGCGAGCCGGTGGACACCCTGGTGCGCCAGTGGCTGCACGAGCGCGCCCTGCCCTTCGCCGTGATCGGCGGCCGCGGACCCGAGCGCCTGGCACAGGCGCAGGCGGCGCTGGCACCGCTGCTGCGGCGGCATTCGCCCGCTGCGGGCACGGCGCGCAGCCCGGCCCGCTGAACTCGGCGCCCGCTCGTCGCCGGCCGGGGGTCGGCAAGCTTGCGGACGCGCGCCCGCGAGGGCGGGAAGTGCCATCCTCCGGCGCGGCACGACATCGTAACCGCACCACCCCAACCGTGATCGAATCGAGCACACACGGGTTTGGAGATGGCCCGGCCATGGGCATCGAATGGCGCGATGCCATGGCAGACGGCGAACTCGTCGTCCTGATCTCGAAGCTGCTGGAACTTGTAGACCCCGCTTTTCCAGAGCGTGGAGAACTTGATCTCGGCGCGCCTGCCGGCAGTCACGCGGTCTGCCTGCGCAGCTTGGGCTGCGCGTCACGTCGAGGTCCTTGGCCGCGCACCAGCCCGCCACGAGTTGCTCGCCGATCTTGCCGACCTGGCGGGACGGGCGCGTCCGAATCCAGGCGAACGGGCTTCTCGCCCAAGGGTCGTCGGGCCCTGTGCGCACGCAGTCGCCCTCGAGGGCGCCCGCGATCGCCGCGAGCCTCAGGACCTCGGGCTCCTCGATTGGATGTTGCTCTCGCTCACCCTCCCTGTGTGGCTGAGGCCGGGAACAAGCCGTGCTGCTTCTCGATCCTCTGGTGCGGTGCCGGATCGAATCCGATCCACTCGATCCCGTCGACGCCGTCGAAGCGCCGGGCCATGACCGCGAGAGCTTCGGGATTGTTGTCGACGAGGATGAAGCGGCGACCGAACTCGAGCGCAGCGGCGCCCGTCGTTCCGCTTCCGGCGAAGAAGTCGAGCACCAGGGCACCCGGCCTCGTCGATGCCGGGACGATGCGCCGCACGATGCCGAGGGGCTTCTGCGTTGGATAGCCGGTCTTCTGCGAACCGTTCGTCGGCACGATCGTGTGCCACACCGCGTGTCGGTCGGGAGTCTCCCGCGCGCTGCCTTCTGCGGCCCGGCGAGTCCCGGCGCCATGTAGGGAATGCGCTCGATCTCGTCGACGTTGAACACGTAGTCGGACGGGTTCTTGGCATAGAGCAGGATGTTGTCGTGCTTCGGCGGCCACCTGTTCTTGGGCCGGCCACCGTAGTCGTACGCCCAGATGATCTCGTTCAGGAACGGCGCGCGCCCGAAGACACCGTCAAGGAGCACCTTGCAGTAGTGAACCTCGCGGTAGTCGACGTGGAAGTAAAGGCATCCGTGCGGTGCCAGAACGCGGTGCGCCTCGGCGAGCCGCGGTTCCAGGAAGGCCAGATGGTCGTCGAAGAGATCGCTGAAGCGCTTGGTCCCGACCACGATGCTCTCGTAGCGACGGCCCTGGAACCCGACGCGGGTGCCCTGTGTGGAGCGTACCGTCTCGAGCTGCGTGCGCTGCTGGACCTTGCCCGTGTCGAATGGAGGATCGATGCACACGAGGTCCACGCAGGCGCAAGGAAGCGCCCGCAGGACGTCGAGGTTCTCGGCGAAGTGGATCGTGCCGGTCACAGCGTTCTCCGTTGGCTTCGTGATCGCCGTGTTTCATGGCGGCCGAGTCGGAGATCACTCACCCGCGCCACCCGACCCCAGTGAAGCGGCAGGGCCGGATGGTGCCACTGCTTGCAGGGCTACTGCACCGCGCCGCTGACCGGAGGCTGGTCGCGCCCCGGGGTGAACATCTCGCCCACGTCGACGGCGTCGAAGCGGTAGGTCTGGCCGCAGAAGTCGCAGGCGACTTCGACGGCGCCGCGCTCGGCGACGAGGCTGTCGCTCTCGGCGCGGCCGAGCGTGCGCAGCATGCCGCGCACGCGCTCGCGGCTGCAGGTGCAGGCAAAGCGCGTGGGCTGCGGCGTGTAGACGCGCAGCGTCTCCTCGGCGAACAGGCGCTGCAGCAGGCGCTGGGCCGGCAGGGCGAGCAGTTCGTCGCGTGTCACGGTGGCCGCCAGCAGGGCGATGCGGCCGTAGGCGTCGTCGGGTCCGGCGCCGTCGTCGTCCGCACCGGCGGCGGGCAGGCGCTGGATGAGCAGGCCGGCGGCGGTGTGCTCGTCGGCGGCCAGAACGAGGCGGGTGTCGAGCTGCTCGCTCTGTCGCATGTACAGCTCGAGCACCTGCTCCACGCGCTGCAGCGGCTGGCCGGCCTTGCCGTGCGCGCCGGCGGCCAGCGGCACCACGCCCTGGTACGGCTGCTGGCCGGGCAGGCGCGCCTTCGGGTCGAGCGTGATCGCGCAGCGCCCCTGGCCGTGCACGTTGACCAGCGCCTCGAGCTGCGCGCCGGCCGCCACCTCGCCCACCACCTTGGCCGTGGCACGGAAGCCGAGGTCGGGCTGCGCCTCGGCCACCGCGAGCTTGACCGGGCCGTCGCCGAAGATCTGCAGCACGAGCGCGCCGTTGAACTTGATGTTGGCCTGCATCAGCACGGCAGCCGCGGCCATCTCGCCGACGAGCGTGCGCACCTCGGGGGCGAAGGCGCGGCCTTCGGCGCCGGCGCGGCGCACGAGCAGCTCGCGCCAGTCCTCGCGCAGGCGCACGAGCATGCCGCGCACGGGCAGGCCCTCGAACAGGAACTTGTGCAGTTCGCCCATGCCGGCTCCGGTCCTCAGACGCTGCTCATGCAGCGCTGCACGCGGCGCGGAACTCGCGTGCGTAGCCGCTGTACATGACGGCCGTGAGCCGCACGGTCTCGCGCTTGAGGTCGTCGAGCGTGCCGATGGGGCGTGCCGGCTCGCCGCCCCAGACGCGCCCGCCTTCGAGCACCTGCCCCGGCGCGGTGACGCAGCCGGCGGCGACGAAGGTGTCGTCGGCGATCACGCTGCCGGCGGCGATGCGGCTGCCCATGCCCACCAGGCAGCGCGCGCCGATGCGGCACTCGGCAAGCTGCACGTTGTGGCCGATCGTCGTCTCGGCACCGATCGCAAGGCCGCCGGCGCCGGCGACGAGCACCGAGTTGTCCTGCACGTTGCAGTGCGCGCCCAGCGCGATGCGCCCGGCGCGTGCATCGAGGCGGCAGCCGTACCAGACGCTGGCGCCGGCCGCGATGCGGACATCGCCCTGCAGGCATGCGGTGTCGGCGACGAAGGCGTCGCGCGCGATGCCGGCCTTCGGCGCGCCGCGCGGCCAGGCGGCATCGGCCGCCTCGTTGCGCGCGCGCAGTGCGGCGGCGCGCGCCGCGGCCTCGCCCGGTTCCAGCGCACGCAGCGCGCGCGCCGGCCTGCCGGCGTACAGCATGCCGCCGGCGAGCACCGAGCGCGGGAAGACCACGCTGGCGGCCTCGAGCACGGCGCCGGCGCCGATCTGCGCGCCGTCGAGCACGACGCAGTCGTCCTCGATCACCACGTCGGCGCGCACGGTGCACGCGTGCACCACGGCGTTGGCGCCGACGCTCACGCGCTCGTGCACCACGGTGGGGTAGTGATCGTGCGCGATGTGCACGGTGGCGCCGCGCCCGAAGTGCGCGTGCGCTCCGATGCGCACGTAGTGGCCGTCGGCGCGGATGACCGCGCCCGCGCCCAGCCAGGCGCCGCCGCCCAGCGTGAGGCGGCCGACGAGCGCGTGCGCGGCACGCGCCGCAGCCGGCGTGCCCATGATCTCGGGCCGCCAGCCCTGGTAGGCCACGAGGTGCAGCTTGCTGGAACGTCGCATGCGGGGAAGGCTAACCGATCCCGGTGCCGCGGGTGCCCGCGGCGGCGGCGCACGCCGAGCGCCGGCACGCCGGCCCCATCGAAGCGCGCCGAGTGCGGCAGCGCACGGCGTCAGGCGCGCGGGTGATGCCGCGCATGCAACTGCTTGAGCCGCTCGCGCGCCACGTGCGTGTAGATCGTCGTCGTCGAGATGTCGGCGTGGCCGAGCAGCATCTGCACCGCGCGCAGGTCGGCGCCGTGGTTCAGCAGGTGGGTGGCGAAGGCATGGCGCAGCGTGTGCGGCGTGATCGGCGCCGTGATGCCGGCGCCGCGCGCGTAGCGCTTGACGAGCTTCCAGTACATCTGCCGCGTCATCGCCTGCCCGCGCACGGTGACGAAGAGCGCCTCGCTCGTGCGCGCGCCCAGCAGCACCGGGCGGCCCTCGCGCAGCCAGCGCACGAGCCAGGCGTGCGCCTCCTCGCCGAAGGGCACCAGGCGCTCGCGCGCGCCCTTGCCGAGCACGCGCAGCACGCCTTCGGCCAGGCCCAGGTGCACGCTGCGCGATTGCACCAGTTCGCTCACGCGCAGTCCGCTGGCGTACATGAGCTCGAGCATCGCGCGGTCGCGCAGGCCCAGCGGCGTGCCGGTGTCGGGCGCGGCCAGCAGCGCCTCGACCTGCGCCTCGGTCAGCGTGCCGGGCACGCGCAGCGCTTGCCTGGCTGTCGCCAGCTTCAGCGTGGGGTCGGCCGTGACGAGCTTTTCGCGCAGCGCCCAGCGGTAATAGCGCCTGAAGACGCTCAGGCGCCGGTTGGCGGTGGCGGCACGCGTGGCGGCGTGGCGCGCCGCGATGTAGCCGAGCAGGTCGCTCTCGCGCGCCTCGTCGATCGTGCGGCCGCCTTCGCGCGCCAGCCACTCGGCGTACAGCGTGAGGTCGCGCCGGTAGGCCGCAAGCGTGAGCGGCGCCAGGCCGTCCTCGATCCAGAGCGCGTCGGCGAAGCGCTCGACGCTGGCGCCGCTGCGCGAGAGCGCCGCTGCAGACGCCGGGGGCAGTGCCGGCACATCCGCATCCGCATCCGCATCCGCATCCGCATCCGCATCCGCATCCGCATCCGCATCCGCGTCCGCATCCTCGAGCGCGGGTGTGGCCGTGGCCGAGCGCGCCTGCGCCGCGTCGCCGGCAGCGGCCG
>JAFECX010000245.1 GCA_018241895.1 Pseudomonadota bacterium
GACGCAATCGACGCCCGCATAGCCCGCAGCCGGCGCGCTACGCGGCGAACGCTGGCCCCATCACCGCAGTGCCGCGGCCGATGGTCAACATCATGGGCGTCGCAGAAATCTGCCGCCCACGCTCCGAGCTCGAAGTCGCCCTGCGCACCGCGGTCGAGGACGACGCGCTGCAGATCCATTACCAGCCGCTGGTCAATCTGGAGACCGGGCGCGTCTGCGGGTTCGAGGCGCTGTCGCGCTGGGAGGATCCGCAACGCGGCTTCGTGCCGCCGACCACCTTCATCGCGCTGGCCGAAGAAATCGGCCTGATCGAAGTCATCGGCGAAAGGATACTCAGGCGCGCGTGCATGGAGGCCGTGGGCTGGCCGCCGCACATCCGGGTCGCGGTGAACCTGTCGCCGGCGCAGTTCCAGAGTGGCAACCTGGTTGCACTGGTGGAGGCCGCGCTGGCCGAGTCCGGGCTGCCGGCCGGCCGGCTGGAGCTGGAGATCACCGAGTCGATCTTCCTGCGCGGCAGCGAAGCGAACCTAGGGCTGCTGTCCCAGCTCGGGGAGCTGGGCGTCAGGATATCGATGGACGACTTCGGAACCGGCTATTCCAGCCTGAGCTACCTGCGCAGCTTCGCTTTCGACAAGATCAAGATCGACAAGTCGTTCATCCGCGATCTGCCGGCCAGCGAGAGCAGCGTCGCCATCGTGCGCGCGGTGTGTGAACTGGCGCGCAGCTTCGGCGCGTCGACGACGGCCGAAGGCGTCGAGACCGACAGCCAGCTCACGCAGATCAGGGAGGAAGGCTGCACCGAGGTGCAGGGCTACATGTTCAGCAGGCCGCTGCCCGCGCGCGAGATTCCGGCCCTTCTGGCACGCCTGCTGCCCGAAGGCTCCGGGGCGACTTCGGTTGCCGGGCCCGAGGGTGCGCATCCGGCGGCCGGCGCCGGCGCCGGCGCCGGCGATGGCGGTGGCGACCCCGAACGCCCTGGCGTGCGTCGCGCGCCGGCGCAGTGAACGGCGACAGGCCGCAGCCGAGGCGGCCGCGCCGCAGCCTCAGTATCCGCCGCCGCCTTCGGGCGCGGCGTTCTCGAAGCGCGTCTGCGGCTTGAGGAAGACCAGCCGCACCGTGTCGACCGGGCCGTTGCGCTGCTTGGCGACGATGATCTCGGCCAGGCCCGGCTCCTTGCTGTCCTTGTTGTAGTAGTCGTCGCGGTAGATGAACATGATGACGTCGGCGTCCTGCTCGATGGCCCCGGACTCGCGCAGGTCGCTCATCAGCGGCCGCTTGTCGTTGCGGCTCTCGACGCTGCGGTTGAGCTGCGACAGCGCCAGCACCGGGCACTGCAGCTCCTTGGCCAGCGCCTTCAGCCCGCGCGAGATCTCGCCCAGCTCGGTGGCGCGGTTCTCCTCGCTGCCGCTGCTGCCGCTCATCAGCTGCAGGTAGTCGATGCACACGAGGCCCAGGCCGCCGCACTGGCGTGCCATGCGCCGTGCACGCGCGCGCAGCTCGGCCACCGTGAGCGCCGGCGTCTCGTCGATGTAGACCGCCGCCTTGCCCAGGCGCTCGGCCGCATCGGCCAGGCGCCCCCACTCGTCGGCATCGAGGCGGCCGGTGCGCAAGTGCTGCTGGTTGATGCGCCCGATCGAGCCGACCATGCGCAGCGCCAGTTGCGAGGCGCCCATCTCCATCGAGAACACGAGCACCGGCAGTTCGTCCTTGACGGCCACGTGCTCGGCGATGTTGAGCGCGAACGCGGTCTTGCCCATCGACGGGCGCGCCGCGAGGATCAGCAGGTCGCCGCGCTGCAGCCCGGCGGTCAGGCGGTCGAGCTCGTAGTAGCCGGTGCGCACCCCGGTCACGTCCTCGGCCCCGTGCTCGTGCAGTTCGTTGACGCGGTCGATGAGCTGCGCGACGAGGCCGTCGATGCTCTGGAAGCCCGCGCGCTGGCGCGATCCCTCCTCGCCGATGCGCAGGATCTTGCCCTCGGCCTCGTCGAGCACCTGCGTGACCGCGCGGCCCTGCGGATTGAAGGCCGCGGTGGCGATCTCGTCGCTGGCGGCGATGAGCTTGCGCAGGATCGCGCGCTCGCGCACGATCTCGGCGTAGCGGCGCAGGTTGGCGGCGCTGGGCACGCTTTGCGCCAGCGCATTGAGGTACGCGAGGCCGCCGGCGTCGCCGTCCTGGCCGAGGCCTTGCAGCCTCTCGAACACGGTGATCACGTCGGCCGGCTTGCTCGCCTGCACGAGCGAGGCGATCGCCGAGTAGATGAGGCGGTGCTCGTAGCGGTAGAAGTCGCTCTCGCCGAGCAGGTCGGCGGCGCGGTCCCAGGCGAGGTTCTCGAGCAGCAGGCCGCCGAGCACGCTCTGCTCGGCCTCCACCGAATGCGGCGGCACGCGCAGCCGCGCCACCTCCTCGTCACGGGGCTCGCGCGGCGAGCGGTTGTCTCGCGGATCTGCCAATGCGCTCATGTTCGCAATCCTAGGCCGGTTCGACGCCGGCGCCGGTGGACAAGGCTGTGCAACGCCGGTGCATCGCGCGGGACAAGCGCGGCCGCCACAACGGCGAAGGCCGGCTCGCGCCGGCCTTCGCAGGACGCGTGCCGGCAACGCTCAATCGAGCTGCGCCACGACCTGCACGGTGAGCTCGGCCTGCACGTCGCCGTGCGGCGACACGCTCACCACGTGCTCGCCGACGGTCTTGATCGGGCCGGCGCTCAGGCGCACCTGGCTCTTGTGCACCGCCAGACCCATCTTGGCGAGGGCGTCGGCGATGTCGGCGTTGGTGACCGAGCCGAACAGCCGCCCGTCGACGCCGGCCTTCTGCGTGATGCGCACCGCCTTGCCCTGCAGTTGCTCGCCGAGCGTCCTAGCGGCCTCGAGCTTGGCGGCAGCGGCCTTTTCGAGCTCGGCGCGCCGCGCCTCGAACTCCTTGATCGCGGCATCGGTGGCGCGGCGCGCCAGCTTGCTCGGGATCAGGTAGTTGCGTGCGTAGCCGTCCTTGACCTTGACGACATCGCCGAGGCCGCCGAGCTTGCCGACCTTGTCCAGAAGAATGACTTGCATGGGGTCCTCCCGACGATCAGACGCGATGCTTGTCGCTGTACGGCAGCAGCGCCAGGAAGCGCGCCCGCTTGATCGCCGTGGTGAGCTGGCGCTGGTAGAACGCGCGCGTGCCGGTCAGGCGCGCCGGCGTGATCTTGCCGTTGTCGCCGACGAAGTCGCGCAGCGTGTCGATGTCCTTGTAGTCGATCTCCTCGACGTTGGCGACCGTGAAGCGGCAAAAGCGCTTGCGCCGGAACAGCAGCGACTGCGAACTGCGCTTCGGGCGCTTGTCCTTGGCGCCGCGTCCTTTGCCTTTGAAAGTCGGCATGGGGTTCTCTCCTGGGAATGCGTGGGGGTTGCTCGTATCGGTGTGCGGGAGGTCGGAAGTTCAGGGCACGGGCGCGACCGACGTGACGTGAAAGACGGTGCCGCGTCCGTTGCGCGCGCTGGCCACGAAACCGCCGTAGACGGCCGCCTCGCCCAGCGCCTGCGCCGCCAGCGCCTGCGTGATCGCCCCGATCGCCACTGCGCGCATCTGCATCGAGACCTTGCGCGGCTGGCCGTCCTCGCTCGCCAGACTCTCGTGCGAGAGCTCGAGATCGAGCGCCGGCAACCCGGCGGGGGTGTAACGCAGCGCCGAACGCTGCACCAGCACGGCCGACAGGAGCAGACGGTTCAACGCCTGCTGCGCCTGCGTCGACGCCCGTGCGGCGCGTGCGGACAGCGCGCAGGGCTCAGGCCGTCGCCTCCTGGCGCTCCTTGCGCGCCTCCTCGCGCTCGACCACCTTCATCATCGGCGAGGGCGTCGTCTCGGCCTTGCTCCTGGCCACCGTGAGGTGGCGCAGCACGGCATCGTTGAAGCGAAAGCCGGTCTCGAGCTCGTCGAGCGCGTCCTTGCCGCACTCGATGTTCAGGCACAGGTAGTGCGCCTTGGCCAGCTTCTGGATCATGTAGGCCAGCTGCCGGCGGCCCCAGTCCTCGACCCGGTGCACCTTGCCGCCGGCGGTGGTGACGAGGCCCTTGTAGCGTTCCAGCATGGCCGGAACCTGCTCGCTCTGATCCGGGTGGATCAGGAGCACGATTTCGTAGTGACGCATGTGATCTCCTCGTGGATTCGGCGCCGCATCCGAAACGGACGGCGCCCGAAGCCGCCCCGCGAGCGTCTGGGGTGCGGGTGCGGCAAGGCGAAGCTGCGAAGTATAGCGCGTGCGGCCGCCCTGCCCCAGCCGGCCTTGGCCGCTGGCGGCAGGCTTGCCGTCGGCCCGCTGCGCGCGCGCCGGCCTGCCCGATCTCGCAGGCGGCCACGGCGCAGCCGCTCGCAGCGCATGCTCAGGACGCGTCCGCCCCCCCCGGAAAGCGCACGTACTCGACCAGCGCCTGCTCGCGCGCGCTGGGCGGCGCGCTCAGCAGGCTCGCGAGCACGATGACGGCAAAGCCCACCGGCACGCCGAACACGCCCGCCGAGATCGGCTGGATGCCCCACCACAGGTGCTCGGCGATCGGGCTCGTGACGCCGAAGACGGCGCGCAGCCACGGATGCGTCGTCGCCATGTAGTAGAAGGTCACGCCCAGGCCCGCCAGCATGCCGAGCACGGCGCCCCAGCGGTTGGCGCGCTTCCAGAAGATGCCCGCGACGAGCACCGGAAAGAGCCCCGCGGCCGCGAACGAGAATGCGGCGGCGACCAGGAACACGATGTCGGCGATCTTGAGCGAGGCCACGTAGGCCGCGGCCAGCGCCACCACCAGCAGCAGCACCTTGGACAGCATGACGCGCCGCCCGCTCGGCGCACGGGGGTCGAGCGTGCGGTAGTACAGGTCGTGCGACAGCGCGGTCGAGATGGTCAGCAGCAGCCCGTCGGCGGTCGACAGCGCCGCGGCCAGGCCGCCGGCGGCGACCATGCCCGAGACCACGTAGGGCAGACCGGCGATCTCCGGCATCGCGAGCACGATGATGTCGCCGCCGATCGCCATCTCGCCGAGCTGGAAGATGCCGTCGTGGTTGACGTCGCTCACCGACAGCAGCCCCGGGTCGACCTTCGACCAGGCGGCGATCCACGAGGGCAGCAGGTCGAACGGCGTGCCCACCAGCACGTTGAAGATCTCGTACTTCACGAGCACCGCCAGCGCCGGCGCCGAGACGTACAGCAGCATGATGAAGAACAGCGCCCAGGTCACCGACTCGCGCGCCTCGCGCACCGAGGGCGTCGTGTAGCAGCGCATCAGCAGGTGCGGCAGCCCGGCGGTGCCGACCATCAGGCAGAACACCAGCGCGAGGAAGTTGGCGCGCGACTCCCGGTAGGCGATCCGTTCGCCCGGCGTGCCGTCGGGGTCGCCGGCGTAGGCCCGGGCATGCGCAGGCATGCCGGCGAGCGGGCGCGCACGCGCGTCGGCTGCGCTCTGGGCGGCGCTCCATGCCTCACGCGCCGCGCGCTCGTCGTGCGGCAGCGCCGACAGCGCACGCTCGGCGGCCTGGATGCTCGCCAGCGGCGCGTTGGCTTCGCGCAGCGCGGCCAGGCGATCCTGCGCCGCCTGTCGCTCGGCGGCCAGCGCCGCGGGCACGTCGCGCAGGCGGGCGGACAGCTCGGCCGAGCGCGCGGCGAAGGCGCGGATCACCTCGCGCTCCTTCGGGTCGTCGGCGAGTTCGCGCTCCTTGGCCGTGACGCGCTCGAGCTGCTGGCCGTAGACCAGTTGCGGCAGCGGCACGCCGGTCTGCTTGACCGACAGCCACACCAGCGGCACCAGATAGGCGACGATGAGCACGATGTACTGCGCCACCTGCGTCCAGGTGACGGCACGCATGCCGCCGAGGAAGGAACACACCAGGATGCCGCCCAGCCCGACGAAGATCCCGATCTCGAACGACAGGCCCGACAGCCGCGCCGTGATCAGGCCGACGCCGTAGATCTGCGCCACGACGTAGGTGAACGACACCAGGATCGCGACCACCAGGCCGACCAGCCGCACCGGCGCACCGCCGTAGCGCTCGCCGAGGAAGTCGGGAATCGTGAACTGGCCGAACTTGCGCAGATACGGCGCGAGCAGCAGCGCGAGCAGGCAGTAGCCGCCGCTCCAGCCCATGATGAACGCCAGGCCGCTGTAGCCGGTGAGGTACAGCGTGCCGGCCAGGCTGATGAACGACGCCGCGCTCATCCAGTCGGCGCCCATCGCCATGCCGTTGTACATCGCCGGCACCCGGCGCCCGGCGACGTAGTACTCGTCCGGGTCGCTGGTGCGCGACATCAGGCCGATGCCGGCGTACAGCGCCAGGGTGGCGAGCAGGAAGACGATGCCGATCGCCGCGCGCGGCAAGCCCATGCGCTCGCCCACGGCCAGCGCGACGACGAAGAGCGCGAAGCCGACCGTGTACCAGGCGTAGACCTTGTCGAGCTGGCGCCGGAAGGCGCGTCGAGCCTGCTCGCCGCTCGCGTCGGGCATCGGCGTCAGTCCTCCTGCGGTCGCTCGGGCGGGCGCGGCGCGCCCTGCCCGGCATCGAGCCGGCGCATGCGCCAGGCGTAGAAGCCGACGAGCACGAGGTACACCAGCAGCGAGCCCTGGGCGGCGAACCAGAAGCCGAACGGCCAGCCGAAGAACTCGAAGCTCAGTGCGCGCGCGAAGAAGGTGACGACGAACGTGGCGCCGAACCACAACACGAGCAACGCAGCCGTGAGCACGCGCGTGCGTTGCCAGTGCCGTCGACGGCCGTCCGCGCCGTTCGCGCCGTTCGCGCCGCCCGCGCCGTCGGCACCGTCCGCACCGCACGCCGCGCTCATGCTCACCGGCAGCCCGCCATGCCGGTCGCGAGGCACTGTGCGATCTTGGCCGCCGTCAGCGCGAGCCAGGCCACGGCCAGCAGCGCGAAGGCGACGGCCGGTGCCAGGCGCTGCGCGCGCCCGGCCGGCAGCACGCGCTCGGCCGCCGCCGTGAACGGCCGCGCGACGCCGCGCAGCACGAGATAGAAGACGTTGTCGCGGCGACGACCCCCTGCGAGCAGGTGCAGCGCGCCCTGCCCGGCGAGCGCCATCAGCGCGATCTCGCACGCGAGCTTCAGGGAGGCGAGCACGAGCAGCATGGCAGCACAGCGAGGGCCGGCGGGTCTGCGATTGTCGGCACGGTGGGCGGCGCACGCACTGCGGGTTCGCCCGCCACCTGCGACGCAGACCGGCGCGACACCAATCGCGCAGGTCGACGCAGCGTTCAGCGCGCGGCCAGCCGCACCCAGGTGTCGACCACGGTGTCGGGGTTGAGCGACATCGACACGATGCCCTCCTGCGCCAGCCAGTCGGCGAAGTCGGCGTGGTCGCTCGGGCCCTGGCCGCAAATGCCGATGTACTTGCCGGTGGCGCGGCAGGCCGCGATGGCGCGCGAGATCAGCGCCTTGACCGCCGGGTCACGCTCGTCGAAGTCGTGCGCGAGCTGCTCGAGGCCGGAGTCGCGGTCCAGACCGAGCGTGAGCTGCGTCAGGTCGTTGCTGCCGATGCTCATGCCGTCGAAGTGCTCGAGGAACTGCTCGGCCAGGATGGCGTTGCTCGGCACCTCGCACATCATGATCAGGCGCAGCCCGTTGGCGCCGCGCTCGAGCCCGCGCTCGGCCAGCATGCGCGCCACCGCCTGCGCCTGCTTCACGGTGCGCACGAAGGGCACCATGATCTCGACGTTGTCGAAGCCCATGTCGTTGCGCACGCGCTTCAAGGCCTCGCACTCCATCGCGAAGGCGTCGCTGAACTCGCCGCTGATGTAGCGGCTGGCGCCACGGAAGCCCAGCATCGGGTTCTCCTCGTCGGGCTCGTAGCGCGTGCCGCCGATCAGCTTGCGGTACTCGTTGCTCTTGAAGTCCGACAGCCGCACGATCACCGGCTTGGGCCAGAAGGCGGCGGCGATGGTGGCCACGCCCTCGGCGAGCTTGTCGACGTAGAAGGCGCGCGGGCTGGCGTGGCCGCGCGCCACCGACTCGACCGCCTTCTTCAGCTCGGGGTCGACGTTCGGGTAGTCGAGGATCGCCTTCGGGTGCACGCCGATGTTGTTGTTGATGATGAACTCCAGGCGCGCCAGCCCGACGCCGGCGTTGGGCATCTGCGCGAACTCGAACGCGAGCTGCGGGTTGCCGACGTTCATCATGATCTTGATCGGGCAGTACGGCATCTGGCCGCGCCGCACCTCGGTGACCTCGGTCTCGAGCAGGCCGTCGTAGACGTAGCCGGTGTCGCCTTCGGCGCACGAGACGGTGACGAGTGCGCCTTCGTGGATGGCCTCGGTGGCGTCGCCGCAGCCGACCACCGCCGGGATGCCGAGCTCGCGCGCGATGATCGCCGCGTGGCAGGTGCGCCCGCCGCGGTTGGTGACGATGGCGCTGGCGCGCTTCATCACCGGCTCCCAGTTCGGGTCCGTCATGTCGGCAACGAGCACGTCGCCGGGCTGCACGCGCTGCATCTCGGCGACGCTGCGCACCAGCCGCGCCGGCCCCGTCCCCACCTTCTGCCCGATCGCGCGGCCCTCGGCGAGCACGGTGTTGCGGCTGCGATCGCCCTTGAGCTTGTAGCGATGCTCGGTCTTGCCGGCGCCCTGGCTCTTCACGGTCTCGGGGCGCGCCTGCAGGATGTACAGACGCCCGTCGAGGCCATCCTTGCCCCACTCGATGTCCATCGGGCGGCCGTAGTGCGCCTCGATCGTCACCGCATAGCGTGCGAGCTCGCTCACCTCGGCATCGCTGAGCGAGTAGCGGTTGCGCATCTCGGGCGGCGTTTCGTGCACGCTGACGAGACGCCCGCCGGCGGCCTTGTCGGCGGGTGGGGCGAACTCCATGCGCTGCAGCTTGGAGCCGAGGACGCGACGGATGACGGCCGGGCGCCCCGCGGCGAGCGTGGGCTTGTGGACGTAGAACTCGTCGGGATTGACGGCGCCTTGCACCACCGTCTCGCCCAGGCCGTAGCTCGAGGTGACGAGCACGACGTCGGGAAAGCCGGACTCGGTGTCGATCGTGAACATCACGCCCGCCGAGCCCAGATCGCTGCGCACCATGCGCTGCACGCCTGCCGACAGCGCGACCTCGGCGTGCGCGTAGCCCTTGTGCACGCGGTAGGCGATGGCGCGGTCGTTGTACAGCGACGCGAACACGTCCTTCACGCACTGCAGCACGCCCTGGATGCCGCTGACGTTGAGGAAGCTCTCCTGCTGGCCGGCGAAGCTGGCATCGGGCAGGTCCTCGGCGGTGGCCGAACTGCGCACCGCGAAGCTCGCCTGCGGCGACTCGGCCGCCAGGCGCTCGTAATGCACGCCGATCTCGGCTTGCAGCGCCGCCGGAAACGGCGTCTCGACCACCCAGCGGCGGATCGTCGCGCCGGCCTCGGCGAGCGCGCGCACGTCGTCGACGTCGAGCCGGTCGAGGACCTCGAAGATGCGCTCGCGCAGACCGTCCTGGGCCACGAAGAGGCCGAAGGCATGCGCCGTGGTGGCGAAGCCGCCGGGCACGCGCACGCCGCGTCCGGCGAGCTGGCTGATCATCTCGCCGAGGCTGGCGTTCTTGCCGCCCACCGCCTCGACGTCGCTCATCCTCAGTTGTTCGAACGGTACGACCAGGGCGGTCGCCATCGAGGCTCGTGACATGGGAAAGCTCCGTGATGTGACAAAAGCGGTGCTTCCGCATGCGCGACCGAACCGGCTGCCGCGGCGCGCGGCGCTCGGGCCCTGCGATGGTGGTGCGAGGGGTTCATCTCGGGGCCGCTCGGCGGAGTGTTGGCGCGATTCTATGGACTTTGCACCTATGATGAAGTGCTCTCGCGAGCCGCACGCAGCTTCCCCCGCATGAGCGAACGCACCGTCTTCTTCGTTTCGGACGGCACCGGCATCACGGCCGAAACCTTCGGCCACTCGATCCTCGCCCAGTTCGCGCTGCGTCCGCGCCACGTGCGCCGCCCCTTCATCGACAGCACCGACAAGGCACGCGCCGTGGTCGCCGAGATCAACGAAGTGGCCGAGGCCGAAGGGCGCCGTCCGGTCGCCTTCGTCACGCTCGTGCGCGAAGACATCCGCGGCATCCTCGCCGAGCCCGGCTGCAAGGCGCTGGTGCTGGACATGTTCGCTGCCTTCGTGGCGCCGCTGGAGACCGAACTGGGCATCCGCAGCAGCCGTCGCATCGGGCGCTTCTCCGATGCCGCGCTCAGCGCCGAGTACGACAGCCGCATCGAAGCCATCAACTTCAGCCTCGCGCACGACGACGGCCAGTCGGCGCGCAACCTCGACATCGCCGAGGTCATCCTGGTCGGCGTCAGCCGCTGCGGCAAGACGCCGACCAGCCTGTACCTCGCGATGCAGCACGGCGTCAAGGCCGCCAACTACCCGCTGATCCCCGAGGACTTCGAGCGCGCCCGTCTGCCCGGCGTGCTCGAGCCTTTCAAGAGCAAGTGCTTCGGTCTGACGATCGACCCCGAGCGGCTGGCCCAGGTGCGCCACGAGCGCCGCCCGGGCAGCACCTACGCCTCGCTGACGAACTGCCGCTACGAGGTGAGCGCCGCCGAATCGCTGATGCGCCGCGAGGGCATCGGGTGGCTGTCGTCGACGCACAAGTCGATCGAGGAGATCGCGACCACGATCCTGCGCGACCTGCGCCCCGACCGTCTGGTGTATTGATTGCCGTGACGCGGACGTGGCATGGGTGATGCGCGGCCATCACGCAGGTGACCTGCGCGTCGCCTCGTAAAGGCACACCGCCGCCGCCGCCGCCACGTTGAGCGACTCCTGGCCGCCCGGCTGCGGGATGCGCAGCGTGTGCGCGCAGCGTGCCGTCAGCCACGGCGCAACGCCCTGCCCCTCGTGACCGAACACCCAGGCCGCCGGCGACGGCGGCGGCGCATCGGCGATCGACGCCCGGGCATGCGGACTGGTGCCCAGCAGCGGCACCTTCAGCGCGCCCAGCGCGGCCTCGTCCAGCCCCTCGACGAGGTCGAGCGCGAATTGCGCGCCCATCGCCGCGCGCAGCACCTTGGGCGACCACAGCCCGGCGGTCCCGGCCAGTGCCAGCACCTGACGCACGCCGAAGGCGGCCGCGCTGCGCAGGATGCTGCCGACGTTGCCTGGGTCCTGGATGCGGTCGAGCACGACGCTGGCGGCGTGCGCGTCGATGGCCGGCGGCACCGGCAACGGCAGCACGCAGCCGATGCGTGCGGGCGACTCCAGCCCCGAGATCGAGACGAAGAGCGCACGCGGCAGGTGCACCACGCGCGCCGCGTGTGCCGCAAGCGTGCGCAGCACCGTGTCGCCGGCCGCATCCTCGTCGAGCACGGCGAGCCGGATCGTCCGTGTGCGCGCCAGCGCCGCCGCGCACAGGTGCTCGCCCTCGAGCCACACCTCGCCGGCGCGGCGGTACGCGGCGTTGTCCTGCGCCAGGCGCCTGAGTTGCACGACGAGCGGATTGCTGCGCGAGGTGATGCGCTCTGCGGTGGCGCTCATCCGGGCCGGTCCCTCAGCGCCCGCCGATCCCGTCGCGTGCGGTGTCGGCCGGCTTCGCGGCCGCGCGCACCGGCGCGAAGCTGCGCCGGTGCTGCTCGCAGGGCCCGTGCCGGCGCAACGCCTCGAGGTGCAGTGGCGTCGGATACCCCTTGTGCGCATCGAAGCGGTACAGCGGCCAGCGCTCGTGCATGCCGAGGCACACGCGGTCGCGGTGCACCTTGGCCAGGATCGACGCCGCCGCGACCGCGGCGATGCGTGCATCGGCCTTGACGACGGCCGCACAGGGCATCGGCAGCGCCGGCACGCGGTTGCCGTCGACGACGACGCGCTGCGGCGTGAGGCGCAGCGCGGCCACCGCGCGCTGCATCGCGAGCAGCGTGGCGTGCAAGATGTTCAGGCGGTCGATCTCCTCGACGCTGGCCTCGGCGACGGCGCAGCACAGCGCGTGGGCACGGATCTCGCCGTACAGGCGCTCGCGCCGCCGCGGCGAGATCGTCTTCGAATCGGCGAGGCCGGCCATGGGTCGCGCATCGTCGAGGATGACCGCGGCTGCGACGACCGGGCCGGCGAGCGGCCCGCGCCCGGCCTCGTCGACCCCGGCCACGAGACCGGGCCGCGCCCACTCAGGCCCGAGCCGCTCGAGCCTGAAGGACCTGCGCGATGGCATCGCTGGCACGCCGCGCGGTGTCGCGGCGCAGGAGATGGTGCAGTTCGGCAAAACGCGCGGCCAGCCGCTCGCACGCCCGCGCATCGTCGAGCCACGCGAGCACCGCGGGCACCAGGCGCTCGGGCCGGCAGTCGTCGTGCAGCAACTCGGGCACGAGGAACTCGCGCGCGAGGATGTTGGGCAACCCGACCCAGGGCTGGTAGCGCATGCGCTTCATGATCTGCCAGCTCAACGGGTGCAGGTCGTAGCCGATGACCATCGGCCGCTTGAACAGCGCCGCCTCCAGCGTCGCCGTGCCGCTGGCGATCAGCGTCACGTCGCAGGCCGCGAGCACCGCGTGCGACTGCCCGTCGACGAGCTGGATCGGCACGCCCGGCGCGTGCGCGGCCTGCAGCGGCTCGAGCAGGCTGCGCAGTCCCGGTGCCAGCGGCAGCACGAAGCGCAGCGCCGGGCGCTCGCGATGCAGCCGCGCGGCGCTGCGCAGGAACGGCGGCGCGATGTAGCGGATCTCGGCACGGCGGCTGCCGGGCAGCAGCGCCAGCACCTGCGCGTCGGCCGGCAGGCCGAGCGCCGCACGCGCGGCCGCGCGCGGTGGCTCGAGCGCGATCGCGTCGGCCAGCGGATGACCGACGTAGGTCGCGGCCACGCCGTGACGCGCCAGCAGTTCGGGCTCGAACGGAAACAGGCACAGCACGCGGTCGCAGCTCGAACGCATCTTCGCGGCGCGCCCGCCGCGCCAGGCCCAGATCGACGGGCAGACGAAATGGACGGTCTTCATGCCGGCCGCCTTGAGCCGCCGCTCGAGCCCGAGGTTGAAGTCCGGCGCGTCGACGCCGACGAAGCCGTCGGGCCGCTCGGCCAGCAGCCGCTCGGCCAGGCGCTGGCGGATGCCGCGGATGCCGCGATAGTGGCGCAGTGCCTCGACGTAGCCGTGCACGGCGAGCCGCTCGCTGGGCCACCAGGCGTCGAACCCGGCACGCTGCATGCGCGGGCCGCCGATGCCGCCGGCGGCCAGCGTCGGCCAGCGCTCGCGCAGCCCGCCCAGCAGCAGTGCCGCCAGCAGGTCGCCCGACGCCTCGCCGGCCACCATGCCCAGGCGCATCGCGGCACTCAGCGCACGATGCCGCGCGCGGCCGTGCTCAGGAAGTCGAGCATGAGTGCGACGTCGCCGCGCCCGCCATCGCCCGCGGCCAGGCCGTCCGCCAACGCCGCGATCGCCGTGCGCGCCTGCGCCAGCGTCAGCCCGTCGCGGTACAGCAATCGGTGCATCTGCTTGACGAGCGCGATGCGCCCGCGCGTGAAGCCGCGTCGGCGCAGGCCCTCGACGTTCAAGCCGTGCACCGCGAGCGGGTTGCCGGCCACCGTCACGAACGGCGGCACGTCCTGGGCGACATGGCTCTGGAACGCGGTCATCGCGTGCGCGCCGATGCGGCAGAACTGGTGGATGCCGGTCAGGCCGCCCACGAACACCCAGTCGCCCAGGTGCACGTGCCCGCCCAGCGTCGCGTTGTTGGCGAGGATGGTGTGGTTGCCGACGCGGCAGTCGTGCGCGATGTGCACGTAGGCCATGATCCAGTTGTCGTCGCCGACGCGCGTCACGCCCCCGTCCTGCACCGTGCCACGGCTGAAGGTGCAGAACTCGCGGATCGTGTTGCGCGCACCGATCTCGAGGCGCGTCGGCTCGCCGCCGTACTTCATGTCCTGCGGCGCGCCGCCGAGCGCGGCGTGGCTGTGGATACGGTTGTCGCGGCCGATGTGCGTCGGACCCTCGATGACGCAGTGCGCGCCGATCTTCGTGCCTTCGTCGATGCGGACCGCGGCGCCAATCAGCGCGTACGGGCCGACCTCGACGCTGGCGGCAAGCTCGGCCGCCGGGTCGACGATCGCGGTGGGGTGGACCGTGGCCACGGGTGCGGGCGTGCGGGGACGCGGCTACCCGACCTTGCGCTCCGTGCACATGATCACGGCCTCGGCGGCCATCTGGCCCTCGACGCTCGCCTGCGTGCGATAGCGATGCACACCGCCCTTGATGCGCTCGAGCCAGGCCTCGAGCAACAGCTGGTCGCCCGGCTCCACCGGGCGCTTGAAGCGCGCGTTGTCGACGCCGACGAGGTAGACCACCCTGTCGTGCCCGGCCGAGCTGCCGCCGCTGGCAAAGGCCAGCATCGCCGCCGCCTGGGCCAGCGCCTCGATGATCAGCACGCCGGGCATCACTGGACGCACCGGGAAGTGGCCGACGAAGTACGGCTCGTTGATGGTGACGTTCTTGATCGCCTTGACGCTGACGTTGGCCTCGAGCTCGAGCACGCGGTCGAGCATGACGAACGGGTAGCGGTGCGGCAGCGTGGCGAGGATCTGGTGGATGTCGAACGAGGTCATCGGGGCTTCTCCAGCGCGCGGATGCGTTCGCGCAGCGCGTGCAGCTGCCGCAGCGTCGCGGCGTTCTTCTCCCAGGCGGCATTGTCGTCGAAGGGGAAGACGCCGCTGTAGACGCCGGCCTTGCGGATCGAACGCGAGATCAGCGTGCCGGCGCTCACGTGCACGTCGTCGGCGATCTCGAGATGGCCGAGGATCATCGCCGCGCCGCCGAACGTGCAGCGCCGGCCGATGCGTGCGCTGCCGGCGACGCCGACGCAGCCGGCCAGCGCGCTGTGCTCGCCGATGTGCACGTTGTGCGCGATCTGCACCAGGTTGTCGATCTTCACGCCGTCGGCGATCACGGTGTCGTCGAGCGCACCGCGGTCGACGCAGCTGTTGGCGCCGATCTCGACGTCGTCGCCGATCGCCACCGCCCCCAGCTGCTCGATCTTCTCCCAGCGTCCGCCCTCCTCGGGCACGGGGGCAAAGCCGAAGCCGTCGGCGCCGATGACGGCCCCGCCGTGCACGATGCCGCGCGCCCCGATGCGGCAGCCGCGCGCCAGCACGGCGCGCGCATGCACCAGCGTGCCCGCGCCGACCTGGGCATCGGCGCCGACATGCACCTGCGCGCCGATCACCGCCCCCTCGGCAACGCGCGCCCGTGCACCGACGAAGGCGAGCGCGCCGACCGCCGCCGAGGCCGCGACGACGGCACCGGCTTCGACGACCGCGCTCGGGTGCACGCCGGGCGCGGCCGTGCCGCGCTGCTGCGCCGCCCACCATTGCGTGAGCCGGGCGTACGCGAGATACGGGTCGGCACACACGATGGCCGCCCCGCGTGCCACAGCCGCCGCGCGCAGCGCCGGGCCGACGATGACGCAGGCGGCGCCGGTCGTCGCGAGCTGCGAGCGGTGGCGCGGATGGGCGAGGAAGGTGATCGACGAGGCGTCGGCGCCATCGAGCGCAGCGATGCGCTGCACCTCGAGCGCAGCGTCTCCGATCAGCTCGCCACCCAGGCGTGCGGCGATGTCACCGATGCGGACGCGCACGCCGCGCCCCGAGCCGCCTCACTTGCCCGGCGCGTTGAGCGCCTTGATGACCTTGTCGGTGATGTCCACGCGCGGCCCCGCGAAGACGACCTCCTGCAGGATGATGTCGTACTTCTCGCTGTCGAAGATCTGCTTGATGACGCGGTTGGCGCGCTCGACGACGCCGGCCAGTTCCTCGTTGCGCCGCTGGTTCAGATCCTCCTGGAACTCGCGGCGCTTGCGCTGCAGATCGCGATCCTGCTCGACGAGCTCGCGCTGGCGACGCGTGCGCTCGCCCTCGGCCAGCGTGGGCGCGTCCTTGTCCAGCTTGTCGGCCGCCGACTTGAGCTTGGCACCCTGGTCGTTGAGCTCGCGCTCGCGCTTGCCGAATTCGGTCTCCAGCTTGGCCTGGGCGGCCTTGGCCGGAACGGCCTCGCGCAGCACGCGCTCGCTGTTCACGTAGCCGATCTTGAGCTCCTGCGCCAGCGCCGCTGGCACCGCGAGCGCCATCGTCATCGACACGGCGGCCAGCGGCGCCGCGAGACGCCGCAGGAGCGCGCTGCGCGAAGTGGCGGCAAACGAAGCGAGGTGACAGGAGTCCATCAGAACGCGGTCCCGATCTGGAATTGAAAGCGCTGGATTCTATCGTTGCGCTGCACCTTGACGGGCTTGCCCCAGCTCAGCTTCAAGGGGCCGACCGGCGAGATCCACGACAGCCCGAGGCCGACCGACGAGCGCAGCGAATCGGCGCTCATGCGCTCGTCCTCGCGCCAGACGTTGCCGGCGTCGGCGAACGCGAACAGGCGCAGCGACTTGTCGTTGCCCGTCCCGGGCACCGGGAAGTACAGCTCGGCGTTGACGTTCAGGCGCTTGGCGCCGCCGATGTAGGCGCCGGTCGGGTCGATGATGCCGAGCGAACCCTGCTCGAAGGCGCGCACCGTGCCCAGACCGCCGCCGTAGAAGTTCTTGAACACCGGAAACGGCTTGCCGCCCAGCCCCTTGCCGAGGCCCAGCTCGGCATTGAGGCCCAGCGTCATTCGCATGGGCAGCGACCAGTACTGCTGCGCCTGCAGGTTGGTGCGCGTGTAGCGCACCTCGCCGGCGAAGCTCCACTCGACGTTGATGCGCTGGTAGCTGCCGCGCGTGGGCACCATGACGCTGTCGCGGCGGTCGCGCGTCCAGCCCAGCGTGAGTGGAAAGCCCAGGCTGGTCTCGCCGAACAGCGCGCGGTAGTTCAGGTAGGCCAGCGGCAGGCCGACCGTGGTGCCGATGACCTGGCGATCGGCGGCGACGCCGAGATAGACGGTGTCGATCTCGGAGAATGGCACGCCGAAGGTCAGCGCCACCCGCTGGTTGGACGCCTCGTACTCGTCGAGCAGCTGGTTGAGCGCCCGGCTGCGCCGGTAGACGAAATCGAACGAGCGCGAGATGCCGTCCACGGTCCAGTACGGATCGACGGTGCTGACGACGAGCGTGCGGTTGACGCGGCTGGTGTTGACCTCCACCCCCAGCGACTGGCCCGAGCCGAACGCGTTGTCCTGGCGGATCGCCGCCGACAGCGTGAGGCGCTCGGCGTTCGAGTAGCCGGCACCCAGCGACAGGTTGCCCGTCGGACGCTCCTCGACGTGCACCACGAGATCGACCTGGTCGGGTGCGCCCGGGACTTCGACCGTCTCGACGTCGACCGTCTTGAAGTAGTCGAGCCGTTCGACGCGTTCCTTGCTCAGCTTGATCAGCGCGCCGTCGTACCAGGCGCTCTCGAACTGGCGGAACTCGCGCCGCACGACCTCGTCGCGCGTGCGCGTGTTGCCGGCCACGTCGATGCGGCGCACGTAGACGCGTCGCTCCGGGTTGGCCACCAGCACCACCGAGACCTGCGCGCGCGCGCGATCGATCACCGGGCGCTGCTCGACGCGCGCGAACGCGTAGCCGTACAGGCCGAAGCGCTCGGTGAAGCGATTGACGGTCTCGGTGACGGCGTCGCCGCGGTACGACTCGCCGACGCGAAAGCCGACCAGGGAGCGGAATTCGTCTTCCTTGCCGAAGTAGTCGCCCTCGAGCTTGACCGACGTGACGATGTAGGGCTGGCCCTCGCGGATCGAGATCGAGATCGAGATCGACTGCTTGTCCGGCGAGATCGTGACCTGGGTCGACTCGATCGCGAACTCGAGGTAGCCGCGGTTGACGTAGTACGCGCGCAGCCGCTCGAGGTCGGCGTTGAGCTTGGTGCGCGAGTAGCGGTCGCTCTTCGTGTACCAACTGAACCAGCCGCTGGGGCTGAGCTCGAATTCGTCGCGCAGCGTCGACTCCGAGAACACCGTGTTGCCGGTGATGCGCAGGCTCGTGATGCGCGCGGCCTCGCCTTCGTTCATCGTGAACGTGACGTTGACGCGGTTGCGCTCGATCGGCGTGATCGTGGTCGTGACCTCGGCGCCGTACAGGCTGCGCGTGAGGTACTGGCGCTTGATCTCCTGCTCGGCGCGGTCGATCAGCGCGCGGTCGAAGGGCAGGCCCTCGCCGATGCCGGCGTCCTTGAGCGACTTGAGCAGCGGCTCCTTGTCGAACTCCTTGAGGCCGACGAAACTGACGTTGGCGATGATCGAGCGCTCGTCGACGATGAACAGCGCGACGTCGCCCTCGACCTCGAGGCGCACGTCCTTGAACAGGCCGGTGGCGAACAGCGCACGCAGCGCCGCCGAGCCCTTCTCGTCGGTGTAGGTGTCGCCGATGCGAAACGGCAGCGCAGCGAACACCGTGCCGGCGTCGGTGCGCTGCAGGCCCTCGACGCGGATGTCCTTGACGACGAAGGGCTGCACGGCGCGCGCCGCGGGGGCGGCGAGCACCGCGGCGGCTGCCACGATCAGGACCACGGCGCCGCGATCGGCGGCGCTCGGAAACGCTGGGAACATGAGGATGGGTCAGAGGCCCAGCAAACGGGCCACGTCGTTGTAAAGGGCGACCGACATCATCGCCAGCAGCACGGCGATGCCGCCGCGCTGCAGGCGCGCGAGCCAGATCTCCGAGATCGGCCGGCCGGTGACGCCTTCGAAAATGTAATACATGAGGTGGCCGCCATCGAGCATCGGCAGCGGCAGCAGATTGAGCACGCCGAGGCTGACACTGACGATGGCCAGGAATTCGACGAAGCGCACCGGCCCGGCCTTGACCGACTGGCCGGCATAGTCGGCGATGCTGATCGGGCCCGAGAGGTTCTTCAGCGACACCTCGCCGACGACCATGCGTGCGAGCATCTTCAGCGTGAAGGTCGACGTGTCCCAGGTGCGCCGCAGGCCGCGCGCGGCGCCGTCGACGAGCCCGTAGCGCACCGTGACCAGCGCCGCCGGCGAGCCGATCATTGCGTCGATGCGGCCGTAGGGCGCCGCGGCGCTGGCGTCGACGCGCGGCACCACGTCCAGGTCGACCTGGCGCGCGCCGCGCTCGACGACCCAGTGCTGCACGAGCGGCTGCCCCTGGCGCACGCCGGCGCGGATGCGCTCGCGCAGCACGCCCGAATCGGGGACGGCGCCGCCGTCGATGGCGAGCACGCGGTCGCCCGGCCGCAGTCCGGCCTGCGCGGCCGGCCCGTCGGCCTTCACGTCGCCGACCAGCGGTTCGCCGAAGGCCGGGCCCAGGCCGATGCGATGCGCCAGGCCGGCATCGACCTCGCCCGCATCGAGCCCGGCGAGATCCAGCGTCACCGTGTGCGCGCCGCGCCCATCGCGGTCGGTGACGCGCAGCGCCAGCGCTTCGCGCTGCATCGCCGCCTGCGTGATCTGCCAAAGGAGGTCGGGCATCGAGCTCACGTCGCGCCACGCGCTGCCGTCGACGGCGGCGGCCTGCACCCAGTCGCCCGAGCGCAGCCCGGCACGCTCGGCGATGCTGCCGGCCACCGGCGCGCCGAACACCGCCTTGGGCTCCTGCACGCCCGCCCAGGAGGCGGCGGCAAACAGCACCACGGCCAGTGCCAGGTTGGCCAGCGGCCCGGCGGCGACGATCGCGCTGCGCCGCGCCAGGCTCTGTCGGTTGAAGGCACGGTGCCGTTCGCTGGCCTCGACCGGTGCCTCGCGCTCGTCGAGCATGCGCACGTAGCCGCCCAGCGGCAGCGCACAGACGACGAACTCGGTGCCGTCGGCGCGGCGGCGCCAGCGCCACAGCACGCGGCCGAAGCCGACCGAAAAGCGCAGCACCTTCACGCCGCAGGCCACGGCGACGCGATAGTGGCCCCACTCGTGGATGACGATCAGCACGCCCAGCGTCACGAGCAGGCCGACGACGTAGTTCATGTGGGCACCCGGCGCCGCATCAGCGCGCGCGCATGCGCGCGTGCGCGCCGATCGAGATCGAGCAGGTCATCGAGGCCGGGAGCGGCTCCCAGGCGCGGCTCCAACCCCTCCAGCGTGGCCGTGTTGATGCGGTGAATGTCGGTGAAGCCGATGTCCGCGGCCAGGAACGCGGCCACCGCCTCCTCGTTGGCGGCGTTCAGGACCGCGGTGCTGCCGGCGGGCCCGGCGAGCGCGTGCCAGGCCAGTGGCAGACCGGGAAAGCGCGCCGCGTCCGGCGCCTCGAAGCTCAGGCCCGGCAGCGCCAGGAAGTCCAGCCGCGCCGCGCCCGACTCGATGCGCTCGGGGTGCGCGAGGCCGTAGGCGATCGGCACGCGCATGTCCGGCGTGCCCAGCTGCGCGAGCACCGAGCCGTCGCGGCACACGACCATCGAGTGCACGATGCTCTGCGGATGGATCATGACCTTCAGCCGCTCGGGTTCGAGGTCGAACAGCCAGCGCGCCTCGATGACCTCGAGCGCCTTGTTCATCATCGTGGCCGAGTCGACCGAGATCTTGCGGCCCATGACCCAGTTCGGGTGCGCCACCGCCTCCTCGGGCGTGACGTCGGCCAGCGTCGCGGGGTCGCGGCGCCGAAACGGCCCGCCGCTGGCGGTCAGCACGAGGTGATCGATGTGGCCGTGCCAGGCGCTGCGCGCGTCGGGCAGGCACTGGAAGATCGCCGAGTGCTCGCTGTCGATCGGCAGCAGCGCCGCACCGCCCTCGGCCACCGCCTGCATGAGCAGCGCGCCGCCGACGACGAGCGCCTCCTTGTTGGCCAGCAACAGGCGCTTGCCCGCACGCGCGGCCGCCAGACACGGCGCCAGCCCTGCGGCGCCGACGATGGCCGCCATGACACTGTCCACGTCCGGCGCCGCGGCAAGCTCGCACAACGCGTGCGCACCGCTGGCGACCTCGGTCGGCACGCCTTCGGCGGCCAGGCGCTGGCGCAGCACGCGCGCGCGCGCCTCGTCGGGCAGCACGGCGACGCGCGGGCGCCAGTGCAGGCATTGCGCGTACAACTCGTCGACGCGCTGGTGGGCGCTCAGGCCCGCCACCTCGAAGCGCCCGGGATGGTGCGCAACGACGTCGAGCGTGCTGGCCCCGATCGAACCCGTCGAGCCGAGGATCGCGATGCGCTGGCGCGGTCGCATCATCGCGCCCTCATCGCAGCGGCAGCCCGGCCGTGACGCCGCTCTGGCTCCAGGCGGCCAGGGCCATGGCCGCCGGCATCACCGGCAGCAGCGCGTCGACGCGATCGAGCACGCCGCCGTGGCCGGGCAGCAGCCGGCTGCTGTCCTTCGCACCGGCCGCGCGCTTGACCAGCGACTCGAACAGGTCGCCGACGACACTCAGGGCACACAGCGCCAGCAGCATGGGCGCCGCGAGCGCCCAGCCCAGGGCGCCGAGCAGCCGAGAGTACAGGCTCGGTCCGCCCAGCGCGTAGGCCCGGTCCAGGGCGATCCACAGCGCCGCGAGCAGCAGCACGCCGGCGACGCCCGACCACACGCCTTCCCAGCTCTTGCCCGGGCTGATCGACGGCGCCAGCTTGCGCCTGCCCAGCGCGCGCCCGCCGAAGTACGCCGCGATGTCGGCCATCCAGACCAGGCACAGCATCGAGAGCATGAAGTTGATGCCGAGCGTGCGCGAATGCACGAGCGCCAGCCAGGCGCTGGCCAGCAGCAGCAGACCGAGCAGCCGACGCAGCATCACCGGCCAGTGCGGCCAGGCCGACGGTCCGCGCCGCAGCGCCCACGCCCCGCCAACCAGCCACACGACGGCTGTCACGCCCCACAGCGGCCCCAGCCACGCCCGGCGCGCCGGCTCGGCGCCGCCGGCGTAGATGGCGATCGCGACCAGCGCGAACACCAGTGCCATGGCCACGGCGAGCGCGTTCGACGCGGCGTTCAGCCGACCCCATTCCCATGCGCCGGCGGCGAACAGCACGAGGCTCACGAGCGCAAACGGCCAGCGCCCGGGCGCGGCCAGCGCAGCGAACATGATCGCCACCAGCACCACCGCGGTGACGACGCGCTGCCTCAGCATGGCGCGAGCCGCCGGCGCGAGCCGGGCCGCACGGCAGCGGGCGCGACCTCAGGCACCCTGGGCCACCGCCGGCGGCCGGATGCCGCCGAAGCGGCGATCGCGCTGCGCGTAGGCGCCCAGCGCGGCGTCGATCTCGCGCACGCCGAAATCCGGCCACAGGCACTCGGTGAAGAACAGCTCCGAGTACGCCGCCTGCCAGAGCACGAAGTTGCTGATGCGCATCTCGCCGCCGGTGCGGATGAAGAGGTCGGGGTCCGGTGCGAAGGACAGCGCCATGTGGCTCGACAGGTAGGCTTCGTCGAACGCCTCGGGTGCGATGCCCTCGGCCAGCGCCTGGCGGCAGGCCTGCACGATGTCCCAGCGCCCGCCGTAGTTGAACGCCACCGCGAGCGTGATGCGCGTGTTGTGACGCGTCTGCGCCTCGGCCTGCTCCCAGGCCTGGCGCAGCTTGTCGGAGACGGCCGAGCGGTCGCCGACGATGCGGATGCGCACGCCGTCGCCGGCCAGCTTGCCCAGGTACTTGGACACCGCCACCAGCACCAGGCTCATCAGGCCCGAGACCTCCTCGGTCGGCCGCTTCCAGTTCTCGGACGAGAACGCGAACACCGTCAGGTACTCGACGCCACGCTCGGCGAACAGGTTCACTGCCCGCACCAGCGCGTCGACGCCGGCCTTGTGGCCGAAGAAGCGCGGCATGAAGCGCTGGCGCGCCCAGCGCCCGTTGCCGTCCATCACCAACGCCACGTGGCGCGGCACGGCGTCGGTTGCGGCCTGGGGCAAGGAGACGACTCTGGGGTGGGCCGACATCACGCTACGCTCGGCCGGCGCTCAGACCGCCATCACCTCGGCTTCCTTGCCGTGCACCAGGCGATCGACCTCGGCGACGACGTTGTCGGTGAGCTGCTGCACGTCGCCCTGCGCACGGCGCTCGTCGTCCTCGTTGACCGCCTTGTCCTTGAGCAGCTTCTTCAGGTGCTCGTTGGCCTCGCGGCGCACCGCGCGCACGGCGATCTTGCACTCCTCGCCGGCGTGGCGCACGACCTTGGTCAGCTCCTTGCGGCGCTCCTCGGTGAGCGCCGGCATCGGCACGCGCAGCAGGTCGCCCTGTGCGGCCGGGTTGAGGCCGAGGTCGCTCTCGCGGATCGCGCGCTCGATCTTGGCACCCATGCCCTTTTCCCACGGCTGCACGCCGATCGTGCGCGCGTCGATCAGCGTCACGTTGGCGACCTGGCTGATCGGCACCTTCGAGCCGTAGTACTCGACGTGCACCTGGTCGAGCAGCCCCGGGTGGGCGCGCCCGGTGCGGATCTTGTGCAGTTCGTTCTTCAGCGCCTCGAGCGACTTGCTCATCTTGTGCTCGGCGGTCTTCCTGATCTCGGCGATGTCCATGTCGGCTCGACAACCTCGTCAAACGTGGACCAGCGTGCCCTCGTCCTCGCCGAGCACGACGCGCCTGAGCGCGCCCGGCTTGTGGATCGAGAACACCTTGATCGGCAGCTTCTGGTCGCGGCACAGCGCGAACGCAGTGGCGTCCATGACCTGCAGGTTGCGCGCGATCGCCTCGTCGAAGCCGATGCGCGCATAGCGGATGGCGCCCGGGTCCTTCTTCGGGTCGGCGCTGTACACGCCGTCGACCTTGGTCGCCTTGAGCACGATCTGGGCGCCGATCTCGGCGCCGCGCAGCGCGGCCGCGGTGTCGGTGGTGAAGAAGGGGTTGCCGGTGCCGGCGGCGAACACGACGACCTTGCCCTCCTCGAGGTACTGCAGCGCCTTGGGCCGCACGTAGGGCTCGACCACCTGCTCGATGCCGATGGCCGACATCACGCGCGCCGTCATGCCTTCCTGGCGCATCGTGTCGGCCAGCGCCAGCGCGTTCATCACGGTGGCCAGCATGCCCATGTAGTCGGCGGTGGCGCGGTCCATGCCGACCGAGCCGCCGGCCACGCCGCGGAAGATGTTGCCGCCGCCGATGACGACGGCGACCTCGCAGCCGAGCGCGGTGATCTCCTGCACCTCGCGCACCATGCGCACGATGGTGGCACGGTTGATGCCGTAGGCGTCGTCGCCCATCAGGGCCTCGCCCGACAGCTTGAGCAAGATGCGCTTATATGCCGGCTTCGGCATGGGACCTCGTGCGGTCTTCGGTTCGTGGTGCGGCAGTGTACGCGGCGGCGGCGCCGCGGCCGTCGTCGCGGCGGCACCGGGGCGCGCGTCGGCGTGGCAGTGCGCCCGTGCGCCCGTGCGCCCGTGCTACTGGCCCTTGGCGGCCGCGACCTGCGCCGCCACCTCGGCCGCGAAATCGTCGCTGCGCTTCTCGATGCCCTCGCCCACCACGTACAGCGTGAAGCCCTTGACCGTCGTTGCGGCCGCCCCGAGCATCTGCTCGACCGACTGCTTGTCGTTCTTGACGAAGGGCTGCGGCAGCAGCGAGACCTCCTTCAGGTACTTCTGCACCGCACCCTCGATCATCTTGGCCGCGATCTCGGCCGGCTTGCCGCTCTCGGCGGCCTTCTCGGCGGCGATCTTGCGCTCCTTGTCGACGAGGTCGGCCGGCACGTCGGCGGCAGCTAGTGCCACCGGCTTCATCGCCGCGACGTGCATCGCGACGTCCTTGGCCGCGATGGCATCGCCGCTGTACTCGACGATGACGCCGATGCGCGTGCCGTGCAGGTAGTGCGCCAGATCGGCGCCGTCGGCGTAACGCTTGAAGCGGCGGATCGACATGTTCTCGCCGATCTTGCCGACCAAGCCCTTGCGCACGTCCTCGACCGTGGGGCCGAAGCTGTCCTGGCTCAGGGGCAGCGCGGCGAGCGCCGCGACATCGGCCGGGTTGTGCTCGGCCACCAGTTGCGCGCAGGCGCGCGCCAGCGCCAGGAACGACTCGTTCTTGGACACGAAGTCGGTCTCGCAGTTGACCTCGACCAGCGCGCCGGTGCGACCGGCCACGTGCGCCGCCACCACGCCTTCGGCGGCGATGCGGCCGGCGGCCTTGCTCGCCTTGTTGCCGAGCTTGACGCGCAGGATTTCCTCGGCGCGCGCGAGGTCGCCGTCGGCCTCGGTGAGCGCCTTCTTGCACTCCATCATCGGCGCGTCGGTGCGGGCGCGCAGTTCGGCCACCATGCTTGCGGTGATTGCGGGCATTGCTTGTTTCTCCGGATGCAGGGATGCGGCGGCGAGCGCGCGGTGCGTCGCGACGGCCCGCCGTGCGGTCGACTCGGGTGCGGTGCCGCGCGCCGCGATGCGTTCGCGCGCGGCGCGCCGAGCGCGCTTCAGTGTTCTTCGCTGACCTCGACGAACTCGTCGCCGCCGGCCACCGCAGCCACCACGTCGGCCGTCGCGTTGGCCTTGCCATCGAGCACGGCGTCGGCCATCGCGCGTGCGTACAGCGCCACCGCCTTGGCCGAGTCGTCGTTGCCGGGAATGACGTAACCGATGCCCAGCGGCGAGTGGTTGGTGTCGACGACGCCGATCACCGGGATGCCGAGCTTGTTGGCTTCGGCCACCGCGATCTTGTGGTAGCCGACATCGATGACGAACATCGCGTCGGGCAGCGCCGTCATCTCCTGGATGCCGCCGATGTCGCGCTCGAGCTTGGTCAGCTCGCGCTCGAACAGCAGCGCCTCCTTCTTGATCATCTGCTCCGTGCCGGCCTCCTTGGTGGCCTGCATCTCCTTGAGCTTCTTGAGGCTGGCCTTGACGGTCTTGAAGTTGGTCAGCATGCCGCCGAGCCAGCGCTGGTCGACGTACGGCATGCCGGCGCGCTGCGCCTCCTGCGCGATGACCTCGCGCGCCTGGCGCTTGGTGCCCACCATCAGGATCGTGCCGCGACGGCCGGCCAGCTGGCGCGCGAACTTCAGCGCGTCGTTGAGCAGCGGCAGCGTCTTCTCGAGGTTGATGATGTGGATCTTGTTGCGATGGCCGTAGATGTACGGCGCCATGCGGGGGTTCCAGAACCGGGTCTGGTGTCCGAAATGAACACCTGCCTCGAGCATTTCGCGCATCGATACCGTCATGAGGGCTCCGAAGGTTGAGTCTAGAATCCCGCCGCTTCATCGCCGCCCCGAGAAGGAACGGCGACACCTTGGATGCGACGGGTTCGCGAGTCGAAGAAAGAGAAGAAGGATAAGTCCGCGGTCCATCTCGCTGCCGCTGCCGCTGCCGCGCCGCTGCCGTCCTGCTGCCGATCCATGCCGTGCTCGCGCCGCCTGCGCGGCGTGTCACGGTTGCATGGCGCGGCCACCACATCCAGGCACGACATCCGGGCACGACATCCGGCGACGACTTCCACCGACCACACGATGGTGATGGCTTGTCGTCCGTCGGCATCGAGACAAACCCGCGGATTCTAGCATGCGCGTCATCGTCGTCGGCGCCGGCATCGTCGGTGTGACCAGCGCCTACGAGCTGGCCGCGCTCGGGCACGAGGTTTGCGTCTTCGAGCGGCGCGGCGCCGTCGCAGCCGAGTGCAGCTTCGCCAACGCCGGCGTCATCGCGGCGGGATATGTCGCGCCCTGGGCGGCGCCGGGCATGCCGACAAAGGTGCTGCGCCAGATGCTGGGGCGAGATGCCGCGGTGCGCCTGGACGGCCTGGCCGCACTCACCCACCTGTCGTGGATCTTCCGCTGGTGGCTGGCCTGTCGGCCGCGCATGTACGCCGCGCACCGCGCGGCGCTGATCGGACTGGCGCAGTACAGCCGCGCGCGGCTGCTCGAGCTCACGCGCCGGCTCGCGCTCGACTACGAGCAGCAGCCCGGTCTGCTCGTGCTGCTGCGCGGCGCGCATGAGCTGCACATGGCCCAGCCCGCGCTGCGTCTGCTGCGCGAGCAGGGCGTGGCACACGAGCTCGTCGACGCCGCACGCTGCCGTCGTGTCGAGCCTGCTTTGCGTGCCGACGCGGCGCTGGCCGCCGGCATCCACCTCGCGCACGACGGCCTCGGCAACTGTCGCCAGTTCGCGCACCTCATCAAGGCCGAAGCGCAGCGCCTGGGCACCACGTTCCACTTCGAGCGCGACGTGCTGGCCGTCGAGCCGGGCGCGCCCGAGGCCGTGCGCAGCGCCGCCGGCCGGCGTCACGAGGCCGACGCGGTGCTGATCTGCGCCGGCGTGCAGGCAAACCGGC
>JAFECX010000246.1 GCA_018241895.1 Pseudomonadota bacterium
GCCGGGCGCCGTCGCGCGCCGGGCGCGGCGCGCGGGGCCTACGACTTCTCGAACGGCCCCGGGTCGACGCAAGGCGGCGTGGCCACGGGCGCTGCCACCGTCTTGCCCTCGCGCTTGGCGCTGGCGAAGTATGCGGCGGCGACCCGGTCTTCGACCTTGCACAACTGGTAGGCCGCAACCTTGCCGGCCCACGCGGCCTTGGCCGCCACCTCCGCGGCCTTGGCCTTGGCTTCGTCGGACGGGGGTGGCAGCTTGGCCAGTGCGCTGCCGGCGCAAAGCGCGGCGCCAACGCCGAGGGTGATCGCAAGGGCTGCCGGAGGCTTCATGGTCGGTCTTCCTGCGCTTCAGGTGCGCGCGGTGCCGGCGACCTGGGGCGCCGGCGCCTGCGTACGCTCGGCCGGGATCTTGCCGGCCCGGATGTCGTTGAACCACAACTCGTGGTGTTCCTGCGCCCAGGCCTCGTCGACGCGCCCGCTGCGCATGCCGGCAAACGCGCCCTTCATGCCGATCGTGCCGAGGTAGATGTGCCCGAGGAACAGCGTCATCATCAGCATCGCCGCCACCGCGTGCACCATGTGCCAGACCTGCATCTGGGCCCGCGTGTAGGCCAGGTTGGGCAGCAGCATGTCGAGCACCAGGCCCGAGCCCGCCACCAGCAGCCCGAGCACCACGGCGCCGAGCCAGTAGATGAGCTTCTCGCCGGCATTGAAGCGATGCGAGGGCGCTTCCTTGCCGCCCAGAAAACCCCCGGCCTTCACCAGCCAGGCCAGATCGCCGCGCTGCGGCAGGTTGTCGCGCACGAAGCCGACGATGACCACCACCAGCGAGACGACGAACAGCGGGCCGACGAAGTTGTGCAGCGTCTTGAGCGCATACGCCAGCCAGCCGTACAACGTCGCACCGATGACGGGCAGGACGAAGAACTTGCCGAACGCCATCGTCAGGCCCGACAGCGCCAGCAAGACGAAGGTTGCCGCCACCGCCAGGTGCGCCGTGCGCTCGAAGTAGGTGAAGCGCTCGATGGTGCGCCCGGTGTCGCGCAGGCGGCCGCCGAGCGGGCCGCGCGCGAAATAGAACAGCGCGATCGCCGCCAGCACGAGCAGGAACAAGGAGCCGCCGTACGGGATGATCCAGCGGTTGCGCACCTGCCTCCAGGCCTCGCCGGCACTGACGTAGGGCGCGCCCGGGTACTTGACGAACGACTGGATCAGCACGTTGGCCTCGGTGGCCGGCAGCGAGCTGTAGCCGCCCTGCCCGCCCACGCCGCGCACGGCGCGCCACAAAGGCGCGTTGTTCCCGGGCTGGCTCCTGGCGCGCTCGGCGTTGGTGTCGTCCGGCTTGGGCAGCGCCGGCGCCACGAACCCGGCCGGCGCGCCATCGGCCAGGATGCCGGGCGGCGGTGCGGCCGGAGCCTGTGCCTGGGCGATGCCGGCGAGCGCCAGCGCGGCCGCGCCGGCGGCGAGCAGACTGCGGATGGTGCGCATGCGTGAGCCTCCTCGCGCGTGATTCGTCTCTACACAGGCTCAGCGCTGCACCGTCGGCTGCTGGCCGATGCGCACGTATTCGTTCTGCCCCTGCGTGCGCATCTGCAGCTCGGACGCCCAGCTGGCCTCGTTGCCCGGCGTCCAACCCGGTGCGGTGTAGGCCGTGGCCGGCCCCTCGAAGGGCCGCGTATCGGTCTTGGGCGTGTGCGCGGTCTGCGGCTTTTCGCCGCAGGCAGACAGCCCGAACACCGCGGCCACAGCCGCCGCGGCGGCCAACGTCGATCGGACGGCGTTCACGATTTCGTGCCCTCCTTCCTCGCCTCGCCGCCGCTGCCGGCGGCGGGCTTGCCGTAGGCCGTGCCCCAGCCCCAGACCTCGCTGCCCTTGCCGCGCACGAGCACGCGGGTGCGGAAGATGTCGGCGATCTCGTCGCCGTCACCGGCCAGCAGCGCCTTCGTCGAGCAGACCTCGGCGCACAGCGGCAGCTTGCCCTCGGCGAGGCGGTTGCGGCCGTACTTCTCGAGCTCGGCTGCCGAGAAGTTGGGCTCGGGGCCGCCGGCGCAGAAGGTGCACTTGTCCATCTTGCCGCGCAGGCCCCAGGCGCCGTTGCTCGGGTACTGCGGCGCGCCGAACGGGCAGGCGTAGCTGCAGTAGCCGCAGCCGATGCACACGTCCTTGTCGTGCAGCACGAGGCCCTCGTCGGTGCGGTAGAAGCAGTCGACCGGGCACACCGCCATGCACGGCGCGTCGCTGCAGTGCATGCAGGCCACCGAGATGCTGCGCTCGCCCGGCACGCCGTCGTTCATCGTCACGACGCGACGGCGGTTCACCCCCCAGGGCACGTCGTGCTCGGCCTTGCAGGCGGTGGCGCAGCCGTTGCATTCGATGCAGCGCTCGGCGTCGCAGATGAACTTCATTCGGGCCATCGTGCGCTCCTCAGGCTGCCTTCTCGATCTGGCAGACGCTCGTCTTGGTCTCCTGCATCATGGTGACCGCGTCGTAGCCGTAGGTGGTGGCGGTGTTGGCCGACTCGCCGCCGACCACCGGCTTGGCACCCTCGGGGTAGTACTTCGAGATGTCCTCGCCCTGCCAGCGGCCCGCGAAGTGGTACGGCATGAAGACCGTGCCGCGGTCGACGCGCTCGGTGACGAGCGCGCGCACCCTGAGCCGCGCGCCCGAGGGCGAGTGCACCCACACGTATTCGCCGTCGCGGATGCCGCGGTCGTTGGCGGCAACCGGGTTGATCTCGACGAACATGTGCTGCTGCAGCTCGGCCAGCCAGGGGTTGGAGCGCGTCTCGTCGCCGCCGCCCTCGAACTCGACGAGACGGCCGGTGGTCATGATGAGCGGGTAGTCCTTGCCGACGTCGCGGTTCTTCTCCTGCATCGAGCGGAACAGCGTCGGCAGCCGCCAGAACACCTTCTTGTCGTCGTGCGTCGGATACTTGTCGACGAGCTCGGGCCGCGTCGAGTAGATCGGCTCGCGGTGCTGCGGGATCGGGTCGGGGAAGTTCCAGACCAGCGCGCGCGCCTTGGCGTTGCCGAACGGGTGGCAGCCGTGCGCCATCGCCACGCGCTGGATGCCGCCCGACAGGTCGGTCTTCCAGTTCTTGCCCTCGGCCGCCTTCTGCTCGGCCTCGGTGAGATCGCCCCACCAGCCGAGCTTCTTGAGCAGGATGTGGTCGAACTCGGGATAGCCGGTGGTGATCTCGGCGCCCTTGGAGTGCGAGCCGTCGCCCGCCAGCAGCGACACGCCGTCGCGCTCGACGCCGAAGTTGGCGCGGAAGTTGCCGCCGCCGTCCATCAGCGAGCGCGAGGTCATGTACAGGTTGGGCGAGCCCGGGTGCTTGATCTCGGGCGTGCCGTAGCACGGCCAGGGCAGCCCGAAGTAGTCGCCGTCGAGCTTGTAGCCGGTCTCCTTGTCGACGCCGCCGCGCGCGCGCAGCGTGACGACGTCGAAGACGTGCATGTTGCGCATGTGCGCCTTCAGCCGCTCGGGGCTCTGGCCCGTGTAGCCGATGGTCCAGTGGCTGGCGTTGATCTCGCGCAGGATGTCCTCGGGCACCGGCTCGTCCATGCCCTTGACCTTCTGCAGCTTGTAGTTCCTGGTCAGCTCCTTGGCAAAGCCGAGCTTGTCGGCCAGCTGGTACATGATCATGTGGTCGGAGCGCGCCTCGAACAGCGGCTCGATCACGCGCTCGCGCCACTGCAGCGAACGGTTGCTGGCGGTGAGCGAGCCTGAGGTCTCGTACTGCGTGCACGCGGGCAGCAGGTAGACGACGCGGTTCGCGTTGGCCTCCTCGGGCCGGGCCGGCGGCATCGCCGCCACCGCCGCCGTCGCCGAGGGGAACGGGTCGATGACGACCAGCAGGTCGAGCTTGTCGAGCCCGCGCTTGAGGTCGAGCCCGCGCGACTGCGAGTTCGGCGCATGGCCCCAGTAGATCAGGCCGCGCAGGTTGCTGTCCTGGTCGATGAGATCGTTGTTCTCGAGCACGCCGTCGAACCAGCGCGAGACCGTCATGCCGGGCTTGGTCATCATGCCCGGCGCGTAGCGGTTCTTGATCCACTCGAAGTCGACGTTCCACACCGACGCGAAGTGCTTGAACGCACCTTCGGCCAGGCCGTAGTAGCCCGGCAGCGAGTCGGGGTTGGGGCCGATGTCGGTGGCGCCCTGCACGTTGTCGTGGCCGCGGAAGATGTTGGCGCCGCCGCCCGAGACGCCGATGTTGCCCAGCGCCAGCTGCAGGATGCACGACGCGCGCACGATCGCGTTGCCGATCGAGTGCTGCGTCTGGCCCATGCACCAGACGACCGTGCTCGGCCGGTTCTCGGCCATGATGCGCGCCACCTTCAGGCAGGTGGCCTCGTCGACGCCGCAGACCTCCTGGACCTTGTCCGGGGTCCACTTGGCCATCACGTCCTCGCGCACCTTGTCCATGCCGTAGACGCGGTCGTCGATGTACTTCCTGTCCTCCCAGCCGTTGTTGAAGATGTGGTACAGCAGCCCGAACACGAACGCGATGTCCGAGCCCGAGCGGATGCGCACGTACTCGTCGGCCTTGGCGGCCGTGCGCGTGAAGCGCGGGTCCACCACGATCATCTTGGCGCCGCGTTCCTTGGCGTGCAGCATGTGCACCAGCGACACCGGATGCGCCTCGGCCGCGTTCGAGCCCATGTAGAGCGCGGCCTTGGTGTTCTGCATGTCGTTGTACGAATTCGTCATCGCACCGTAACCCCACGTATTCGCCACACCGGCGACAGTAGTGGAGTGGCATATTCGTGCCTGGTGGTCGCAGTTGTTGCTGCCCCACAGGCTCATCCACTTGCGCAGCAGATACGACTGCTCGTTGTTGTGCTTGGACGAGCCGACGACGAAGATGGAATCGGGGCCGCTTTGCTTGCGCAGCTCGAGCATCTTGGCGCTGACTTCGGCGAGCGCCTCGTCCCAGCCGATGCGCTGGTACTTGCCGTTGACCAGCTTCATCGGGTACTTGAGGCGGAACTCGCCGCGGCCGTTGTCGCGCACCGCCGCGCCCTTGGCGCAGTGGCCGCCCATGTTCAGCGGCGAGTCGAACACCGGCTCCTGGCGCACCCACACGCCGTTCTCGACGTAGGCGTCGAGCGCGCAGCCGACCGAGCAGTGGCCGCACACGGTGCGCTTGACCTCGACCTTGGCGCCGGCCGCGGCTGCGGCGGCCGGATCGGCGGCATCGGCCTTGCGCACCAGCATCAGTTCGCTGGCCGCGAGGCCCGCACCCACGCCGAGGCCGGAGCGGCGCAGGAAGGTGCGCCGGTCCATCGTCGGTATTGCTCGCGCCACGCCGCGCGCCAGGCTGGCGACGAGCGCGCTGGGCGCCGTGCCCTCGCCTCCCGCCGACCGTTTGCTCAACAACATGGATGCCTCCTGCTTCGAGTGGGAGGGGGGCCCGGATGCCTCACACGCCTTTCACACGCGTCACACGCGAGCGGCGCGGTAGTACTTGCGGATGTGCTCGGTGAGGCGGTAGCCGCCCGATGCATCCTCGGTGGCCGTGCTCACGGTGTCCCTGGTGGTGCCGCCCTGGCGCTCGCCGCCCGGCATCAACGCGGCGGCTGCGGCCAGTGCACCGGCGGTTCCGGTGCCTGCCAGCAGGGCACGCCGCGCCACCTTGTTTTCACGTTCGCGCATCTTCGAAACTCCTGTTGCACGCCGCGATGAGGCTGCAGCATACGGTGGGGCTGTGCAGCGGCAGCTCGTTGAACATGCTCGCGTTGTGGCAATCGTCATTTACCCCTACGCCATGCCTGCGGCGATGCGCCGCAGGGGTTGCGCCGCAGCCGCTACGATGCCGGCCCCGCGCATCCCCGTCGCGATCGCATCTGGATCGCGCCTCGATCTTGATCATCGGCACCGCAGGTCACATCGACCACGGCAAGACCTCGCTCGTCAGGGCCCTGACGGGCGTCGACGGCGATCGCCTGGCCGAGGAGAAGACGCGCGGCATCACGATCGACCTCGGCTTCGCGTACCAGACGCTGGACGACGGCAGCGTGCTCGGCTTCGTCGACGTCCCCGGGCACGAGAAGCTGGTGCGCAACATGCTGGCCGGCGCCACCGGCATCGACTATGCGATGCTCGTCGTCGCCGCCGACGACGGGCCGATGCCGCAGACGCGCGAGCACCTGGCGATCGTCGACCTGCTGGGCCTGGCCCGTGGCGTCGTCGTGCTGACCAAGTGCGATCGGGTGTCTGCCGCGCGCCTGGCCGCGGTCGGCGCCGAGATGCATGCGCTGCTGGCCACAACGACGCTGGCCGGCGCCGAGGTGCTGGCGGTATCCAGCACCACCGGCCAGGGCATCGAGGCGCTGCGCGCGCATCTGCTGGGCGCACGCAGCGTGTCTGCCGCCGCGCGCGAGGACGCGCACTTCCGTCTCGCCGTCGACCGCTGCTTCACGCTGGCGGGGATCGGCACGGTGGTCACCGGCACCGCGGTCGCGGGGCGCGTCGCCGTGGGCGATCGGCTGCGGGTCAGTCCGGGCGGGCTGCCGGTGCGCGTGCGTGGCCTGCATGCGCACCACAGCGAAGCCGCCAGCGGCCATGCCGGCGAGCGCCTGGCGCTCAACCTGGCCGCTGCCGGCCTCGACAAGGGCGACATCGCGCGCGGCGACTGGATCGTCGCCGAGGCCGTGCATGCCCCGACCCGGCGCCTGGACGTGCGGCTGCGCCTGCTCGCCGGCGAAGCGGGGCCGCTGGCGCACTGGACACCGGTGCACCTGCATCTGGGTGCGACCGATGTCGGCGCGCGCGTCGCGCTGCTCGAAGGCCAGCCGCTCGCGCCGGGCGCCAGCGCATGGGCGCAGCTCGCGCTCGAGCGCGAGATCGGTGCGCTGCACGGCGACCGCTTCATCGTGCGCGATCAGTCGGCCACGCGCACGCTGGGCGGCGGCGTCGTCGTCGATCCGTTCGCGCCGCCTTCGCGCCGGCGGCGCGCCGCACGGCTGGCCGCGCTGGCGGCGCAGGAGCTGCCGACGCCGCAGGCCGCCCTCGCGGCCCTGCTGGCGCAGGAGCCGGCAGCCGGCATCGACCTCGAACGCTTCTTCGTGGCCAGGAATCTGCTGCCCGAGGCACGCGCGGCGGTGCTCGCCGCCGCGCCGCACCGCTTGCTGGGCGAAGGCAGCGCCGCACGCGCGTTCACTGCCGCGCAGCTCGCGCGCCACGCGGCGGCGATGCGCGGCACGCTGGCCGCACATCACCGCCGCAAACCCGACAGCCCCGGCCTCACGCCCGAGCAGTTGCAGCATCAACTGCCTGCGCGGCCGCCGGCGGCCGTGTTCTCGCTGCTGCTGCGCGACGCGATCGCCACCGTCACGCTGCAGCGCAGCGGCCCGTATGTCCTGGTGCCCGGCCACGAGGTGGCGCTGCTGCCCGCCGAGCAGAAGTTGTGGGAACGGCTTCGGCCCTGGCTCGACGAGGGCGGCATGCAGCCGCCCAAGTTGAGCGACATGCTGGCGCGCGACCGCACGCTGCACCGCGAGCAGATGCTGCGGCTGCTCGACAAGCTCGTGCGCATGGGCCGCCTGTACGCGATCGGCGCCGAGTACTTCGTGCAGCCCAGGCACCTGGTGCAGCTCGCCGAGCGCGCCGAGCAGCTCGCGCACGACGACCCGCACCAGCGCCTGAACGTCAAGGCCCTGCGCGAGGCCACCGGCATGAGCCGGCACCTGTCGGTGCCGCTGGTAGAGTTCTTCGATCAGGTCGGCTTCACCAGGCGCGACCCCGAGGGCCGCAAGATACGGCGCCATGCGCGCGACCTGTTCGGCGGCCCGGCGCATGGCTGACCCAGGAAGAGGATCGTTCCCCGGTGGGGCGTCCGGTCTGCAAAACCGGGTGGGGCCGCACAGCGGTTCCAGGTGGGTTCGACTCCCACGCTCTTCCGCCATCTCGGCCCGAACGCGTCGCGCCGGCCGGCGCAGCCCACGCGCCTAGCCGGGATGTTCCGGCGGCGGTGCCGGCGTCTGCGCAGGCCCTGTCGACGCCTGCGCCTTGGCCGACGGCGCATCCTGAGGCAGCGCGGTCGTCTCGATGCGCACCGGTGCGGGCGCAGCCGTCGTGGCGGCGCTCGGCGTCGGTGCTTGCTGCGCCGGCTGCGCCTCGAGCTCGTCGTCCAGCAGGCCGAGCACGCGCGCCTGCATCGTCTGGCGCAGCAGCGCACGCGGCATCGGCTCGCTGCGGTTGTAGTCGTCGATATAGGTGTCCAGGCCGTCCATCACGTTGAAGTGCGGATCGGCGAAGAGCTTCTTCAGCGCTGCGTTCTTGACGCTCGCATCGACGTCGCGCGCGACGAAGCGGGTGAAATCGGACGCGGGCGTGAGTTCGGCGACGTCGTTCAGGGTCGGTGCCGGTGCCGGTGCGGCGGCCAGCGTCGAATCGGGCGCCGCAGTCGTCGGCTGCGCGGCAGCCGCGCCCGCGATGCGCGAGCCTGAGGCGGCGGCA
>JAFECX010000247.1 GCA_018241895.1 Pseudomonadota bacterium
GGGTCCCCGCGCGGCGCACGCGGCGCGCCGGTGCGCCACGCCGCGACACGCAGCGCGGCCGCGGCCGACGCAGCCACCGCCGCCGCGCCGCCCGCCGAGGGCACCGTGCAGCTGGCCATCACGCCCTGGGGCGAGGTCGAGGTCGACGGCCGCAGCGCCGGCACGACGCCGCCGCTCACGCGCCTGACGCTGCCCGAAGGCACGCACCGCATCACCGTGCGCAACGCCGACTTCGAGCCGCTGGCCGCGACCGTGCGGGTGCAGGCCGACAGGCCGTTCACGCTGCGCCACCGCTTCGCACAATGAGGCGTCCGATGCGTCGCACCCCGTCCGTCACGCCTGCGGCAGCGGCGGTCTCGAGCGCCGCGAGCCGATCGCGCGCGTGGCCTCGCGCACGCAGCGCGCCGCTCGTGTGCGCGCTGCTGGTCGCGCTCAGCGCCGCCGTGAGCGGCTGCGCCAGCGCACCCACGCCACCTGCAGCGGCCCCGGGCCTGGCCGATCTCATGGCGCGCCCAGCCGAAGGCGCGCTGTTCGACGGCATCCGTGCCTACGACGACGGCCGGTACGAAGCGGCCGAGGCGCATCTGCGCCGCGCGCTCGACGCCGGACTCGCGAGTGCGCGCGACCGCGCCACGGCGCACAAGCTGCTCGCCTTCGTCACCTGCACCAGCAGCCGCGTGCCCGAGTGCGAGGCGCAGTTCCGCGCCGCACGCGCGGCCGATCCGTCGTTCGCGCTCGAACGTGCCGAGGCCGGACATCCGGTGTGGGGCCCGGCGTATCGGCGCGTCGCTGCGCCCTGAGCCGCGGCACCGCGGCGGCGCCCTGGCCGCCGCTATCATCGTCGGCGCCGATGCACGCCCGTTTCACCGCCGCACCGCCCGTAGCCACCGCACCCCCCGTTCCTGCCGTACCGGCCGCGCCGACCGCACCGGTCAAGGCCGCCGCCGCGGCCGCACCGGTCAAGGCCGCCGCCGCGGCCGCACCGGCGGCCCCTGACGGCCGATCCGTCTTCCGCCACCCGGTGCGCGTGTACTGGGAAGACACCGACGCCGGCGGCATCGTCTACTACGCGAACTACCTGAAGTTCTTCGAGCGCGCGCGCACCGAATGGCTGCGCGCGCTGGGCATCGGACAGCAGGCGCTGCGCGAGGCCGATGGCGCGATGTTCGTCGTCGTCCACACGCGCGTGGCCTACCGCACCCCGGCCCGGCTCGACGACCGGCTCGACATCACGGTGGCGCTGCGCCACGCCGGGCGCGTCGCGCTGACGATCGTGCAGCAGGCCTGGCGCGAGCAGACCCTGCTCGCCGAGGGCGAGATCCGCATCGGCTGCGTCGACGCGGGAACCTTGCGCCCGTGCCGCATTCCGACCCACGTCCTCGATGCGCTGGCATGAACAACGAACTGTCGCTCCTCACCCTCGTCCAGCAGGCGAGCATCGTCGTGCAGGTGGTGCTGGCCGGCCTCACGCTGGCTTCGCTCGCGAGCTGGGCGGTGATCTTCGGCAAGCTCTTCGGCCTGCGCCGCGTGCGCGGCGGCAACGACGGCTTCGAGCGCGACTTCTGGAGCGGACGCAGCCTGACCGAGATGAACCAGGCCGTCGGCAGCAAGCCCGACACGGCGCCGATGGAGCGCATCTTCGCCAGCGGCATGCGCGAGTTCCTGAAGCTGCGCGAAAAGCGCCTCGACGCGCAGGCCCAACTCGACGGCGCGCGCCGCGCGATGCGCGCCAGCCTGCAGCGCGAGCTCGACGTGATCGAGAGCCACCTGAGCTTCCTGGCCAGCGTCGGCTCGGTGAGCCCGTACGTGGGCCTGTTCGGCACCGTGTGGGGGATCATGCACGCCTTCGTCAACCTCGGTGCGCTGCAGCAGGTGACGCTGGCCACCGTGGCGCCCTCGATCGCCGAGGCGCTGGTGGCGACGGCGCTGGGCCTGTTCGCCGCCATCCCGGCGGTGGTGGCCTACAACCGCTTCGCGCGCGACATCGACCGCATCGCGATCCAGCTCGAGACCTTCATCGAGGAGTTCACTAACATCCTGCAGCGCAACGTCGGCGGCGCCGCCGCGGCGGCGACACCGATCGCGTCCGCCGGCGGGGCAGCCTGATGCCCGCCATGGCCGGGCGCGGCACGCGGCGCCGCTCGATGAACGAGATCAACATGGTCCCGTTCATCGACGTCATGCTGGTGCTGCTCGTGATCTTCATGGTCACGGCGCCGCTCATCACCACCGGCGTGGTCGACCTGCCGACGGTGGGCAAGAGCGCGCAGCGTCCGGCCAAGGTGATCGAGATCGTGGTCGGCAGCGACGAGCGCCTGCGCATGCGTGTCGACGCATCCGAGCCGGCACCGGTGGCGCCCGATCAGCTCGCCGCGCGCGTGCGCGACGGGCAGGGCCGCGATGCCGAGGTGCCGGTGATCATCAGCGCCGACAAGGGCGTGCGCTACGACAGCGTCGTCAAGGTGATGGACACGCTGCAGCGCGCCGGCGTGCGCCGTCTCGGGCTGTCGGTGAAGCAGGCCTCACGATGAGGCGGCGACCATGAACGCGCGTGGCGCGCGGGCTTCGGGCGCGCCGCCGCGCGCACGCCGCATGCACACAGCGGCAGCGGGCGCGCCGCGCGCGTTCGCCGCGCCGGCGGCGCGCATGCGCGGCACGGATCCGACGCGCACGCCCGGGCAGCACGCGGGCGGGTGCAGCACGCCGTGAGCACGACGACGCTGCGGCATGGCCAGCCGCTGCCGCACGGCGAGCTGCTGCCGCGTCCGCCCGGCGGGCAGGCGCTGGGCGCCGTGCTGTCGATCGTCGTGCACGCGGCGCTGCTGCTGGCGCTGCTCGGCGTGGTGCACTGGCGCACGCACAACTCGGACGTGGTGAGCGCCGAGCTGTGGGCCGCGGTACCCGAGAGGGCCGCCCCGGCCGGGGCGCCCGCACCCGCACCCGCACCCGCGCCAGCACCGGCGCCCGCGCCCGCGCCGGCGCCCACCCCGACGCCGCTGCCCACAACGCCGCCACCGGCGCCGCAGGCCAGGGTGCCTGCGCAACCCCCGCCACCCAAGGTCGACATTGCCGAGGCACGTGCCGAGAAGGAGCGCCTGGCGCGCGAGCGCCAGGAGGCCCAGGCCGAGGCCGAGCGCAACCGCAAGGCGCAGCAGCGCGAGCAGGCCGAGCGCAAGGCGCAGCAGCGCGAGCAGGCCGAGCGCAAGGCGCAGCAGCGCGAGCAGGCCGAGCGCAAGGCGCAGCAACAGCGCGAGCAGGCCGAGCGCAAGGCGCAGCAGCAGCGCGAGCAGATCGAGCGCGAGGCACGGGACAAGCATGAGCAGGCGGCGCGCGAGGCGCGCGAAAAGCGCGAGGCCGCTGCCGCCGCGGCGCGGCTGGAACAGCAGCGCGAGGACAACCTGCGCCGCATGATGAGCCAGGCCGCCACGGGGTCGGGCAGCGGCACCGGTGGCGCGCCCGGCGGCACGGCCGCGCGCTCGGCCGGCCCGTCGGCGGGCTATCGCGCCCGGCTGGCCGCGCTGATCCGCGCCAACCTGGTGTTCGCCGACGACCTGCCCGACAACCCGGTCGCCGAAGTGCGCGTCACCGCGGCCGCCAGCGGCGCGATCATCGCGCGGCGCCTCGTCAAGTCCAGCGGCCACGCCGCCTGGGACGACGCCGTGCTGCGCGCCATCGACAAGACCGCGAAGCTGCCGCACGACACGGACGGCCACGTGCCGTCGGAGCTGATCGTCGCCTTCAGGCCGAAGGAATAGCCGGGCGCGCCGTCGGCAGCGGATGCGCGGGCTGCAGCGGATGCGCCGGCTGCAGCGGATGCGCCGGCTGCAGCGGATGCGCCGGCCGCACGCGCGGCGCGGACGAAACGACGCCGCTCAGACCGCAGCCAGAGCCTGCTCGAGGCGCTGGCGCACCTGGGCGGCCACCGCCGTCACCTCCGGCCGGCCGACCAGCCCCAGCACCGCGTTGGGGTCCATCAGCTCGATGTGCACCGCGCCGCCTGCGTCCTGGCGCACGACCGCGTTGCACGGCAGCAGCGCGCCGATCTGCGGCTCGGCGCCGATCGCCTGGTGCGCGAAGTGCGGATTGCATGCGCCGAGGATGCGGTACGGCGGCATCTCGACGCCGAGCTTCTTCTTCATCGTTGCCGCGACGTCGATCTCGGTGAGGATGCCGAAGCCGACCTTGCCGAGCTCCTCGGTGATGCGCTGCTCGGCCTCGGCGAATCCGAGCGCGACCTTCTTGCCGATGACGTAAGTGTTCATGGCTGCTGCGATGGAAATGACGATGGAGCAGTATGCCGCAGCCGGGGAACACTGCGCCCGGCAGGGGCGGCGCCCATCGCCGTTCGCCCGGCCGATCGGGAACGACGGCAAGGCCGAACGACAAGCACGAGCGCACGCAGACGATCGAGCGCAATCGGCGCGCGGCTGCCGCCGCTGTCGCCGCTGCCGCCGTGCCGCCGGCGCCCTGCCTGCCTGCCGGCAACCGCAGTGCTCAGCGGGTTGACCCGGCTCCGGCGCGACGCACGCGAGGGCAACATCGAGGCCACGGCACGCCCGCCGGCCGCGCCCCTTGGGCACCTGGCCAACACAACGAGGAGAGCATCGTGAGAGTCTTCCAGATCCAGCACGGCTGGAGCGTCGAGCACCTGCAGTTGGCGACGCGGCCGGATCCCAGGCCCGGGCCCGGCGAGGTGCTGCTGCGCATGAAGGCCGCGTCGCTGAACTACCGCGACCTCGTGGTCTGCGCGCGCGGCTACGGTTCGTTCACCGGCACGCTGCCGCTCGTGCCGGTGTCCGACGGCGTCGGCGTCGTGGTCGAGGTCGGCGCGGGCGTGACGCGCGTGCAGGTGGGCGACCGCGTCTGCCCCACCTTCCACCAGGGCTGGATCGCGGGGGCGCCCGACCTGGCGCGCCTCACGCGCACGCTCGGCGGACCGCTCGACGGCACGATAGCCGAGCTGATGTGCCTGTCCGAGCAGGGCGTGGTCAAGGTGCCTGCGCACCTCGGCGACGAGGAGGCGGCCACGCTGCCGTGCGCCGCGCTCACGGCCTGGAGCGCGCTCGTCACCTACGACGATCTGCGCCCGGGCTCACGCGTGCTGGTGCAGGGCACGGGCGGCGTGGCGCTGTTCGCGATCCGCTTCGCCAAGCTGATCGGCGCCGAGGTCACGGTGATCTCGTCGAGCGACGACAAGCTCGCGCGCGCGCGCCAGCTCGGTGCCGACGCCGGCATCAACTACCGCACGACGCCCGAATGGTCGCGGCCGGCGCGCGAGCTCACCGGCGGTGCGGGCTTCGACCACATCGTCGAACTCGGCGGCGAGAAGACGCTGCCGCAGTCGCTGCGCTGCATCCGCGCCGGCGGCACGCTGTCGATGATCGGCGTGCTCTCGGGCTCGTCGCTCGCGGCGCCGCTGGGGCTCGTCGTGACGCGGCAGGTGCGGCTGCAGGGCATCACGGTCGGGCACCGCGACGGCTTCGAGGCCATGCTGCGCGCCGTCGAACAGCACCGCATCCGGCCCGTCGTCGATCGCGTGTTCGACTTCGGGCAGCTGAAGGAAGCGCTGGCGTACCAGCACAGCGGGGCGCAGTTCGGCAAGATCTGCATCCGGCACGCCTGAGCAACCCGTGAACGAACCACTCACGCCCGCTCGACGCGCCCTGACGCCCCCGCTCGGCGTTGCATATGCTCGCGATATCGCGCGCTAGGGCTGCACTTTGCGCCTCGAGCGGGGTCGTCCTGTCGCGCCGCTCGGGCGCGACCGGTTCCTTCACAGGTTCCGAGCCCCGGCAGCGCCTGCCGGCCGTTGCACCCGCCGGCCGACGCGGCGCGCGCGCTCAGCCTGGTGCCTTCGGGTACAGCACCATCTGCGTGCACCTGAAGAGCGCCAGCGTGCGACCCGACTCGCGGTGCGTGACGACGGCATCCCACACCTGCGTCGTGCGGCCCAGATGCGCCGCGCTGGCCACGCACTCGATCGTGCCGTCCAGCGCCGTGCCGAGGTGGTTCGATTTCAGCTCGATGGTCGTGAAGCCGCTCGCACCTTCGGGCAGGTGCGCGACGCAGCCGTACCCGGTCGCGGTGTCGGCGAGCGTGACGATGGCGCCGGCATGCAGGTAGCCGTTGGGCGCGCGGTGATGCGGCTCGAGGCGCATCTCGATGCGCAACTCCCTGTCTGCCACGCGCGTGACGACCAGCCCGAGCAGCCCCGGCAGCCGGCCCACGCCACGCGCGTTGAATTCCTCGGCCGTCGGCATCGCGCGCACGCCTGTCACAGCCAGCGCCTGTGCTTGAAGTACGCGAGCATGCCGGCGACGATGGCCACCATCAGGCCGAGCGCATACGGATAGCCGAAGCGCCAGTGCAGCTCGGGCAGGTTCCACGGGCTCGCGGTGTCGAAGTTCATGCCGTACAGGCCCGTGATGAAGGTCAGCGGCAGGAAGATCGTCGCCGCCACCGTGAGTGCCTTCATGACGTCGTTCATGCGCTGGCTCACGGCCGACAGATAGGTGTCGAGCAGGCTCGAAGCCATCTCGCGGTAGGTCTCGACGAAGTCGATGACGATCACGCAGTGGTCGTAGCAGTCGCGCAGGTACAGCCGCGTGTGGTCGCTGAGCTGCCGGTCCTCGTCGCGCATCAGCGCGGCGACGACCTCGCGCTGCGGCCACCAGGCGCGGCGCATCACGACCAGCTCGCGCTTGGCGTAGTGGATGCGATTGCGCGCCTCGCGGGTCGGGTCGTCGAGGATCTCGTCTTCGAGCGCCTCGAGCCGGTCGCCCAGCTCCTCGAGCAGCGCGAAGGCGCTGTCGACGACGACGTCGAGCAGCGAGTACAGCAGATAGTCGGCGCCGTACCTGCGGATCTTGCCGCCGCCGCGGATGCGCTCGCGCACCGGCTCGAACAGGTCGTGCGGCCCCTGGGCGATGCTGACGACGTAGTTGCGGCCGAGGAAGAAGCTCACCTGATCCGAGCCGTAATCGCCTTCGGCATCGAGATGCACGTGGGTGAGCACGACGAACAGTCCGGCGTCGAACACCTCCACCTTGGCCCGTGCCTCGCGATGCAGGACGTCCTCGAGCGCGAGCGGGTGCAGGCCGAACGCGGCGCCGAGCAGCCGCAACTGCTCGGCGCTCGGGCGGCCCTGCAGGTGCAGCCAGCTCACGTCGGCCGCATCGGCGGCCGGCGCGCGGCAGTCGGCCAGCGCCGGCTCGCGCGGCTCGTCGAGCGCACCGTGCTCCTCGTAGCGCAGGAACGACAGGCGCGCGTCCGGCGCCGCCCCGCCCGTACCGGCCATCGCGGCACGGATCGAGCCCGGGGCCGAGCCCGGGCGGATGTGGCGGGAATGGACCCCGTGGCGGCGTAGGCTGGCCGAACGGGCAGCGCTCTTGTGCTTCATGGCGGCAACGTATCACAGGCGGCGCGGACGGGGCGCGCGCCCTTGCCCCGCAGCGCGGCTCACGCCCTGCCGCCGAAGGTCTTGATCAGGTTGTCGATGTACTTGTCGACCAGCTTCTCGAATTCGCCCCGGACCACCGGCACGACGATCATCCTGGCGAGCGCCGGCATCGCGACGTCGACCTTGCCGCCGGTCGCGAACACGACCTTCGTCGCGCCCTTGCCGTCGCCGATCTTCCAGCTGCCGTGGATCTGTGCGTTGCCCACGCCCTTGACCGGCGTCCAGGTCACGCTGCCCTTCCTGCGGTCGCTCGCGTACTTGCAGGCGTAGACGGTCTGGATGCCGACCTGCGCCGTGCCGACGCGCTGCATCTCCCAGCGGTAGGCGCCGCCGCCCAGGTCGACCAGTTGCTCGACCTTGGGGAAGTGGCTCACCGAGAGCGGCACGTCGGCCAGCACCTCGAACACCTTGCCCACGGGGGCGTTGACGGCGAATTCGCGGCCGATGTCGATGTCGACGGTCACGGTCATGGCAGCGTCCCTCCTCGCTTCAGCTCTTCCTGCCGGGCCCGGCCAGCGCCATCGCCACCGGCCGCAGGCGCCGGAACTCGGGCTCGAAGCGCTCGATGATTTCCCCGGGCCGCGCACACAGCGCCTCGTCGGTCATGAGCGCCATCTGCACGCCGCCGGCATAGCTGAGGATGCTCAGGTGCACGCCGATGTCGCCCGTCGCCGGCACCCAGAACACGATGCGGCGCAGCGTGCTGCCGCACAGCTTCAACGGCTCGCGCGGCCCCGGCACGTTGGTCATCACGGCGGTGGCCTTCTTGACGAACATGCCGAGCACGGCATCTTGCATCGGTTTGACGAACAGACCCGTGAGCGTGAGGATCCCGAACGCCAGCAGCGGCTGGTAGCTGCCCTTCATGTCGGCCATGCGCCGGCGCACCGCGTACAGGCGATCGAGCGGGTTGGCGATGCCGATGGGCAGCACCAGCGGCGCCAGGCCGAAGCGGTTGCCCAGCGTGCCCGCGTCCTCGCTCGCACGCAGGTCCACCGGCACCATGGCGCGGATCTCCTGGCCCTGCGGATCGTCACCCTGATCGCGCAGCCAGCTGCCGATGGCGCCGGCCGCGCACGACAGCAGCACGTCGTTGATCGTGCAGCCGAGCGCCTTGCCGACGACCTTGACCGCATCCAGCGGCAGCGGATCGGTCCACGCCACCACCTTCTTGCCGCTGCCCTTGCCTTTGAGCCGGGTCGGCGAATCGTCGCTCAGCAACGCGAGCGCGGCCACGTCCTGCACGATCTTCGAGCCCTTGCGCAGCCAGTCGGCCGCGCCGTCCGCCGGCCCGCGACGGGCCTGCGCGTCGTGCGCTTGGGCCTGCGCCGTGCGCTTGCGCCGGCGCGCGCGGCCCTTGTCGTCGTCGGTCAGCCCCAGCATCACGGAGATCAGCGCCATGCCGTCGGCGATGCAGTGGTGGATGCGCGCGACCAGCGCACTGCCGCCCTCGTAGTCCTCGACGAGCAGGAACTGCCACAGCGGCCGCTCGGCGTCGAACGGCGTGGCCGCGAGCCGGCCGCACAGCGCCTGCAGTGCCGCACGCCGGCTCTGCCCGCGCCGACGCTCGAGCTTGACGGCCTGGACGTGGTGCGCGATGTCGAACGCGTCGTCGTCGACCCAGCTCGCACCGAGCGCGTCGACGACCACCTTCTGGTGGAAGCGCCCGTACCGGGCCAGCCGCTCGGCGCAGCGCCGGCGCACGGCGTCGAGCGACACCTTCGGCTCCAGCATCCAGACGCCGACGATCACCATCAGGTTCACGTCGCTGTCCATGCGCAGCCACGACGTGTCGACGCGGGACATGCGCTCGGTGGCCATCGGGTATCTCCTCGGACGGGCTCGTTCCAGGCGTTGCGGGCAGCGCCGCGATGCTCGGTAACATGCGCGCCGTCGTCAAGGTCCCATTCTCGCCCAGGCCCCGGCGCGGCCCGGCAGCCCGAGCCACCCGAGGAACCCGCACATGGCCACGCTCAGAGCGTTGTTCGACCGCGCCGTCGTCCAGAGCAAGCAACTGCCCGAGCGGCCCGACAACGCGACCTTGCTCGCGATCTACTCGCTGTACAAACAGGCCACCGAGGGCGACGTCACCGGCCAGCGCCCGGGCTTCACCGACATCGTCGCGCGCGCCAAGTACGACGCCTGGGCCGCGATCAAGGGCAAGGACAAGGACGCGGCGATGCGCGAGTACGTCGATCTCGTCGAGCGCCTGAAGTAGGCGCGGGCGCAACCGGCCACGTCGCGCGGCGCACGCGCGATGACGCTGCGCTGCGCACGCACGATGAAGCTGCGCTGCGCACGCGCGATGACGCTGCGCTGCGCACGCACGATGCCGCTGCGCGGCGCACGCACGATGCCGCTGCGCTGCGCGCAGGTGTCTTCACTGCGCCGTGTGCAGCCGTTCGTGGATGCGGCGCACCAGGCGCCACACGCCCCACAGCACGAACGGGATCGAGACGCCGGCGAGCAGCTCGGGCTCGAGCGGCAACCCGGCGGCGCGGGCCGCCTTGGCGCCGTACAGCACGAGGCTCACGACGTAGTACGAGATCGCCGCGATCGACAGCCCCTCGACCGTGCTCTGCAGCCGCAGCTGCAGCGCCTGGCCGCGCGCGAGCCGGGCCAGCAGCTCGTGGTTCTGCGCCTCGGTGGCGATGTCCACGCGCGTGCGCAGCAGCGCGCCGGCGCGCTCGACGCGCTGCGACAACGCCGCCAGCCGCCGCGCGCTGGCGGCCACGGTGGCCATCGCCGGCGCCAGGCGCCGCTGCATGAACATGCCCAGCGCCTGGGTGCCGGGCACTGCGCGCTCGCGCAGCTCGGCGCTGCGCTGCTGCACGATCGCGTCGTACGCCGCGGTGGCCGAGAAGCGGTAACCGTGGGCCGCCGTCGCCTGCTCGACGCGCGCCGCCAGCGCCGTCAGGCGCTGCAGCAGCTCGGCGTCGGCGCTGTGGCGGTCGACGGTGCGCGCGGTGATGTCGACCAGCTCGGCCTCGCCCGCGCGCAGCACGGCGGCCAGCGCCTTGGCCGCCGGCAGCCCGCGCAGCGCCATCAGGCGGTAGGTTTCGAGTTCGAGCAGCCGCTGCACGATGCGCCCGGCGCGCGTCACCGTGGTGCCGGCGGCGCAGCGCACCACGATGCGCTCGAAGCCGTCGGCCTGCACGCGAAAGTCGCTCACCGCCAGCGCATAGCCGTCGCCCAGCAGCGAGGCAGCGACCTCCTCGCCGCCGAACGCCTGGCGCAGCTCGGCGAGCGCTGCCGCTGGATCGTCCAGATCGCCCTCGGCGAGATCGAGTTCGACGGCGGCGAACAGCCGCCCGGGGATGGCGCCCCACCAGCCCGATGGCACCGGCGGCCCGGCCGAAGCCGGCGGCCTGCTCGGGGCAGCGCCGCCGGGCTTGATGCCGGGCTTGATGCCGGGCTTGATGCCGGGCTCGATGCCGGGCTCGATGCCGGGCTCGATGCCGGGCTCGATGCCGGGCTCGATGCCGGGCGCGATGCCGGGCGCGATGCCGGGCTCGCTCCCGGGTGGCGTCGCAATCAGCGTGTAGCGCGTGAACTCGCTGTGCCGTTCGCGGCGCAGCAGCGCGCCGGGCAGGCGCAGCTGCAGGTAGGCACCGGCGAGCGCCGCCGCATCGGCGGCCGGCGCGGGCGCGAGCGCGGCCACGTGCTGCGCCTCGTCCTGCGGCGA
>JAFECX010000248.1 GCA_018241895.1 Pseudomonadota bacterium
GCAGCCGACGCCGCCGCGCAGGCGCCGATGTGGGCGCTGTCGACGCCGAGCCTGCGCACGCGCTTCGAGTCCGAACAGATGCTGGTGGCCCTGCGCGACGTGGCCGGCGCCGACGGGCGGGCGGGCGCCCGGCACTTCGACGTGCTGCCCGTCGGCGACGACTGGCGCGCCGTCGCCTGGCCGTACGCCGAACGCAGCGACGCCGAGCGCGTGCGCCTGGCGCTGCACGAGCGCGGCGTGCGGGTCGAGGTCGTCCGCTTCTGACGCGGCGGCGCTTCGGGTCCGGGCTAGGCCTGCCCGCCTGCAGCCGCCACCGGCGCCGTGCCCGCTTCGAGCATCGCGGCCAGATGGCGCTGCCCGTGCTCGAGCACGAAGTAGCGCAGCGCCTCGGCCGGCGGCGACAGCAGCTTGCCGAGCGTGTTGACGACGTGCCAGCGGCGCATCACCGGCAGCCCTTGCACCTCGGGCGTGGCGATGGCGCCGTGGCGCAGCTCGAAGGCGAGGGTGTGCAGCGACAGCAGGCTCACGCCCATGCCGGCCATCACCGCCTGCTTGATGGTCTCGTTGCTCGACATCTCCATCACCACGCGCAGGTGCAGATGGTGGGCGGCGGCGTATTCCTCGGTGGCGGCGCGCGTGCCCGAGCCCGGCTCGCGCAGGATGAAGCCCTCGCCTTGCAGGGCTGCCGCCGGCACCTGCTCCATGCGCGTGAACGGATGCTGCACCGACGTGACCAGCACGTGCGGGTGCAGCGCGAAAGGCTCGGCCCGCGTCGCCCAGTCCTTGGGCGGGCGGCCCATGATCGCCAGGTCGGTCTCGCCGCGCTGCATCAGCGCCACCAGCTGCTCGCGGTTGCCCAGCTTCATGCCCAGCTCGACGCCCGGGTGCTCGTCGCGAAAGCGCGCCAGCAGGCTGGGCATGAAGTACTTGGCGCTGCTCACCAGGCCCACCGTGACCTGGCCGCCGGCCAGGCCCTTGAAGCGCGCCAGCGCGTCCTCGGCGTCCTTGAGCGTGGCCAGCACGCGGCGCGTGTAGGCCAGCAGGTACTCGCCGGCGGTGGTGAGAGAGACGCTGCGGCAGCTGCGGTCGAACAGCGGCAGCCCGACCTCGCCCTCGAGCTCCTTGACCTGCATCGACACCGCCGGCGGCGTGAGGTGCAGTTCCTCGGCGGCGCGCGCGAAGCTCAGGTGCCTGGCGACGGCGGCAAACACCCGCAACTGGCGCAGCGTGGCGTTCTTCATTCAGCGAAGCTTAATTCAGGAATCAGAAGATCTGACTTTTCCTGAATTGTCGCGCTGCCTACAGTCGCCGCCAACCACTTCAACCGCAGGAGCGCAGCGATGAACAAGCCGGTCGATCAGGGCCTCGCCGGTCAGACGTTTCAGGCGGGTCAGGCAGGTCATGGGGCCGCTGCCGCCGCCGAGATCACCGACAAGAAGCAGCGCTACAGCGCCGGCGTCCTGAAGTACCGGCAGATGGGCTACTGGAACGCCGACTACGTGCCCCGCGACACGGACACGATCTGCCTGTTTCGCATCACGCCGCAGGAGGGCGTCGACCCGATCGAGGCCGCCGCCGCGGTGGCCGGCGAGTCGAGCACCGCCACCTGGACCGTGGTGTGGACCGACCGCCTCACCGCCTGCGACAGCTACCGTGCCAAGGCCTACAAGGTCGAGCCGGTGCCGGGCCGCCCGGGCGAGTACTTCGCCTGGGTCGCCTACGACCTCATCCTGTTCGAGGAGGGCTCGATCGCCAACATGACCGCGAGCCTGATCGGCAACGTCTTCAGCTTCAAGCCGCTCAAGGCCGCGCGCCTCGAGGACATCCGCATCCCGGTGGCCTACGTCAAGACCTTCAAGGGCCCGCCCACCGGGCTCGTGGTCGAGCGCGAACGCCTGGACAAGTACGGTCGCCCGCTGCTGGGCGCCACGACCAAGCCCAAGCTCGGCCTGTCGGCTCGCAACTACGGCCGCGTGATCTACGAGGGCCTCAAGGGCGGCCTGGACTTCATGAAGGACGACGAGAACATCAACTCGCAGCCCTTCATGCACTGGCGCGACCGCTTCCTGTACGTGATGGACGGCGTGAACAAGGCCAGTGCCGCCACCGGCGAGGTCAAGGGTTCGTACCTCAACATCACCGCGGCGACGATGGAGGACATGTACGAGCGCGCCGAGTTCGCCAAGGAGCTGGGCTCGATCGTGGTGATGGTCGACCTGGTGATCGGCTGGACCGCGATCCAGAGCATGGCCAACTGGTGCCGCAGGAACGACATGATCATGCACATGCACCGTGCCGGCCACGGCACCTACACGCGGCAGAAGAACCACGGCGTGAGCTTTCGCGTCGTCGCCAAGTGGCTGCGCCTGGCCGGCTGCGACCACCTGCACACCGGCACCGCGGTCGGCAAGCTCGAGGGCGATCCGCTCACCGTGCAGGGCTACTACCACGTCTGCCGCGACAGCTACACCCGGCAGGATCTGCCGCGCGGCCTGTTCTTCGACATGGACTGGGCCGACACCAAGAAGGTGATGCCGGTGGCCTCGGGCGGCATCCACGCCGGGCAGATGCACCAGCTCGTCGACCTGTTCGGCGACGACGTGATCCTGCAGTTCGGCGGCGGCACGATCGGCCACCCGGCCGGCATCCAGGCCGGCGCCGTGGCCAACCGCGTCGCGCTCGAAGCCATGATCAAGGCGCGCAACGAGGGCCGCGACATCAGGAACGAGGGCCCCGCGATCCTGCAACAGGCCGCCCGCTTCTGCACCCCGCTCGCGCAGGCGCTGGACACCTGGAAGGACGTGAGCTTCAACTACGCATCCACCGACCAGTCCGACTACGCCGTCACCGCGGCCGTGGCCTGAGCCCGTGCGAACGGACTCACCGCGAGGTCACCACCACGCGACCACGCCACCACGACGCCGCCACCCCGCCACGAGGAGCAAGCGACCATGATGACCAACCCCACCGGCCGCCTGACGCAAGGCCAGTTCAGCTTCCTGCCCGACCTGAGCGACGACGAGATCCGCGCGCAGGTCGAGTACGGCCTCGCCAGGGGCTGGGCCTGGAGCGTCGAGTACACCGACGACCCGCATCCGCGCAACACGTACTGGGAGATGTACGGCATGCCGATGTTCGACCTGCGCGACGCCGCCGGCGTGCTGCAGGAGACGAACGCGTGCCGCAAGACCTTCCCGCAGCACTACATCCGGCTGATGGCCTTCGACAGCACGCGCGGCGTCGAGAGCATCGCGATGAGCTTCATCGTCAACCGCCCGGCCGCCGAGCCCGGCTTCGGCCTGGCGCGCACCGAGGGCGCCGGCCGCACGATGCGCTACCGCATCGGCAGCTACGCCACCGACCGGCCCGAAGGCGAGCGCTACGCGCGCTGAGCGCAGCCATCCGACGCCGAGAACACCGTCATGGCCGGCCCGCTCTATGCCATCCCCGGCGCGGTGGCGCCGTCGGCGCCGGCCGCGCCCGCCACGTCGCCCTCGCC
>JAFECX010000249.1 GCA_018241895.1 Pseudomonadota bacterium
CGCACGCGCCGCACGCGCATCGCGTCGGCGTCGCCGTCGCGCGGGCTGCGCCGGCTGGCGGTGCGGCGCACGGCGAGCCCGATGCCGGCGGTTCGCGCGGTGAGCCCCGGGCGCCGGCACGCGGCGGCAGAATCGGGCATCGCTTCCCGACGTCCGACGCCGCCATGCTGCGCTACGAAATCATTCCCGTCACCCCCTTCGAGCAGAACTGCTCCATCGTCTGGTGCGACCGCACGATGAAGGGCGCCGTCATCGACCCCGGCGGCGAGGTCGCGCGCATCCGCGCCGAGGCGCAGCGCCTGGGCGTCACGCTCGAACAGATCCTGCTCACGCACGCGCACATCGACCATGCCGGCGGCGCCGCGGCGCTGGCGGCCGCGCTCGGGCTGCCGATCGTCGGGCCGCATCGCGCTGACCAGATGTGGATCGAGGGCATGCCGATGCAGGCGCGGCAGTTCGGTTTTCCGCCGGTCGAGGGCTTCACGCCGACGCGCTGGCTGGTCGACGGCGACGAGGTCATGGTGGGCGAAAGCCGGCTCGTGGTGCGCCACTGCCCGGGGCACACGGCGGGCCACGTGGTCTTCTACAGCGCCGAGGCCCGGCGCGCCTTCGTCGGCGACGTGCTGTTCGCCGGCAGCATCGGCCGCACCGATCTGCCCGGCGGCGACTACGACACGCTGATCGCCAGCATCCGCGAGCGCCTGTGGCCGATGGGCGACGACACGGTGTTCATCCCCGGCCACGGCCCCGAGAGCACCTTCGGGCAAGAGCGGCGCACCAATCCCTTCGTCGGCGGCAGCTGAGACCCGGTGAACGAACCACTCACGCCCGAGCGGCGCGCCGCCGCGCTCAGGGCTGCAGCGCGCCGCGCCGGATCTGGTCGCGCTCGAGGCTCTCGAACAGCGCCCTGAAGTTGCCTTCGCCGAAGCCCTCGTCGTTCTTGCGCTGGATGAACTCGAAGAATACGGGGCCCAGCAGCGGCTCGCTGAAGATCTGCAGCAGCAGGCGCCGCTCGCCGCCGGCGGTGCTGCCGTCGAGCAGGATGCCGCGCGCCTGCAGCTCGGCCACCGGTTCGCCGTGCCCGGGCAGGCGCTCTTCGAGCATCTCGTAGTAGATGTCGTTGGGTGCCGTCATCAGCGGCACGCCCGCCATCTGCAGCGCATCGACGCTGGCCGGCAGGTCGTCGGTGAGCAGCGCGATGTGCTGGATGCCCTCGCCGCCGAACTGCAGCAGGAATTCCTCGATCTGCCCGCCGCTGCCCTTGCCCGCCTCCTCGTTGAGCGGGATGCGCACGAGCCCGTCGGGCGCCGTCATGGCGCGGCTCGTGAGTCCGGTGTATTCGCCCTGGACGTCGAAGTGGCGGATCTCGCGGAAGTTGAAGATGCGCTCGTAGAACGAGCCCCAGAACGCCATGCGGCCGCGGTAGACGTTGTGCGTGAGATGGTCGATCACGCGCAGGCCGTGGCCGCGCGGATGGCGCTCGACATCGGGCAGCCATTCGAAGTCGATGTCGTAGATGCTGCGGCCGTCCTCGCAGCGGTCGATCAGGTACAGCGGCGCGCCGCCGATGCCCTTGACGGCCGGCAGCCGCAGCTCCATCGGCCCGGTGGGCACGTCGATCGGCTGCGCGCCGTGCCCGAGCGCATGCGCATAGGCCCGGTGCGAGTCCCGCACGCGAAACGCCATCGCGCACGCGCTGGGCCCGTGCTCGGCGGCGAAGTAGCCCGCGAGGCTCTTCGGCTCGCGGTTGACGACGAAGTTGATGTCGCCCTGGCGATACAGCAGCACGTCCTTGCTGCGGTGACGCGCGACGAGCGCGAAGCCCATGCGCTCGAACAGCGGCTCGAGCACACCGGGCGTCGGCGAGGCGAACTCGACGAACTCGAAACCCCTCAACCCCATCGGGTTGTCGAACAGGTCGGCCATGGCCGCGCTCCTTTGCGCGTCGATCACCGCCATGCCGTGCCTGCGGCGCCGGCCGTGCGTGCCGGCGCGCCCGGCATGCCCGCTCGGCGGACCCGACGCCCGATCCATTGTGTGACCGATCGGCGCGCGCCGCCGGCGCTGGTGAACAATGCCTGCCACGCCCACGCCAGCGAGACCTGCGATGACCGCCACCGGCACCCTCACGGCCCGCCTGCTCGACGCGCTCGCCGCGCGCGGCGCCACCGAGATCTTCGGCATCCCGGGCGACTTCGCGCTGCCGATGTTCCGCGAGTTCGAGCGCGCGGCCCGGCTGCCGGTGTACACGCTGTCGCACGAGCCCGGCGTCGGCTTCGCCGCCGACGCCGCGGCACGCACGCGCGGCGGCCTGGGCGTCGCCGCCGTGACGTACGGCGCCGGCGCCTTCAACCTCGTCAACGCGGTGGCCTGCGCGTACGCCGAGCGCGTGCCGCTGGTGGTCGTCTCCGGCGCGCCGGCGGCGCACGAGGCGGCCAGCGGCTACCTGCTGCATCACCAGGTCAAGACGCTCGACTCGCAGTGGCGCGTGTTCGAGGAGATCACCGTCGCGCAGGCGCGCCTGGACGACGCCGAGGCCGCGCCGCGGCGCATCGCGCGCGTGCTCGATGCCGCGCTCGAGCACGCGCGGCCGGTGTACCTGGAGGTGCCGCGCGACATGCCGGCCGTGCCCTGCGCGGCGGTGCCCGCGCGCGCGCAGCGCACGATCGACGCCGAGCGCCTGGCGGCCTGCGCCGACGAACTGCTCGGGCGCCTGCGCGCCGCGGCGCGCCCGGTGCTGCTGGTGGGCGTGGAAGTGCGCCGCTACGGCCTCGAGCCGCAGGTGGCCGAACTGGCGCGCCGGCTGGCGATTCCCGTCGTGCTCAACCTGATGGGCCAGGGCCTGCTCGCCGGGCAGGACGTGCCGATGGCCGGCACCTACCTCGGGCTGGCGGGCGACCCGCAGGTCGCCGCGCTGGTCGAGAACTCCGACGGGCTGCTGCTGCTGGGCGTCATCGTCTCCGACACCGACTTCGCAGTCTCGGCGCGGCGCATCGACATCCGGCACGCCATCCACGTCTTCGACGGCGACGTGGCGATGGGGCATCACGTCTACCACGAGCTGCCGATCGCCGCGCTGGTGCAGGCGCTGCTCGAGCGCGTCGCGGCGCGTGCGGCGGCGAGCGCATCGGGCACGGCAGCGCGCGTCGCGGCGAGCGCAACGAGCGCAGCCGCTGCTGCGGGTGCGACGAGCGCAGCCGCTGCCGAGGGTGCAACAGTCGCAGCCGCTGCTGCGGGCGCAACGAGCGCACCCGGCGCGGCGGGCGCAGGGGTGGCCACCACCGGCGCCGCCGGGCGCACGGACGCGCTCGTTCCGCACGACATCGCGCTGGCCATCGACGCGCTGATGCACGCGCACGGCGCGATGCCGCTGGCATGCGACATCGGCGACTGCCTGTTCACCGCGATGGAGATCCGCCGCACGCCGCTCATCGCGCCCGGCTACTACGCCGGCATGGGCTACGGCGTGCCGGCCGCACTCGGGCTGCAGGTGGCCACAGGCCAGCGCCCGATCGTGCTCGTGGGCGACGGCGCGTTCCAGATGACGGGCTGGGAACTGGGCAACGCCGCGCGCTGCCGATGCGACCCGATCGTCGTCGTCTTCAACAACGCGAGCTGGGAGATGCTGCGCGCGTTCCAGCCCGAGTCGCGCTTCAACGATCTCGGACGCTGGGACTTCGCCGCGATGGCCGCCGGCATGGGCGGCGACGGCCACGCCGTGCGCACGCGCGACGAACTCGTCGCCGCGCTCGCCCGCGCGCAGGCCACGCGCGGGCGCTTCCAGCTCCTGGACGTGCGGCTCGAGCCCGGCGCGCTGTCACCGACGCTGCAGCGCTTCGTGACGGCCGTCAAGCGCCTGTCGATGCCCAGGGACGGCTGACGAACGCCTCCCGCGCTGGCGCATACTCGGCCCTTGACCCGACTTGGACTGGGGACGTGGCGCGCGGACGGTTGCGCGCAGCGTACCGGCCTGCCGCCTGGCCTCGATTTCATGGAGACGCTTTCATGACCCCGATGAAGACTCTCGTCGGCCTCGCCGCCGGCGCAGCCCTCACGATGTCCGCCTGGGCCGCCGATCCGGTGAAGATCGGCCTCATCCTGCCGATGAGCGGGCCGTTCGCGGCCTACGGCAAGCAGATCGAGCACGGCATCAAGCTGTACATCGCGCAGCACGGCGACACCTACGGCGGCCGCAAGGTCGAGTTCGTGCTCAAGGACGACAACCCGGGCACCTCCGGCGACATCGACAAGCGCCTGGCGCAGGAGCTCGTCGTCAAGGACAAGGTCGACCTGCTGGCCGGCTTCGGCCTCACGCCGTCGGCGTTCGCCGTCGCGCCGCTGGCCACCGAGGCCAGGAAGCCGATGATCGTGATGAACGCCGCCACGTCGGCGATCACGACCAAGTCGCCCTACATCGTGCGCACCTCGATGACGCTGCCGCAGAACACGGCGCCGATCGCGAGCTGGGCGGCCAAGAACGGCATCAAGACCGTGTTCACGCTGGTCGCCGACTACGGCCCGGGACACGACTCCGAAGCGCAGTTCAAGAAGACCTTCACCGCGGCCGGCGGCCAGATCGTCGGCGAGGTGCGCGCGCCGGTGAAGAACCCCGACTTCGCGCCGTACCTGCAGAAGATCAAGGACACCAAGCCCGACGCCGTCTTCATCTTCCTGCCGCCCGGCGCCGAGACCATCGCCTTCATGAAGGGCTTCAAGGAGCGTGGGCTGGCGCAGGCCGGCATCCGGCTGATCTCCACCGGCGACCTGCCCGACGAGGACATCCTCGACGCGATCGGCGACTCGGCGCTCGGGCTGATCACCTCGTTCCACTACTCCGAGGCGCACAAGTCGCCCGAGAACCAGGCCTACGTCGCCGCCTACTACAAGGCCTACCCGAAGGACCGGCCGAACTTCATGTCGGTGGGCGGCTACGACGGCATGCACCTGATCGCCGCCGTGCTGAACAAGACCGGCGGCTCGACCGACGCCGACAAGTTCGTCGACGCCGCCAAGGGCATCAAGTGGACGAGTCCGCGCGGGCCGATCGGCATCGACCCCGAGACGCGCGACATCGTGCAGAACATCTACATCCGCAAGACCGAGCGCGTCGACGGCAAGCTGCAGAACGTCGAGTTCGACCAGGTCGACAACTTCAAGGATCCGGGCAAGCAGTGAGCGGCGCGGCTGGCGTGCACCGCGCCGTCGACGGCGGGAGCAGGCGGTGACGCTCCTGTTCGACGGCATCGCCTCGGGGGTGCTGCTGTTCCTGATCAGCGTCGGCCTGGCGGTCACGCTCGGGCTCATGAACTTCGTCAACCTGGCGCACGGCGCGTTCGCGATGGCGGGCGGCTACGTCTGCGTGACGCTGCTCAATCGCCTGGGCGTGCCGTTCCTGCTCACGCTGCCGGCCGCGGCGGCCGGCGCGGCGCTGCTGGGCGTGGTGCTCGAGCGGCTGCTGTACCGGCGCCTGTACCGCGCCTCGCATCTCGATCAGGTGCTGTTCTCGATCGGGCTCGTCTTCGTCGCCGTGTCCAGCGCGCAGTACCTGTTCGGCGCGCAGCAGCAGCCGCTGCAGCTGCCGCCGCTGCTGAGCGGCCAGTTCCACCTGCCGGGCATGGACATCGGTGTCTATCGCCTGTTCCTGATCGTCGTCGGGCTCGCGCTCGCGCTGGCGCTGCAATGGATGGTCGCGCACACCGCCTTCGGCGCGCGGCTGCGCGCCTCGGTCGACAACCCGCGTGCGGCGCGCGGCCTGGGCATCGACGTCGATCGCGTGTTCGTCGCCACCTTCGCGCTCGGCTCGGGCCTGGCGGGCCTGGGCGGCGCGCTCGGCGTCGAGATGCTCGGGCTGGACCCCGAGTTCCCGCTCAAGTACATCGTGTACTTCCTGATCGTCGTCGCGGTCGGCGGCAGCGGCAACATCAAGGGCCCGCTGCTGGCGTCGCTGCTGCTCGGACTGTTCGACGTCGCGGGCAAGTACTACGTGCCGCAGATCGGCGCCTTCGTCATCTACGCCGTGATGCTGGTGGTGCTGATCTTCCGCCCGCAGGGGCTGTTCGGCCGCGTCGTCGCGCGATGAGTGCCGCGCGTTCGCCGCTCGCGGGCTTCGACGCGGGCGCGCTCGGCCGCGCGGCGCGCTGGCGCTGGCCCGAGTTCGCGTTCTGGGCGCTGCCGGTGGCGGCGTACTTCGTGTTCCCCGACGACCTCGCGCTGCTGTCGCAGATCGCCATCACGGCGCTGTTCGCGCTCTCGCTCGACCTGATCCTCGGCTACGCCGGCATCGTCTCGCTCGGCCACGCGGCGTTCTTCGGCCTCGGCGCCTATGCCAGCGGTCTGCTCGCGCGCGCCGGCTGGGGCGATCCGCTGCTCGGCCTGGCGGCGGCCGCGCTGCTCGCCGCGGCGCTCGGCTGGGCCACCAGCTTCCTCGTGCTGCGCGGCGCCGACCTGACGCGGCTGATGGTGACGCTGGGCGTCGCCATCATGCTGCACGAGATCGCCAACAAGGCCACCGGCCTCACCGGCGGCGTCGACGGCCTGCAGGGGATCGAATACACGCCGCTGCTCGGGCGCTACGCGTTCGACCTCGTCGGCCGCACGGCCTACGTGTACAGCGTGGCGGTGCTGTTCGTGCTGTTCTGGATCGCGCGGCGCATCGTGCACTCGCCGTTCGGCCTCGCGCTGCACGGCATCCGCCAGAACGTCGGCCGCATGCCGGCGCTGGGCACGCCGGTCAACGCGCGCCTGGTCGCCGCCTACACGCTCGGCGCGGCCTACGCCGGCGTGGCCGGCGCGCTGCTCACGCAGACCACGCAGTTCGTCTCGATCGACGTGCTCGGCTTCAACCGCTCGGCCGAACTGCTGCTGATGCTGGTGCTCGGCGGCAGCGGCAGCCTGTACGGGGCGCTGCTCGGCGCCATCGTCTTCATGATCGGACGCCAGCAGCTGTCGGACCTCAACCCGCAGTACTGGCAGTTCTGGCTCGGGCTGCTGCTGATCTTCGTCGTGCTGTTCGCGCGCGGGGGCATCGTCGGCGCACTGCGCGCGCTGGCGCACCGCCTCGGACGCGACGCCGCATGAGGCCCGCGCTGCAGACGCGCGGCCTCGAGAAGAGGTTCGGCGCCATCGTCGCGACACAGGGCGTCTCGCTGGACATCGCCGCCGGCGCCCGCCACGCGCTGATCGGCCCCAACGGCGCGGGCAAGACGACGCTGGTCAACCTGCTCACCGGCTTTCTCGCGCCCAGCGCCGGCACCGTGCTGCTCGACGGCACGGACGTGACGCGCACCGCGCAGCACGAGCGCGTGCGCCGCGGCCTGGCGCGCACGTTCCAGATCAACCGCCTGTTCGCCGAGCTGACGGTGCTCGAATCGGTGGCGCTGGCGGTGTGCGAGGAGCGCGGCCTGGGCGCGCGCTGGTGGCGGCCGGTGGGCGCGCACGGCGAGGTCGTCGACCGGGCCGCCGAACTGCTCGAGCAGCTGCGGCTGCTCGACGACGCGCACCGCGTCACGCGCGACCTGGCCTACGGCCGCCAGCGGCTCATCGAGATCGCGCTCGCGCTGGCCGCGCGGCCGCGCGTGCTGCTGCTCGACGAGCCCGCCGCCGGGGTTCCCGCCGGCGCCAGCCGCGAGCTGTTCGAGACCATCGCCGCGCTGCCGCGCGAGGTGACGATCGTGCTCATCGAGCACGACATGGACCTCGTGTTCCGCTTCGCCGAGCGCATCACGGTGCTGGTGGGCGGCGCGGTGCTGACCGAGGACGTGCCGCAGGCGATCGCCGCCGATGCGCGCGTGCGCGAGGTCTACCTGGGCGATGCGCGCCATGGCTAGCCTGCTCGAAGTCGAAGACCTCGGCGCCGGCTACGGCAACGCCAGCGTGCTCGAGGGCGTGTCGTTCGCGCTCGACGCCGGCGCCAGCCTCGCGCTGCTCGGCCGCAACGGCATGGGCAAGACGACGCTGCTGACGACCCTCATGGGGCTGACGCGCCAGACGCGCGGGCGCATCCGCCTGGACGGCCGCGACCTCGCCGCGGTGCCCAGCCACCGGCGTGCGCGCGCCGGCCTGGGCTGGGTGCCGCAGGAGCGCGACATCTTCGCCTCGCTGACGGTCGAGGAGAACCTCGCCGTCGTCGCGCGCCCCGGTCCCTGGACCCTCGAGCGCGTGTATGCCACCTTCGCGCGGCTGGCCGAACGGCGCGGCAACTTCGGCAACCAGCTCTCCGGCGGCGAGCAGCAGATGCTGGCCATGGGCCGCGCCCTGATGCTCAACCCGCGGCTGCTGCTGCTCGACGAGCCGCTCGAGGGCCTGGCACCGATCATCGCGCAGGAGCTGCTGGCGGTGATGACGCGCATGGTGCGCGAAGCCAGCATGGCCGTCATCCTGGTCGAGCAGCACGCGCACCAGATCCTGCCGCTCACGCAGCGCGCACTCGTGCTCGAGCGCGGACGCGTCGTGCACGACGGGGCGAGTGCCGAGCTGGTCGCGCAGCCCGCACTGCTCGAGCGCTGGCTGGGCGTCGCCGCGCACGACGCGCCGCAGCCTTCCTGACCGAGGGCCCGCCGCGCACGACGCGCCGCCGCATTCGCGGCTGGGCATGCCATTGCGAACCGCGCCGGGAAGCGGGGAGGCTCCTTCGTTCGCGTCGATCGAGCCATCGTGAGGGCGTGCCCGCAGCCCTGCCCCGAGGCCATCGCGCGTGCCGCAGGCATGGTGGTCGAGGGCAAGGTCGCGTGCCGGTCGAAGGGGACGGCCATCGAATCGATCTCCAGCAGGATCGGCGGCGCCGCCGAGACGCTGCGGCGCCGGGTGCGCCGGCGCGAGCGTGATGCAGGCGTGCGCGAGAGCCCCACGACGGCCGCGGCGCAGCGCCTCGACGGACTCGAACGCGAGGTGCGCGAGGTGCGCAAGGTGCGCAAGGTGCGCCGTGCCGACGAGATCCTGGCCACGGGCACGGGGCACGGACATCCAGCCCCGCGCGCGGCGCGGGCGGGCGCTCCCCGAATGCCTCCGCCAATGGCACACTGGACCATCGCCGCCCCACCCGGACGCCAGCGCGCCGCGCCCCAGGCCGGCGGGGCGCGACGAAGCGGGGCCGCACGCCGATGAAACCGAACCTCGTCTACATCGTCGCCGACGACCTCGGCTACGCCGACCTGGGCTGCTACGGCGGCCGCGAGGCGCAGTTCGGACCGGTGTCGCCGCGCATCGACGAGCTGGCCGCCGGCGGCCTGCGGCTGACGCAGGGCTACTCGAACTCGCCGGTGTGCTCGCCCACGCGCTTCGCGATGATGACGATGCGCTACCAGTACCGGCTGCGCGGCGGCATGGAAGAGCCCATCAACAGCCGCAGCAAGGGCAGCGCGACGCTGGGGCTGCCGCCCGAGATCCCGACGCTGCCCTCGCGGCTGCGCGAGGCCGGCTACGCGACGGCGTTGATCGGCAAGTGGCACCTGGGCTACCCGCCCGCGTTCGGGCCGCGGCGCTCGGGCTACGACGAGTTCTTCGGCATCATGGCCGGCGGCGTCGACTACTTCACCCACTGCTCGAGCCGCGGCGACCACGACCTGTACATCGACGAGCAGCAGCACCACGAGGTCGGCTACCTCACCGACGTGCTGTCGCGGCGCAGCGTCGGGTACATCGAGCGCATGGCCGCGGCGGCGCGCGCCGGGCGGCCCTTCTTCCTCAGCCTGCACTACACGGCGCCGCACTGGCCGTGGGAGACGCGCGACGACGCGGCCGTTGCCGCCGACGTGAAGGACAACCTCTTTCACCTGCACGGCGGCAACATCCACGCCTACCGGCGCATGATCCAGCACATGGACGAGGGCATCGGCTGGCTCGTCGACGCGCTGCGCCGCACGGGGCTGCTCGCCGACACGCTGATCGTCTTCACGAGCGACAACGGCGGCGAGCGCTTCTCGGACAACTGGCCGCTGGTGGGCGGCAAGATGGATCTCACCGAAGGCGGCATCCGCGTGCCGTGGATCGCCCACTGGCCGGCGGTGATCGCGCCGGGCGGCATCAGCCGGCAGCACTGCATGACGATGGACTGGTCGGCGACGCTGCTCGAGGTGGGCGGGGGCAGCGCGCATCCGGACTGTCCGCCCGACGGCGTCTCGCTGGCCGCGCTGCTGCGCGATCCTTCGCACACCTTCGAGCGGCCGCTGTACTGGCGCATGAACCACCGCCGCCAGCGCGCGCTGCGCCGCGGCGACTGGAAGTACCTCAAGGTCGACGACAACGAATACCTGTTCGACGTGCAGACCGACGAACGCGAGCGCGCCAACCTCGCCGGGCGCCAGCGCGCGCGCTTCGAGGCGCTGCGCGACGAGTGGCTGCGCTGGGACGCGAGCGTGCCGGCCATCCCCGAGGACGCCACCGTGAGCCTGGGCTACTCGGTCAAGGACATGCCGCAGCGCTGAAGTCCGCGCGTCGTTCCCCGGCCCTGCCCGCTGCGAGGCGACGAGACGATGACGTGCACCCGTGCGCCCAGCCCCACGCAGCCACGCCGCATCCGGGCAGGCACCCTGTCCGAGCCCACGCGCCGCCGCCGCCGGGCGCTGGGGGTCGAGAAGCGCCCCGGTGCGGGCAACAACCTGGCCGCCGCCGCGGGCTGGTTTCGGGCGGCGCATCCACTCGAAAGCCACGCATGAGCAGGATCGACGAAATCGCCGCCGACGTCTTCCGCATCTCGACCTACGTCGAAGCGGCAGGGCTGCAGTTCAACCAGTTCCTGATCCGCGACGACGAGCCGCTGCTCTATCACGCCGGTCAGAACGCGCTCTTCGCCGACGTCCTCGACGCCGTGACGTCGCTCGTCGATCCCGGCACGCTGCGCTGGATCGGCTTCAGCCACTTCGAAGCCGACGAATGCGGCGCGCTGAACCGCTGGCTGGCCGCGGCGCCGAACGCGCTGCCCCTGGCCGGGCTGGTGGCCGCACGCACGAGCATCGACGACTTCGCCGCACGTGCGCCGCGCGTTCTGGCCGACGACGAGGTTGTGGGCATCGGGCGCCACCGGCTGCGGCTGGTCGCCACGCCGCACGTGCCGCACAACTGGGAGGCGTCGCTCCTGTTCGACGAGACCGAGCGCGTGCTGTTCTGTTCCGATGTACTGGCCCAGCACGGCCGCACGGCGCCGGTGGCCGCAGACGTTCTCGAGCACGCGGTGCGCGGCCTCGAACAGGGCGAGCGCGGCCCCATGCGGCACGCCATCCCCTACACCGGCGACACGCAGGCCACCTTCGAGCGCCTGGCCGACCTCGGGCCTGCGACGCTGGCGATCATGCACGGCGCCTCGTACCAGGGCGACGGCGCAGCCGTGCTGCGTGCGTACGATCGCGCCCTGGCACGCGTGGTCGGCCCGGAGCGGCCGTCGGCTGCCGGCCGCTGAGCGGCGCGGGCGCGCGCGGCGGCGCCCGCCGCCGCCCGCACGCCGTCACGGATTCAGGTAGGCGTTGAAGACGTCGCTGCCGAGCGACGTGAGGCCGGGCTGGCCTGCATAGCCCAGATAGGGGCCGACGGAAAAGATCTCCTGCAGCGTACGCAGCATCGAGTAATGGTTGTACGGCGTGTCCGAAACGGTGCCCGGCCTGATGAAAGGCGACAGCAGGACCGCACCGATGCGGCCGCCGCCCGCCCGCGGAATGACGACTTCATAGTCGTACGGATAGCCGGTGAGTGCCTTCGGGAAGCTCTGCGTGATCGGAAACTGCACATTCGGCCCCGGCTGCTGGTTGCAGCACGAATCCCCCGGGAAGACATAGGTCAGCACCGTGCCGTCTGGCGAGAGCGAACCCGATCCACTGCTCTGGTCGAAAGTGATGACGAGCAGGCCGTCGCGCTTGTATGCGGGCGAGGCCATGATCAGCGGCACCCACTTCTGCAGGAAGGCGTCGGCGGACACGAGGCCGCCGGGTTCACCGTTGACGCAGGGCGTGTCGTGGCCGCCGTGGCACATGCCGGGCGTGATCCAGGTGAAATTGGCCGTCGTATCGATCGATTTCAGATCGTCCCCGAGACGGTCCAGATTGCCGACATTGGCGTCGCAGGCGGGTGAGTCGACGATCGAATGGAAGAAGACGAACGGGTTGTGCCGCGCTGCGTACGTGTCGCCGGAGGGCAGCGCAACCGAAGGCGGCCGCGAGCTCTGCGTGCGATCGCGCTGGTTGAGCGTGGGGTTGCCACAGGTCGCGCGCGCGCGCGTGGGGTCCTTGCCCAGGTCCTCCATGTACCCCTTCCAGGTCAGGTTGGCGGCCGCGAGCTGGTCGGGCAAGGTCTTGATCTGCGCCGGGTACACGCAGCCGTTGCCGATGGCCTGTCCGTCGGCGGTCATGCCGGTCATGACCATATCGCTGTAGATGCCGCAGCCCTGAGCCGTATCGGCGGTGACCGCCTGTCCGCTGAACAACGCGATGTAGTTTGGGGTGCTGATGTGCGCGGTGCCGTAGTACTGACGCAGCAGCGCACCCTGGCCGGCCAGGGTCTGCGACAGGTAAGGCGCCTTCGAATCGGCAGCGAACGTGGTGGAGTAGTTCTTGCTCTGCAGCATGATCACGAACACGTGCCTGACCGGCGGCTCGGTGCGCGCGCTCCCGCCACAGGCGACGAGCATCGCCGAAGCAACAACGGCGACGGACACGCCCGCAAGCCGGCGCAAGCAATTCGACATTCCAAACTCCAACGGATTGATCAACGGCGAGAAGTGGGGCGCAGCAAGCTCGCCCCGGGGGCCGCGATCCTACCGTGCAGCGCGCACCTTTGCCTGCTGCGGCCTGCTCCGGCACGCTCACGTTGCCGTTGCGTCGGGGCCGCTTCGAGAGTCTGGCGTGCCGAAGGCTCGAGGCCGCTTCGGCATCAACGCGTCGAGCGCTCGCGCGACGCGGCGCCGCAGCGGATCACCGGCGCGGTTCGAGCACGCCAGCGCCCGCGGGGCGATGCACGCGAGGGCGGGAGCGTGAATGCGAGGACCCGATCGCCTGCACTGTGCCGCTGCCGCAGGCCGTGCACGTGCCGCCGCTGGTCCCGCATCGGCCGCCTGCGCCGCAGCCGCGGTCAGGGGACGCCATGCGACCTGGCTTGCGCTTCGTCGCGCGCTGCATTGCGGCGTTCGGCGCCGACGAAGGGCAGCGCCTGCTCGCGCCGGTCGATCGCGGCGACGAGATGCAGCGTCGGCCCGCTTTTCGGCTTCCGCCAGGGCGCGGGGCGTGCGACCGACACGATCGCCTCCAGGGTGACGACGACGATGGCCAAGGCGACGCCGAACAACGCGATCTGGTAGAGCAGGGACAAGGCGAACTCCACGGTGGCGCGCAGCCGAGGCGACGGCAGATGCTTGCCCGCGCTGCGCCTGTCGGATGTCGGCGCCGTCGACGCTCACTTGATGCGGCGCGGCGGCAATCGGGCGCCGGTCCGCGCAGAAGTTCACAGAGGCGCGGCAGCGCTTGCCCGCCACCAAGGCGAAGAGCGAGCGCACCGGCGCATCGGGTCATCGGCCATCCCCGCCGGGAGGGGCCATCCGGTCCGCCGCAGCGCCATCGTCTATCCTCGACTCCGTGCGTGAACGCCGGCCGCGAGGCGCCGCCGACGGTCCGCGCGCCCCACGTACAGCGGCGGGACCGAAGTCGTACCCCATCCCTTGGAGGTCATCTCATGAAACAGGCGTATTTCCTGACGGGCACCGATCTCGAGGTCGGCAAGTCGCTGATCGCGACCGGTCTGCTGCACACCGCCGCGCAGTCGTGGGACATGAAGGTCCTCGGTCTCAAGCCGGTCGTCGTCGGCAGCGGCAACGACATGGAGAAGCTGATCGCGGCCAGCAACGTCGAGGCGCCGCGCCACTACCTCAACCCGTACCACTTCAAGGAGCCGGTCGCGCCCAACATCGCCGCCCGGGGCGTCGGCCAGGAGATCGACATCGGCCACATCAAGTACTGCTTCGACGAAGTGCGCGGCCGTGCCGACCTGGTCGTCGTCGAAGGGATCGGCGGCTTCTGCGCGCCGCTCACCGAGAAGCAGACCGTGGCCGACCTGGCCACGCTGCTGGCGCTGCCGGTGATCGTTGTGGTCGGGCTGAAGCTGGGCTGCCTGAGCCACACGCTGCTGACCGTCGAAGCCATCAAGGCGCGCAACCTGCCAGTGGCCGGCTGGGTCGCCAACGAGGTCGAGCGCGACATGATGTGCATCTCGGAAACCGTCAGCACGCTCAAGGATCACCTGCTGGAGGTGCCGCTGCTCGGCTTCATCCGCTATCAGGATCATCCGGACGGCAGGACGCTGGTCAAGCAGCTGGCGATGCCCGACTGACGTCCTTCGCGGCGCCGGCCCCGGACGGCGTTGCCCCCCTTGCGCGCGTGAGCGCTGCGGCGCCGGCGCGGTGCACGCGTTTGGTGGTGGCGGTGTGGGCGGCTGCACCCCTTGCGCGCACGAGTGCGGCGGCGCCGCGCGGGCCACGCGATGGAAGTCGGCGCCGCGTCAGACGCGCAGGCGTGCGGCCAGCTCGCGCAGGCGCTCGATGCCCGGGTCCTTGCGCGGCCACACCAGTTCGACGCCGTCGCCGGCGTGCCGCGGCAGCACGTGCAGATGCAGATGCGGCACCGTCTGCCAGCCCGCGACGCGGTTGGCCTGCAGCACGGTGAGGCCTGCGGGGGCGAAGGCGGCCTGTACCGCGATCGCCACGCGGCGCGCCACGCGCATCAGCGCCGCCGCCTCGTCGTCGGTGCAGTCGAGCAGCGTCTCGCGCGGCGCCCTGGTGGCGACGATCACGTGGCCGTCGTTGACCTGGCCCGCATCCATGAAGGCGAACACGAGGTCGTCCTCGTAGACCTTGGCGCACGGCAGTTCGTCGCGCAGGAGTCTCTCGAAGATCGTGCTCATGGGCGGGTCTCGGGGGCAAAGGCGGCGGTCGAGGGCGTCGGGCACTACGGCGAAGGCAGCGGCGGCATTATCACGAGCCACCGGCGCCCGAACCCGCGGCCAGCGCCGCAGGGTGTGCCCGCGCAGGTGCCGTTCCTGTACGGCACGCGCGTGTCGTGCCGCACGCCGCACGCCAGGACGGCGCCTCGCCGACGCCGCCGCGCCGCCTGCATTGAGGGCGATCAAGCCCGCCCGCACGGGGGCGGCTTGAAATGCCGGCACATGTCGTCCACCGGCACACCACTGCGCGAAGACGTGGTCGCGCGCACGATCGCCGCGCACGGCGGGCGGCGCGACCGGCTGCTCGAGATCCTGCGCGAGGTGCAGGTGCACACGCACTGGCTGGCGCGCCCCGTGCTCGCGCGCATCGCCGCCGGCGTCGGGCTGACGCCGGCGATCGTCGAGGGGGTCGCCAGCTTCTACCGCTTCCTGCACCTCGCGCCGGTGGGGCGCATGCACCTGCTGTGGAGCGACAGCGTCACCGATCGGTTCCAGGGCAGCCGGGCGCTGGCGCGCGAACTGTGCCGCCGCCTCGGCGTCGAACCCGGCCCGCCGAGCCCGGACGGGCTCGTGAGCGTGGGCTTCACCTCCTGCATCGGGCTGCCCGACCAGGGGCCGGCGCTGCTCGTCAACCACCACCAGGTGCTCACGCGCATGGACCGCGAGCGCGTCGCGCAGCTCGCCGACCTCGTGCGCGCGCAGGTGCCGCCCGCCCGGTGGCCGGCCGGCTGGCAGCGCATCGACGACAACGTGCAGCGTGCCGACCGCCTGCTCGGCACGCCGCACCTGCAGGGCAGCGCGCTGCGTGCGACGCTGGCGCGCGGCGCGGCGGCGACGCTGGCCGAGATCGAGGCCTCGGGCCTGCGCGGGCGCGGCGGCGCGGGCTTTGCCACCGGCGACAAGTGGCGGCTGGCGCGCAGCGCGCCGCTGCCCGAGGGCGGCACGCGCTTCGTCGTCTGCAACGCCGACGAGGGTGAACCGGGCACCTTCAAGGACCGCGTGCTGCTCGCGCGGCGCGCGCACACGATGGTCGAGGGCATGACGGTGGCCGCACGCGTGCTCGGCGCGCGCCAGGGCTTCGTCTACCTGCGCGGCGAATACCGCTGGATGCTCGAGTCGCTGCAGGCGGTGCTGGCGCGCCGGCGCGCCGCGCGGCTGCTCGGTGCGCGCATCCTCGAGGTCACCGGCTTCGATTTCGACATCGAGATCCGCCTCGGCGCCGGGGCCTACGTGTGCGGCGAGGAAAGCGCGCTCATCGAGTCGCTCGAAGGCAAGCGCGGCGTACCTCGCATCCGCCCGCCGTACCCGGCGGTGCGCGGCTACCACGGCCAGCCCACGGTCGTGAACAACGTCGAGACCTTCTGTGCCGCCGCGCTCGTCGCCGACCGCGGCGCCGACTGGTGGCGCGCGCTCGGCACCGGGCCCAGCAGCGGCACCAAGCTGCACTCGGTGAGCGGCGACGTCGAGCGGCCCGGCGTCTACGAGTTCCCGTTCGGCGTCAGCGTGCGCGAGATCCTCGACGCCGCCGGTGTCGGGCGTCCGGGGCGCCGCGTGCAGGCGGTGCAGGTCGGCGGGCCGTCGGGCGTGTGCCTGGCGGCCGGCGAGTTCGACCGCCGCATCGCCTTCGAGGACGTGCCGACGTCGGGCGGCTTCACGGTCTTCGACGACACGCGCGACATGTTCGAAGCCGCGCGCGGCTACGCGCAGTTCTTCGCCCACGAGAGCTGCGGCTTCTGCACGCCGTGCCGCGTCGGCACCGAGCTGATCGTGCGCCGCATGGACAAGCTCGCCGCGGGCTACGGCAGCGGCTTCGACGCGTCCGATTTGCGCGAGCTCGAGGCCTTGCTGCACGGCGCCACCCACTGCGGCCTGGGCGCGAGTGCCGCCAACCCGCTGCGCGACACGCTGGCGCGCTTTCCCGCGGCCTACCGGCGGCGCCTGGTGCAGCCGCGCTTCGTGCCGGGCTTCGATCTCGACGCCGAGCTCGAGCCGGCACGCCGCGTCACCGGCCGCGACGACGCGGCGGCCCATCTGGAGCGGCTGGGATGACGGCGCCCGCAGACCCCGGCGGCGTTTTCGTCCTCGACGGGCGCGAGCTGCCGTTCGCGGCCGGCGAGACGCTGATGCAGGCCGCGCGCCGCGCGGGCGTCTACATCCCGCACCTGTGCTTTCACGAGCGGCTCGGCCAGAGCGGGGCCTGCCGGCTGTGCGTGGTGCGCGTCGACGGCGATTTCGCCGCCGCCTGCACGACGGCGGCGCACGACGGGGCACGCGTCGACAACCGCACGAACGAACTCGACGCGCGCCGCCGCCTGCTGCTGCAGATGCTGTTCGTCGAGGACAACCACTTCTGCCCCAGCTGCGAGAAGAGCGGCCAGTGCCTGCTGCAGGCCACCGCCTACGAGATGGGCATGCTGGGGCCGCGCTTCGAGGAGTTCTATCCGCACCGTCCGGTCGACGCCAGCCACCCCGACTGCTGGCTCGACCTGAACCGCTGCATCCTGTGCAAGCTGTGCGTGCGCGCCAGCCACGAGATCGACGGCAAGGGCGTGTTCGCGATCGGCGGCCATGGCATCGGCTCGCATCTGCTCGTCAATTCGCCCAGCGGCAGGCTGGGCGACAGCACCTTCGAGGCGGACGACTTCGCCGCCGGCGTGTGCCCGGTGGGCGCGATCCTGCCCAAGCGGCGCGGCTTCGTGGTGCCGATCGGCGCGCGGCGCTACGACCTCGCACCGGTCTCGGCGCCGCCGCCGCCGGCACCGCAGGCGCAGGACTGACGTGCACGCCCCCGTGCGCAGGCTGCGCCTGGCCACCTGCTCGCTGGCCGGCTGCTTCGGCTGCCACACGTCGTTGCTGGACCTCGACGAGCGTCTGTTCGAACTGGCCGAGGTGGTCGAGTTCGACCGCAGCCCGATCACCGACATCAAGCGCTGCGGGCCGTGCGACATCGGGCTCGTCGAAGGCGGGCTGTGCAACGCCGAGAACGTGCAGGTGCTGCGCGAGTTCCGCGCGCACTGCAAGGTGCTGGTCGCGCTCGGCGCCTGCGCGATCACGGGCGGCCTGCCGGCGCAGCGCAACCCGCTGGACATCGGCGCCATCCTGCGCGACGTGTACGTCGAGCGTGCGGGCCTGGCGCCCGGCAGCCGCGTGCCCGACGACCCCGAGCTGCCGCTGCCGCTGGCGCGCGTGCACCCGATCCACGAGGTGGTGCACATCGACCACTTCCTGCCCGGCTGCCCGCCGAGCGCCGACGCCATCTGGGCCTTCCTCGGCGCGCTGCTCGCTGGCCGTGCGCCGGCGTCCGGGTGGGGTGCGATCCATTACGACTGACGCGCACGCGATGAACACCGAGCCAGCCGCCGCCGGAATGCGCCGCGTCGCCATCGACCCGCTGTCGCGCGTCGAGGGCCACGGCAAGGTCACGCTGCTGCTCGACGCGCACAACCGCGTGCGCCAGGCACGGCTGCACATCGTCGAGTTCCGCGGCTTCGAAGCCTTCATCGTCGGGCGCCCGTACTGGGAGGTGCCGGTGACGGTGCAGCGCCTGTGCGGCATCTGCCCGGTCTCGCACCACCTGGCATCGAGCAAGGCGATCGACGCCGCGCTCGGCATCGGCCACGTGACGCCGAGCGCCGCCGTCGTGCGCCGGCTCATGCACTACGGCCAGATCCTGCAGTCGCACGCGCTGCACTTCTTCCACCTGAGCAGCCCCGACCTGCTGTTCGGCTTCGACAGCGATGCCACGCGCCGCAACCTGCTCGGCGTGGCCGCCGCCCACCCGCACATTGCGCGCCAGGGCGTGCTGCTGCGCAAGTTCGGGCAGGACGTGATCGGGCTGACGGCAGGCAAGAAGGTGCACGGCACGGGCTCGGTGCCCGCCGGCGTCAACCGCCACCTGAGCGAGGCCGAGCGCGACGGCCTGCGCGCACGCCTGCCCGAGGTCGTCGACTGGTGCGAGCAGGCGGTCGATCTGGTGGCGCAGCTGCACGACGCCGACCCGGCGCTGTACGAGCGCTTCGGCCACGCGCCGGCGCCGCTGCTGTCGCTGCTGGCCGAGGACGGCGCGCTCGAGCTGTACGACGGCACGCTGCGCGTGCGCGATGCCGACGGCCACATCCTCGTCGCCGACCACGATCCGGCGCAATACCTGGCGCTGATCGACGAGCAGGTGCGGCCCTGGAGCTACATGAAGTTCCCCTACCTGCGTGCGCTCGGCCCCGAGACGGGCTGGTACCGCGTCGGTCCGCTGGCGCGGGTGCAGAACTGCGAGCGCATCGCCACGCCGCGGGCCGAGCGGCGCCGCGCACAGTGGCGCGCAGGCGGCGGCGTGCAGCACGGCGCACTGGCAACGCACCGGGCGCGCATGATCGAGATGCTGCACGCGGCCGAGGTGATCGGCGCACTGCTCGACGACCCGGCCGCCACGGCGGGCGAGTTGCGCGTGCCGCTGCCGGCCACGCGGCCGGGCGTCGGCGTGGGCGTCATCGAGGCGCCGCGCGGCACCCTGATCCACCACTACCGCATCGGCGACGACGACCTGGTGCAGTGGTGCAACCTGATCGTCAGCACCACGCACAACAACCAGGCGATGCACGAGACGGTGCGCGCGGTGGCCGCGCAGTACTTCGACGGCCGCGAGGTCAGCGAGGGCCTGCTCAACCACATCGAGGTCGCGATCCGTGCCTTCGACCCGTGCCTGTCGTGCGCGACGCACGCGCTGGGCTCCATGCCGTTGGAGCTGCGCCTGCTTGCCGCCGACGGCACGCCGCGCGCGGGTTTGGCGCGCGACGGCGACGGTCGCCTGAGAACACTGGACGCGGCGTGAGGCCGGACGATGCGGCGACGACCGCGCGCCCGCGCGTTGCGCCCCTGCTCGTGTTCGCGGTCGGCAACCCGAGCCGCGGCGACGACGCGCTCGGCCCGACGCTCGCCCGCGCCTTGCGCGTCGAAGAGGAATTTGCCGACGCTGCGCACGCGCACGCCGAACTGCTCGAGGTCGTCCAGCTGCAGATCGAGGACGCGCTCGCGCTCGAGGGACGCTCGGCGGTGCTGTTCATCGATGCCGAACACGTGCCGGGCGACGGCGCAGCCGGTGCAGCCGGTGCAGCCGGTGCAGCCGGTGCGGCCGATACAGCCGGTGCGGCCGATGCAGCCGATGCGGCCGATGCAGCCGAGGTCGGGCGCCGCATCGACGGCGTCTGCCTGCGCCGCGTGCGCCCGGCACGCGCGGCCGCGTTCACGCACGCGCTCGAGCCCGGCGCATTGCTCCAGGTCGCACAACGCGTGCTGGATGCGCCGCTGCCACCGGCGTGGGTGCTCGCGATCGGCGCCAGCGCGTTCGAGCTCGGCGCGCCGCTGTCGGCAGCGGCCCGTGCACGGCTGCCGGCGGCGCTCGCGCTGGCGCGCGCCTGGCTCACGGTCCATGCCGGTGTGCACGACGCGCACGACGCGCACGACGCGCACGACGCGCACGACGCGCAGGACACGCAGGACGCGCAGAGCGCGACGCCTGCCGGCCCGTCGCCCGGCTGCCCCCAGCCCCGCGCATGAGGCCGGGCCGGCTGCGTGCGCTGCTGCACGCTGGCCGCGGCGGCGATCGCTAGCGCACGCGGATGCGCGTCAGCTCCTCGCCCTGCGCGTCGACCACGTGCACCGCGCAGGCGATGCACGGATCGAAGCTGTGCACGGTGCGCAGGATCTCGAGCGGCTGCTTCGGATCGTGCAGCCGGTGGCGGTCCATCAGTGCGGCCTCGTAGGGCCCGGGCTGCTGCGCGGCGTCGCGCGGGCCGGCGTTCCAGGTGCTGGGCACCACGGCCTGGTAGTTGTCGACGAGGCCGTCGCGGATCACGACGTAATGGCACAGCGCGCCGCGCGGCGCCTCGGTGAAGCCCACGCCCTGGCTCTGGCGCGGCCACGACGCCCGCTCCCAGAGCGCGGCGTTGTGCACCGACAGGTCGCCGGCCTTGATGTGGGCGATGAGCTGGTCGAGCCAGCCCTCCATGCGGTCGGCCAGGAGCTTGGCCTCGATCGTGCGCGCCGCGGTGCGCCCGAGCGTCGAGAAGATCGCCGCCAGCGGCAGCTCGAGCGTGCGCAGCGCCTGGCCGGCGAGCGCCCGCGTGGGCTCGTGGCCGCTCGCGTACAGCACCGCGAGGCGCGCCAGCGGGCCGACTTCCACCGGCTTGCCGCGCCAGCGCGGCGCCTTCATCCACGAGTAGCCGCCGGCGACGTCGAGCTGCTCGTACGGCGGCTGCGGGCCGCTGTAGTGCAGCCGCGTCTGGCCGGCGTGCGGGTGCAGCCCCTGCGCCTTGCCGCCCGCGTAGTCGTACCAGGAACGGGCGACGAACTCCTGCACCTGCTGCGGATCGCGCAGGTCCAGCGGCTCGATGTGCGACAGGTCGCGTCCGACGACAACGCCGGCCGGGATCAGGTTCGAGGCCGCATCGGCGCTGCCGTCGGACGGGAAGTCGCCGACGGTGAGGAAGTTGCCCACGCCTTCGCCGCGCGCGAACCAGTCCTTGTAGAAGCCCGCGATGGCCAGCGTGTCGGGCAGGTAGACCTGGTCGACGAAGGCCTGCATCGAGCGGATGATCGAGCGCACCTCCTCGAGCGCGACGATGTTCAGCGTCGTCGCCGCCGCGCCCGCGCTGCCCGGGCCGGCGCTGATCGGGCTGGGCGCGCCGCCGACGAGGAAGTTCGGGTGCGGGTTCTTGCCGCCGAAGATGGCGTGCAGCTTGACCGCCTCGCGCTGCCAGACCAGTGCGTCCAGGTAGTGCGCCAGCGCCATCAGGTTGGCCTCGGGCGGCAGCTTGTAGCCGGGGTGGCCCCAGTAGCCGTTGGCGAAGATGCCGAGCTGCCCGCCGTCGACGAACTGCCGGAGGCGCTTTTGCGTGTCGTCGAAGTAGCCCGGGCTCGACCTGGCGTAGCCCGAGATCGACTGCGCCAGCGCCGAGGTCGCCTTCGGGTCGGCCTGCAGCGCCGAGACGACGTCGACCCAGTCGAGCGCGTGCAGGTGGTAGAAGTGCATCACGTGGTCGTGCACGTGCTGCGCGGCGATCATCAGGTTGCGGATCAGCTGCGCGTTGGCCGGGATGCGCCAGCCGAGCGCGTCCTCCACCGCGCGCACCGATGCGATGCCGTGCACCAGCGTGCACACGCCGCAGATGCGCTGCGCGAAGGCCCAGGCCTCGCGCGGGTCGCGCCCCTTCAGGATGAGCTCGATGCCGCGCACCATCGTGCCCGAGCTCCAGGCGCCGCTGATGCTGCCGTCGGCCGCGGTCTCGGCCTCGATGCGCAGGTGGCCCTCGATGCGGGTGATGGGGTCGACGACGACGCGGGTGTTCATGCGCAGGCGCTCAATCGGCCAGGTGGTCGGCCACCAGCTCCAGCAGGCTCTCGGGCAGCACGTTCCACTTGGCGCGCTGCGCGCCTTGCTCGAGCGTGATGCGGCATTGCCCGCAGCTGGTGACGAAGTGCCGGGCGCCGGTGGCCTCGACCTGCGCGCGCTTGATGTCGAACACCTTCTGGCGCAGCGGCGCGGCGCGCTGGTTCGACACCACGCCGCCGCCACCGCCGCAGCAGTAGCCGGCCACGCCGTGGTCCTGCAGCTCGACGAGCTCGAAGCCCAGCGCCGCGAGCACGCGCCGCGCCGCCGCCTCCAGCCCGCCGCGACGCACGATCTGGCACGGGTCGTGGAAGGTGGCGCTGGCGCCGATCTTGTTCACGCGCAGCCGGCCGTCGGTGATGACTTCGTCGAGGAACTCGGTCATGTGGATGACGCGCACCGGCAGCTCGCGCCCGTACCACTTGGCGGCCTCCCAGCGCGCGGCGCCGTAGGCGTGGCCGCACTCGGGCAGCAGCACGGTGTGGGCGCCGATCTTCACCGCCGTGTCGACGAGCGAGCGCGTGAGGCGCTCCTGCAGCTCCATGTCGCCGTTGTTGAAGCCGATGTTCGACGCGTCGAAGCCCTCGCTGTGCATGGTCCAGCGGATGCCCAGCCGGTTCAGGATCTTCGCCGCCGCGGCCAGTGCCTTGGTGTGCTCGCCCAGTTCGGCCGGCGCCGCCGTGACCAGCATGTCAGCCTGCGGCAGGTCGCACGGAATCGCCACGCCGTGCTGCCCGGCCGCCTCGGCGAGGATGTCGGGCAGGTCCTCGCCCGGCGTCGCCGTGCTGTTCCACTGGCGCGCGGCACGGTCCATCAGCGCCAGCCGCTCGGGGATCAGCCCGGCCTTGAACATGCCGTGGCGCGCCTCCTTGACGAGCTCGGCGATGTCGATGCCCATCGGGCACACCAGGGTGCAGCGGCCGCACATCGTGCACGAGTCGTAGATCAGCTCCTGCCAGCGCTCGAGCTCGGCGATCGTCGGCGCCTTCACCAGCCCGAGCGCGCGCACCAGTGGCGCGAACGGAGCGGCCTCGCGCAAGTAGGCGCGGCGAAACAGCTCGAGCTTGTACACGGGCGTGTAGCGCGCCTCGCCGGTGGCGACGTGGAAGTGGCAGGCCTCGGCGCACATGCCGCAGCGCACGCAGGCCTCCATGTGCACGGCGGCGGTGACGCCGAACTCGCGCACGAAGCTGCGCATCGCGGCGGCGACGCGCGCGGCGTCGCTGGCGTCGCCCTGCTTGTCGTAGGGCGGCCGGGCCGCAGCCGTGGTGCTGCTCACGCGCCGATCCCCCACGCGGTGCGCGGCGCGGCGAGCGCCCGCGGGCGGCGCGGCGCCTTCATGCCCTCACCCCGCGGTGGCTGAAGCGCATCCCGGTGGCGCCGCGCGAGAACACGAAGAGCACGGCGTGCATCAGCTTGCCGAACGGAAACCAGACCAGGAACGCCGCGATCGACAGGATGTGCAGCGCGAGCAGCGTCTCGTAGCGCGCGCCGAGGTGGCTGGCGGCGAGCAGCCCGCTGGCCACCGGCAGCGCCGTCAGCGCCCAGCTGACGTAGTCGCCGGCGTGCGACAGCAGCCGCGTCACCGGATGCACGACGCGGCGCACGAGCGCGGCCAGCAGTGACACCAGCGTGATCGCCGCCACCGCATAGACCAGGTTGCTCGGCAGCCCCGGCCACGACAGGCCGGTGAGGCCCTCGATGAACAGGATGTGCGGCACGAGCCCGAACACGATCAGCGCCAGCCCGACGTGGAAGACGTAGCTGTTGACGGTGGCGAACAGCGTGGCGCGCACGAACTCGCGCCGCGGCCACAGGTGGCCGACGATGGTGCCCAGCGCGCCGGCCAGCGCCCCCGGCGCACCGGCGCGCGGCGGCGACAGGTCGCGCATGCGCGGCAGCAGCAGGATGCCCGCCAGGCGCCACGTGCTGCCGAGCACGAACACCGCGAGCGCGAACTGCAGCGCCGGCCCGCGCGCGAAATCGAGCAGATCCATCGTTCAATCCTCCTTCGCCGCGCTGCCTGCTGCGGCCCGGTCCGCCGCTGCGGCGTCGGCGGTGGCGGCCCGGGCCGGCGCGGTGGCGTCGGCCGTGGCGGCCCGCGCCGGTGCCG
>JAFECX010000024.1 GCA_018241895.1 Pseudomonadota bacterium
CGCGCGGCCGAGCATCCCTCGGCCCGACCGCCGCCGGCGCGCCGGCGACGCGCCGGCTCGGTTGCGACTTGCGCTATGTAATAGACTACACAGCCAAGACCGACGTGCGACGAGAATGCAACTCATGGCCCGCCCGACGCCACCCCTGCTTCGCCCGCGCCGCGCTGTGCTGCGCCAGTTGCTCCGGCTGCTCCGGCTGGCCCCGCTGGCGATGCTGCCCGTCGCGGCGGCGAGCGCGGGCGAGGTGCAGGTGGCGGTGGCCGCCAATTTCGCCGCCCCGCTGGATCGCATCGCCAGCGGCTTCGGCGCCGCCACCGGCCACACGCTGAAGGCCTCGAGCGGCGCCACCGGCAAGTTCTATTCGCAGATCGTCGCCGGCGCGCCGTTCGACGTGCTGCTGGCGGCCGACCAGCAGACGCCGGCCAGGCTCGTCGCCTCGGGCCACGCGGTGGGCGGCAGCGCCTTCACCTACGCCGTCGGCCGGCTCGTGCTGTGGAGCGCGCAGACGGGGCTCGTGGACGATCGGGGCGCGGTGCTCGCCTCCGAGCGCTACGCCCATCTGGCGATCGCCAACCCGAAGACGGCGCCCTACGGCGCCGCGGCGATGCAGGTGCTGCGCGCGCGCGGCCTGGACGCCGCGCTCGCGCCCAGGCTCGTCAGTGCCGAGAGCATCGGCCAGGCATTCCAGTTCGTCGCCACCGGCAACGCCGAGCTCGGCTTCGTCGCGCTGTCGCAGGTCTCGGTACCGGGCAAGCCCGCAGGCGGATCGCGCTGGCTGGTGCCGCAGGATCTGTACGACCCGATCCGCCAGGACGCGGTGCTGCTCGAAGCGGGGAAGAACAACCCGGCGGCCGCGGCGCTGCTCGACTACCTGAAGACACCCGCAGCGCGCGCGGTGATCGAGTCGTTCGGCTACGGAAATTGAGGGATCGGCGCCGTGGCTGCGCCATCATGGTCCGATGACCGAAGCCGAATGGATCACCGTGCGCCTGACCGTCGAGCTGGCCGCGCTCACGACCGTGCTGCTGCTGCTCCTCGGCACGCCCGTCGCATGGTGGCTGGCGCGCACGCGCAACGTGCTCGAGCCGCTGGTCGCGGCGCTGGTGGCGATGCCGCTGGTGCTGCCGCCGACGGTGATCGGCTTCTATCTGCTGCTGCTGATGGGGCCGCAGGGGCCGGTGGGCCGGCTCACCGAGGCGCTGGGCCTCGGCCGCCTGCCGTTCACCTTCGCCGGGCTCGTCGTCGCCTCGGTGATCTATTCGCTGCCCTTCGTCGTGCAGCCGCTGCGGCAGGCTTTCGAGGCGATCCCCGAGCGCACGCTGGAAGCGGCCGCCACGTTGCGCGCCGGCCCCTGGGACCGCTTGTTCAGCGTCGCGCTGCCGCTGGCGCGCCCGGGGCTGCTGACCGCCAGCGTGCTCGGCTTCGCGCACACGGTGGGCGAGTTCGGCGTCGTGCTGATGATCGGCGGCAACATCGCCGGGCGCACGCGCGTGCTGTCGGTGGCCGTCTACGACCACGTCGAGGCGCTCGAATTCGCCGCGGCGCATCGCCTGTCGGCGGGGATGATCGCCTTTGCGCTCGCCGTGCTGGTGGCGCTGTACGTGCTGAATGGGCCCACGGGACGGCGGGCGCTGGCGTGATCGAGGCCCGATTGCGCCTCGAGCGCCCCGGCTTCACGCTCGACGTCACGCTGGCGCTGCCGGCGCGCGGCGTGAGTGCGCTGTTCGGCGTCTCGGGCTGCGGCAAGACCACGGTGCTGCGCGCGCTGGCCGGCCTCGAGCGCGCCGCCGGCCGCGTCGCGCTCGCGGGCGAGGTCTGGCAGGACGACGCGCGCGGCGTCTTCGTTCCCACGCACCGGCGCGCGCTGGGCTACGTGATCCAGGAAGCGGCGCTGTTCCCGCACCTGAGCGTGCGCCGCAACCTCGAGTACGGCCGCCGGCGCGCCGGCGCCCAAGCGCGCGGCGTGTCGCTGGCGCCGGTGGTGGAGCTGCTCGGGCTCGGCGCGCTGCTCGAGCGCCGGCCCGAGACGCTCTCCGGTGGCGAACGCCAGCGCGTGGCGATCGCGCGCGCGCTCGCCACGCGCCCGCGCCTGCTGCTGATGGACGAACCGCTGGCGGCGCTGGACGCCGCACGCAAGGCCGAGGTGCTGCCCTACCTCGACCGGCTGCACGCCGAGCTGGCGCTTCCCGTCGTCTACGTCAGCCACGCGCTCGACGAGGTGGCGCGGCTGGCGCATCACATGGCGCTGCTGGACGGCGGGCGCGTCGTCGCCGCCGGCGCGCTCTCCGAGATGCTGGCGCGGCTCGACCTGCCGACCGCGCGCGGCGAAGGCGCGGGCGTCGTGCTGCAGGCATGCATCGCCGAACGCGACGCGCATTGGCAGCTCGCGCGCCTGGACGTGGCCGACGGCGCCTTCGCGCTGTGGGCGCGCGACCACGGCCTGCCGCTGGGGCGCGCGTTGCGCGTGCGCGTGCTCGCGCGCGACGTGAGCCTGGCGCGCCTGCCGCAACGCGGCACCAGCATCGCCAACCAGTTCCAGGGCACGGTCGAGGCGATCGGCGAGGACGAACACCCGGGGCTGGCGCTGGTGCGCGTGCGCGTCGGTGCTGCCGCGGTCGTGGCGCGGCTCACGCGACGCTCGGTGCACACGCTCGAGCTCGCGCCCGGGCTGCCGGTGTGGGCGCAGGTCAAGACCGTGGCGCTGCTGGAGTGAAGCCGCCACCCGGCGCGCTGCTGAGCGGCGAACTGCGGCTCGCCGGGCGGCTCGATGCGCGCTTCTTCGCGCTCCTCGAGGCCGTCGACGCCACGGGCTCGATCAACCGTGCCGCGCGCACCGCGGGGCTGAGCTACAAGGGCGCGTGGCTGCTGCTCGAGTCGGCCGCCAACCTGGCGCTCACGCCGCTCGTGACGAGCGCCGCCGGCGGTGCGGGCGGCGGCGGCACCCGGCTCACCGATGGCGCACGCAGGCTGCTCGATGCCTGGCGCACGCTGCACGCCGCCCACACCGCGTTCCTGCGCGAGCAGGATGCCCGCCTGTCCGCCCTGCCCGAACTGCAGGGCCTGCTGAGGAGGATGTCGATGAAGACGAGTGCCCGCAACCAGTTCGCCGGCAGCGTGAGCGCGCTCGCGCTCGGGCCGGTATCGGCCGAGGTGACGATCGCGCTGCCGGGCGGCGCCGAGATCACGGCGACGATGACCTCGGCGGCGGCGAAGCGGCTGAAGCTGAAGATAGGCAAGGAGGCGCTGGCGCTCGTCAAGGCCTCGGCCGTCGTGCTCGTGACCGACACCGCCGGATGGCAGCTCTCGGCGCGCAACCAGCTCGCCGGCACCGTCTCGCGCATCGAACGCGGCGCCGTGTCCTCGCTGGTCGTGCTCACCCTGCCCGGCGGCGCGGCGCTCACGGCCACGATCACCAACGACAGCGCCGAGGCGCTCGGGCTGAAGGTGGGCAGCGCGGCGAGCGCCGTGTTCAAGGCCTACGCCGTGATCGTGGCGGCGCGCCCCTGAACGCTGCGCAGGCTGAGCTACGATGGCCGGCGCCACCCACCACAGAACGGAGACACCGCTCATGCCCAAGCTCGACAACAAGGTCGCCATCGTCACCGGCGGCATCGGCGGCATCGGCCGCGGCATCGTCAAGCACTTCCTCGACCTCGGCGCCAAGGTCACGGTGGTGGACATCGTCGCGCAGGCCGACGGCGAGGCGACGCTGGCACAACTGCCCGGCGGCGGCAACGCCATCTACCTCGAGCGCGACATCGCGCTCGCCGACAACGCGAGCGCGATCGTCGACGCCACGGTGGCGCGCTTCGGCGGCCTGCACGTGCTCGTCAACAACGCCCACGCCTCGAAGCAGGCGCCGATCCTGCAGGTTGACCAGGCCATGTGGGATCTGTCGCTCGGCACGGGCCTGTTCGCCACCTTTCACCTCATGCGCGCCGCGCATCCCGAACTCAAGAAGGTCAAGGGCTCGATCGTGAACTTCGCGTCGGGTGCCGGCCTGCGCGGCCAGGCCAACCAGGCCACCTACGCCGCGGCCAAGGAGGCCATCCGCGCGCTCACGCGCGTGGCCGCCAACGAGTGGGCGCTCGACGGCATCCGCGTCAACCTCGTCTCGCCGATCGCGCTCACGCCGGGCATCGAGGCGTGGTCCAAGCAGTTCGCGGACCAGTACCGGCTGATGCTCGACGGCATCCCGATGCACCGCCTCGGCGATCCGGAACACGACATCGCGCCGGTGGTCGCCTTCCTCGCCAGCGAGGAATCGCGCTACGTCACGGGCCAGACGCTGATGGCCGACGGCGGCTCGATCATGCTGCGCTGAACGGCCACCCGCGGCGCGCGCTGCCGCGCCGCACTACAGCAGCACGATGTCGTACTGCTCCGGATTCATCACCGGTTCGGCGGCCAGCGAGATCGGCTTGCCGATGAACTCGCTCAGGCCCGCCAGGTGCATGCTCTCCTCGTCGAGCAGCATCTCGACCACCGCGGCGCTGGCGACGATGCGGAACTCCTTCGGGTCGAACTGGCGCGCCTCGCGCAGGATCTCGCGCAGGATGTCGTAGCACACGGTGCGCGCGGTCTTCACCTGGCCGCGCCCGTCGCAGGTCGGGCAGGGTTCGCACAGCATGTGCGCCAGGCTCTCGCGCGTGCGCTTGCGCGTCATCTCGACCAGGCCGAGCTGCGTGAAGCCGCTCACCGTCGTGCGCGTGCGGTCGCGCGCAAGCTGCTTCTTCAGCTCGGCCAGCACGGCGCCGCGGTGCTCGTCGCGCGTCATGTCGATGAAGTCGGCGATGACGATGCCGCCCAGGTTGCGCAGCCTGAGCTGGCGCGCGATGGCGCCGGCGGCCTCGAGGTTGGTCTTGAAGATCGTGTCGTCGAAGTTGCGCGCGCCGACGTAGCCGCCGGTGTTGACGTCGATCGTCGTCAGCGCCTCGGTCTGGTCGATGATGAGGTAGCCGCCGCTCTTCAACTCGACGCGCCGCGCCAGCGCGCGCGCGATCTCCTCCTCGATGCCGAAGAGGTCGAAGATGTTGCGCTCGCCCTTGTAGTGTTCGAGCCGGGCCGCGGCGCGCGGCATGTAGGCGCGGCCGAACGCCTCGAGCTGGTCGTACTGCATCTTCGAGTCGATGCGGATCGCCTGCGTCGATTCGTTGACGAGGTCGCGCAGCACGCGCTCGGCCAGGCTCAGGTCCTGGTGCAGCAGCGAGCCGGGTGCGCTCGTGAGCGCACGCTCGCGGATCGCGGCCCAGGCCCGGCGCAGGTAGGCGATGTCCTCGGCCAGTTCGGCGTCGCTCGCCTCCTCGGCGTTGGTGCGCAGGATGAAGCCGCCGGGCGGGTCGATGCGCTGGCCGCCCTCGCCCAGCGCGGCCAGTGCCCCCACGCGCGCGCGCAGCTGCTCGCGCAGCTCGGGCGGACCGATCTTCTGCGACACGCCGATGTGCGTGTCGTGCGGCAGGTACACCAGCATGCGCCCGGCGATCGAGATCTGCGCCGACAGCCGCGCGCCCTTGGTGCCGATGGCGTCCTTGATGACCTGCACGGTGAGGGTCTGGCCTTCGAAGACCTGGCGCTCGATCGGCGGCAGCGCATCGGGCCGCACCGGCCCCGCGCCGCCGCCGGCGCGCGCGCTGCCGTTGGCGGCCGCCGGCGGGTTCAGGTCGGCCACGTGCAGGAAGGCCGCGCGCTCGAGCCCGATGTCGACGAACGCGCTCTGCATGCCGGGCAGCACGCGCGCGACCTTGCCGAGGTAGACGTTGCCGACCAGCCCGCGCTCGAGCGCGCGCTCGATGTGCAGCTCCTGCACGGCGCCGTTCTCGACGATGGCCACGCGCGTTTCCTGCGGGGCCCAGTTGATCAGGATGTCCTGGCTCGCCATGGACGAGGAGTCTACGGGTGCGCGGCACGGCGCGCAGGCCGCGGCGCGGCCTCGGCAACCGTGCGCACGCCGCGTCGCGTGACCTCAAGGCCCATGGAAGACCCGCGCGCGCGCCAGCAATTCGCGCGTCTCGAACAGCGGCAGGCCCATGATGCCCGTGTAGCTGCCCTCGATGCGCTCGATCCACTGCGCGATGCACCCCTGCACCGCGTACGCGCCGGCCTTGCCCAGCGGCTCGCCGCTCTCGGCGTAGGCGCGGATGAACGGCTCGGGCAGGACCGCGAACCGCACGCGCGAGACACTCAGGCGCAGCGGCGCGGCGCGGCCGCAGCTCAGCGCCACGGCGCTCAGCACGCGATGCGAGCGCCCCGACAGCGCGCGCAGCATGTCCATGGCGTGCCCCGCGTCGTCGGGCTTGCCGAGGATGCGGCGCCCGAGCGCCACCGTGGTGTCGGCGCACAGGATGGGCGCGTCGGCCAGGGCGCGCGTGGCCAGACGGCGGCGCGCCGCGCGCAGCTTGGCCCGCGTCACGCGCCGCACGTAGTCCTCGGGCGCCTCGCCGCGGCGCTCGGCCTCGAGCCGCTCGACGTCCTCGTCGGCGGCGGCGACGAGCGCACGGTGCGCCACCCCGATCTGGTCGAGCAGCTGCGCGCGGCGGGGGCTGGCCGAGGCCAGGTAGACGAAACGGTGCACGGCGGCGATTGTGGCGGCCCGAGGGCAGCCGTCGGTGGCGCCGCGTGACGGCCGTCGACGCCGCCAGGCGGGGCCCCGCGTCGGCACCGGCCGACGACGCTCGGCCGCGCGATGGCGCGTCACTCGCGATGGTAGGGATGGCCTTCGAGCAGCGAAGCCGCGCGATACAGCGCCTCGGCCAGCAGCACGCGCGCCAGGGCGTGCGGCAGCGTCAGGTCCGACAGCCTGAGCGTCTCGTCGGCGCGCGCCGCCAGCGCGCCGTCCAGGCCGTCGGCGCCGCCGATCACGAACGCCACGTCGCGCCCGTCGTCGCGCCAGGCGCGCAGACGCTCGGCGAGCTGCGCGGTCGTGACGCGCGTGCCGCGTTCGTCGAGCACGACGCGGCGCGCGCCGCGCGCCTCCTTGGCGAGCACCGCCTCGATGCGCGCGGCCTCGGCCGCCATGCACTGCGCGGCGGTGCGCGTGCCGCCGCGCGGCTCGGCCTTGAGCGCGCGCAGCTCCAGAGGCAGCGCGGGCCCGAAGCGCCGCGCGAACTCCTCCCACGCCGCCTGCGCCCAGCCGGGCTGGCGCTGGCCGATCGC
>JAFECX010000025.1 GCA_018241895.1 Pseudomonadota bacterium
AGCTCAACGGCCTGGAGCCTTGGGCGTATCTGCGCGACGTGCTCGCGCGCATCCACAGCCACCCCAGCCAGCGCATCGACGAGTTGCTGCCGCACCGCTGGCGCCCGGCCTGACACCACCACGCGAGTTCGCCGCACAGACTCAACGGGCCGCCATCGCGCAAGCACCGTTCACGGCGCGCATGCATGCTGGGCCGCTACTCCGGCACCGTCAAGGTGGGGCCGCCGGACGCTCACCATCCAGGGTGCCAAGTCCGCCGTCATGAGCGCGGGCAAGCGTGACGACGCCACCAGCCGGTGGTTGCAGGCGCTGGTGCTGCGCGTGGGCTGGCAGAAAGCCTGCGTGGCCATGGCCAACAAGAACGCGCGCATCCTGTGGGCGGTGATGACGCGCGACAAGCCCTTCGACGTCGCACACCTCAGCGAAAAGCCTCCCGCCAAGTGCCCCGGCGCGCACCGGCCGCCCACGCACGGCTTGGTGCCGTTGCCGATGTGCCAGGCCGCCTGAACAGGCCACAGTACACCTTCGTTCCTCCACGCCACAGGTGCTCTCGAAGATGCGTTGACAGGTCAGACCGGCGGTCGGTGAACTCGGCTAACCCTACGGGTGGCGATCACGCCTCAACCCGCGGAGCGAATGGAGCCCGACCGAGCGGTTCGTATCTGGGTCCGCACCAACAGGTGCAACAAGGCCGTTTGTAGATGCGCAGTCTGTTCCCCGTCGCACCGCACCTTCGCCCACACCACCCCTTCGTGGATACGAGTTCTAGATCCAACAGCCCAATACCAAACAGCCACAGCTAGGAGGAACAGCCAATACCAATACGCCTCTTGACTCGGGGGGAAGTCCTTGCAGAGGGGTTAGGCGGCACCTGCGACCGTTGCGTGCGTTCGCGGCCTTGAGCACGTGCATTTGACGGGAGTCCGCGGCAACTCTTAGACTAGCACCGCCTGAGTCGAGTGCACGGCCCCGAGCCTGTCTCCGTGCTCGTGACCTTGGTGAGGGCGCTTGTATCCACGCGGCACTGCCGCCTTGATAGGAGTCTCACATGTCCGTCACGAAGCCGATGACGGTGGCGAATATTGCTTTCCTTCTGGATCGCCTCGCCGCCGATACGCCGCCGAATCAGCAGATTCGGGAACTCACCCAGAACGCCCTTGAGGCTGTCGCGCGCCGCCAGAAGTCTGGTGTTGACGGCGAAGGCCTGATCAAGTGGGACGTTGACTGGGAGCACCTTCGCCGAACCGGGCTTTTCAAGCTCTGCGTCGTGGACAACGGCGACGGAATGACGCCTGAGCAGATGGCGTCCTACTTGAACAGTCTCGCTGTGCAGGGTGCCAATCAGACCCAAAGCATCTCGCAGAACTTCGGTGTCGGCGCAAAGATCACGGCGCTGTATCGCAACCGCTTCGGCCTGGTCTATCAGTCTTGGCGGGATGGTCGTGGCGCGATGGTCAAGCTACACAGGGACGACAAGATCGGTGAGTACGGGCTCGACTCGTTCGATCTCGCCGATGGACCTCACTGGACGCCACGGATCAAGGGGGCGGTCCGACCTCGTGGCATTGAGGACGCTGGGACTAAGGTCACGCTTCTCGGAGGTGACGAGCGAGAGAACACCTGTCTTCCGCCTGTCGAGGCGGGTGGGATGAACTGGCTTGTGACGTATCTGACTAGCAGGTATTTCCGGCTTCCGGTGAACGGCAAGCTCCAGGTGCGTGTTCTCACTCGCGATATGGAGCGCTGGCCGAAAGAGGAGCCCGAACCTTCTGAGAAGACCTTCAATCTTCAGACCATTCGGGGGACTAAGCACCTTCTAGACGAGAGCGCAGCCACCTCGGGAACTGTGCGCCTTTCCAATGCTGATGCGCACTGGTGGCTCTTCTCAGATGGTGCTCAGGCCTCGAAGAACATGAGCACGCGGGGCGGACGTACCTGCCAAGTAGGGATCGTGTTTCAGGACGAGGTGTACATCCTCCGGACGCCGCCGGCGTCCCGACGCATCCTGGCGGGCTTCGGCATCATCTTCGGTGCCGAGCATGTGAACATCTACATCGAGCCCCGCGCTGGCACGTCCGGCTTGGATATCCGTGCAGATACCGCGCGCTCCCGAGTTCTTCTCGACGGCGAAGATGTCGAGGATGCGAACTGGTGGGAGAGGTGGGGGGCTGAGTTCCGCGCGCAACTGCCGCAAGCCATCAAGGACAAGATCGATGAGATCATCGCTCGCTCCAACGCTGACCCTCAGGGAAAGTTGCGCGAGAGGATCTTGGAGCGACTCAAGCGGATCCGAGAGTTCCTGCGGCCGAGCCGATATCGGCGCACGCCGGATGGCACTGTCTTGGCCGTTGGCGCGGTCGCCGGCGGGAACCCGGAGGCTGGTGACGACGAGAGCGAAGGGCGAGCGCATCGCGTGGGTGGCACGCGCGGCGGCCGATCGAGTGACGACTACCTAGCCGATCTCGTCGAGTCGGGCGGCGAGGAGGCCATGCCGGTGACACCTGCGCCCCGCGAGCCGGAAGTGATGTGGGTCTCGCTTGGCGCCGGGCGGGAGCAGGGGGAATTGGAAGACATGGCCGCAGAGATTCCTGGTGATCCGGCGACCGGTGACCTCATCAAGGCCAACGCTGACTTCCGCGGCTACATCGATGTAGTGCGCCATTTCAGCGAGGAGTTCAACCAGTCAGGCGACGAGGCGATTGAGAAGCTCATCGTTGAGTACGTGCGGGAGTGGATGGCGCTCCAGCTTGTGGAAAGCGTCATGACAGTCCGCAACTTGGCCAATGGACGGACTTGGACGGCTAAGGAGATCGCTGACGCCCTTTCGCCATACGCACTGACGACGGTGATGATGGCACGCTTCCACGTCATCGAACGCGTGAAGCGTCAGCTCGGGACCGAACTGTCGCGAGTGGTTGTCAAGGCCGCATAGGGCACGACGCTGGTTGTTGTGCCGCCTAACCAGCTAGCGCGCAACTTCACGCCCGACCCAGCCCACTGCCAGCAGCAGCAGCGGTGGCGGTGGCGGCGTGCGCTGCCAGCTCGGGCTGGCTGCTGGGGCTGGCGGTCGCGACGCTGGCGCGGCCGCGCCGGCGCGGTCCGCGCATGCCGCGTAGCACCCCGCGGCTGGTCAGGCCCGCGCGACGCGCCGCCGTTCGATCGGCACCGGACGCGCGGCGAGCCGCCGCTCGGACCGGTCCGTCACGGCCTTGGCCGTCGCACCCTCGGTCCGGTCATAGCGCAGCAGGGCCTTCAAGGCGCTCAGCGAGCGGTCCGGCTCCTTGCCGGCGGCGAGGCTGTAGATGTGCTCGTAGTACCAGCCGAGCGATCCCCACGCATTCAGATCGCGCAGGAAGGAGATCGGCGAATTCGGCCCAAGGAGCCCGCGCCCGATCACCAGATCGTCGTCGCGGCTTTCGATGCGCTCGATCCTGCCGGCCAGGAGCTCGTTGGCGACGCCGGGGTTCAGCACCATCGGCCGGCCCAGGCCGATCACGTCCACGCCGTCCTCGGCGATCGCCTGCTCCATCGCCGCCAGGGTGCGGAAGCCGCCCGTGACCATGACCGGAACCTGGGTGCAGGCCCGCAGCTTGGGCACGAAATCGAGGAAATAGGCTTCGCGCCGGCGCGTGCTCTCGCGCTTGTCCGCGGCGAGCGGATCCTTGCGGTCGAAATCGATCATGCGCGGCTGCTCGTAGTTGCCGCCGGAAATCTCGATGAGGTCGACGCCGGCCGCTTCCAGCCAGCCGGCGACCACGGCGCTGTCGTCCTGATCGAATCCGCCGCGCTGGAAATCGGCGGAATTCAACTTCACCGAGACGATGAAGTCCGCGCGCACGGCCGCGCGTGTGCGGCGGATGATCTCCACGATGAAGCGTGCCCGGTCCTCGAGCGGCCCGCCCCAGCGGTCGGTCCGGCGGTTGGACAGCGGCGACAGGAACTGCGAAGTGAGATAGCCGTGCGCGGCGTGGATCTGCACGCCGTCGTAACCCGTGCGCTCGCAGACCCGCGCGGCGTTCACGAAGCGGTCGATCGTCCTTTCGATCTCGGCTTCGGTCAGCGGCGTCGGCGTGGCAAAGCGGCCGTTGCCCATCTTCAGGCCGATGTCCGACGGCGCCCTGGGGCTCTTGTTGATCGCCTTCTGCGTCTGGCGCCCGGCATGGTTCAACTGCACGACGACCCGCGAGCCATGCGCCTTGGCCGCCGTGGCGATGAGCGCGAGCGCGGCCAGCGCGCGCTCGTCCTGCTCGCCTTCGATCGCGAGATTGCCGCCGCGCTCGAGGTGCCAGCGGTCGATCAGGAAATTGCCGGTGAGCAGGAGGCCGGCCCCGCCGGCACCCCAGCGCCGGTACAGCTCGACGAATCGAGCATTGCCCTGGTTGTCGGGGCCCGCCAGCCCTTCCGTCATCGCGGCCTTGGCAAGGCGGTTCGGCAATGTCACGCCGCATGGAAGCTCGACCCGCTCGGCAATCCTCATCATGCCCCCCCTGGTGGCGTCGATTCTAGGGCAATGCCGATCCAGTCCGCGCGCATCACGCCGGACGCCGCGCGCGGCCGATGCGCTGCCGGCACCGGCTCGGTGCGACCTCGAGGCGGTTCAGGCCCGGCCGCAGCGCATCAGCTGGGCGCGGCTGCTCGAGCGCGTCTTGGCTACGACATCGCTCGAGTACAGGTTGGTCTTCGCTGAAGCTTCGCTTTCGACGTCGACATGCAACACGGCCCGAACTGCGGCGCCGGGGGTCCGAAGACCATCGCGGCCATCCTGGAGCGGCCGGTCATCGAGAAGATCCTGGCGCACCTGGGTCTGGACCTGCAGCCCCCGCCCAGGGGCCGGGCGCGCGAGGCGGGGCAAGACTGACGCCGCCTGAGCCACGCCGGCCGTCATCAACGACACTTGCGCAGGCTGCAGCGCCGCAACGCAGCCGGGGCGACGCTGCGCGCCGTGTTGGCGCGGCGTCTCCGAACCAGGATCAACCCTGAGATCAGGGCCCGACCGGCCCCGACCAGCCCCCGGGCGAAGCGTCGAGGCGGGCCGAGTTGGCACAAGCAATGGCTCAACCGCCCGCATCCAAGCCAGCCTGGCTGCAATCGGCCCGGCATCGGCTGCCAACCCAGCCCGCGTCTGGCGTTCGAGGAGCTGTTTGAAAATCCTGTGCGCATGGCGCGTCCAAGGTCGTCGGCGGCATCGGCGGGGTCAGCGGCATGGTGGCCGCCAACGGGTTGTCGGCCTTCGTGGCCTACGGCGTCTACGTCGCAGAGGTGTTGGCGCCGATCCTCGTGATCACCGGCTGTTCCTCGCGGATCGGCGGCTGGCTGATCGCGATCAACATGGCCTTTGCCTTCGGGCTGGTCCACCGCGCCCATCTCTTCGAGCTTGCCGGCACCGGGGGCTGGGCGCCGGAGCTGCAGGGCATGTACTTCTTCACCGCCATCGCCATCGCCATCGCCTTGCTCGGCCCCGGCCGCCACAGCATCAACAACTACTGAAAGAGGTGCCGGAGGCCCTCCCCGGAGGTCATTGCATCCGCAACGACTACCCGGGAGGGAGTCCGGCACCCATTTGCGTGGCAAAGTCGGTGCCTTCCCAGCGTCGGGCTTCGGGCCAGTAGAAGGTGAAGCGGATGATCGTGCCAGGCGGCAAGCGGCTGGTGGGCAGGTCGACGACGTGCAAGCCGAGGCCCGTGTCGCGCGTATCCGTGTCGACGACGGTCTGCCAGCCATCGCTGCTCCAATGCACCTGCGCCGGCGCAAGCGTTTCGATGCGCAGCAGTTTGTCCACCGGCAGCAGGCGGCTCTTGTGCGTGAAGCGCCACAGGAAATGAGGCGACGATCGCTTCTGCACCTGGTAGCGCTCCACCGTCTGCGGCGGCAGGTCGAACACCCGCCCGTCCTGCAATGACCGCACCAGCTTGATGTACTCGGCATGCGCCCAGACGAGCGGCATCGCCGAACCGGACGGGCGGCCGTTGTAGAGCTCGCGCTCCGGCATGTCCGGGGCATCCCAGACCTGTTCCGGAAAGAAGCCGCCGACACCGGCCTGGGCTTCCATGACCTTGCGCAGCCGGTCTGCCTCTGCCGGCCGGCCGGCCGCGAGCTCGTAGTGCGCGCGCTCCCCACCAAGCAACGGCCAGCCGCGCCCGATGCCCGTGCCATCGAACGGGCTGCCGTCGGCGTGCTCGCCATAGCCATCGTCGTTGTAGCGATGCCAGAGCGGGCCGGTCACCGTGTCGGTCTTCAACAGCGCATCGATCACCTTGACGGTGTTCACGATCCGCGGATCGTCGGCCGCGCGCAGCCCGAAGCGCACCAGCGCCAGCGCATCGGGGCTGACGAGCTGGACCATCGGCAGCTCGCTGTCGCCCGGCGGACGGTTCTTGATCGGCACGAAGCCCTGCGCGGGTGAGCGCGCATCGGCCACTTCCGGCGGTGCGATCCGGATGTAGTAGCCCTCCACCCCGACCTCCCGGGCGAGCGACGTGCCGGTGACGTACGTCCAGGCCTCGATCCGCGCGTTCCACATGTCGGCGGTCTCGCGCAGGTGGGTGGCGATCGCGTTCTCCCCTGCCGCGTCGGCGAAATCGGCGGCACCGAGCAGCCCGGCCACGACCACCGCCAGCGTGAACGGCGAATAGCCGCCATCCTCCTCCCAGCGATCCTGCAGGGTCACCGGTCCGTTGCGTACGATGTAGCTGGCGGCCCGTCGCAACATCGGCCAGCAGTCGATGCCGTCGAGCGCGTTGCGGCGACGCAGCGCGTCGGCCAGCAGGATCGGAAAGGCGGCCTCGTCGAGCTGGATGCCGTTCCAGTACGGCGAACCATCGAGCCACATGTTCTGCGGCCAGTGGCCATCGGCCTCCTGGGTCGACAGCAGGTAGCGGAGCACATCGAGCGCGTCGGCCGTGTCACCACTGGCGAGCAATGCCCCGGCCGACTCCACCTGGTCGCGCGGCCAGACCAGGTGGTAACCGCCGAGGTCGTTGTCGCCCTTGCTGAAGCCCCACGGCACCGACAGGCTGGCGATCATCCCGCCCACGAAATAGTTGGACAGGTGCGTCTTCAGCACCGCCGTGCTGGTGCGATAGAGCGGCGGTTCCGGCTGATCGCCGGAGGCGATGCTGCGACACTGCCGCTGGAAATCGTTCCAGCCCGCGACGTACTCCGCGAGCAGCCCGTCGAAGGGATCGATCAGGCTCGACAGCGCCCGCTGGCCTGCCTCGGAGGCATTGCTGCCGAAGGAGAGCGCCAGCACGAACTCGCCATCGCACTGCGCCAGGTCGATCTCGCCGGTCAGCGCGATGTTGCCGTTCCTCGCCTCGGGATGCAGCTCGGTGAGATGGCCGTTGGCCTTGAGGTCCTGCCAGCCGTCGCTCGTGCCCGCGTAGCCGCATGAGGCCGCACGCCACGGCAGTGAACAGGCCAGGGCCAGCGCCACGTCTTCGCGCCGGGCAAGGAGCATCGGCCGGCCCTTGTGTTCACCTAGCCAGCCGTCATTGCCGGCGCCATGGTTGGCGAGATGCGGAGCAACCAGCACGAACAGACGGTAATCCGCCAGACGGCCCTGCAGCGGCTCGAAGCGCACGCGCTGCAACAGCGTGGCGCGCCGCGAGTCCGTGCAGATGGTCTTGTGGATCCGGTAGCGGCCACCCTCGCAGGTGTTCACGAGCTCATAGGCCGGCACGCCGGGGGCGACGGTACCGACCTGCGCCGAAGCCTGGCGCTTCTCCTCCGAGAAGAAGCTGCGACCATCGGTCACGATGAAGCCGAGGTCGCGGATGTTGGCCTGGTCCAGCCGCGGGTAGTACACCTCGTTGACGATCCCGTGGGACAGCGTGAACCACAGCGGGCTCTGCGCGGTGACGCTGGTGCCGACACCGCTCTTGGCGCTCGAGGTCCAGCGGGGTTCGATGCCCGGCCAGCCGGGCGCTGCGTTCCGATCCTGCTCGGTCATTGTGCTTCCGCTGTCTCACAGCCCGGGGCTTGTGTGCATGAGTCCGCCATCGGCGAACACCGTGGTCGCGGTGAGGTAACTGGCGTCCGCGCCGGCCAGGAAGGCCACCAGCCGGCCGATCTCGGCGGGCTCGGCCATGCGCCCGAGCGGGATCGCATGGTCCAGCTTCGTGAGCAGCGCCGGATCGTCTATCGTCGAGGTGTTGATCGGCGTGGCCACCGCGCCGGGCCCGACGCCAACCACCCGGATGCCATGGGGCGCGAGCTCGAGCCCGGCCGTGCGCGTCAGCATCCGCATGCCGCCCTTGGACACGCAGTAGGCCGTGTTGCCTGGCATCGGCCAGTCCTCGTGCACGGAGCTGATGTTGATGATGCGGCCGCCGCCTCCCTGGCCGATCATCTGCCGGGCGGCGAGTTGCGTGCCGAAGAAGGCACCCTTGAGGTTGATCGCCATGACGCGGTCGTAGTGTGTCTCGGTGACGTCGAGCACCGAGGCCCGGTACTCGATGCCGGCGTTGTTGACCATGATGTCCAGCCGGCCGTACTCCCGGACCGTCGCCGCCACCAGCTGTTCGAGCTCCGCCACCTGGCTGACATCCGCCTTGACGCCGAGTGCACGTGCGCCGAGTGCCGTCACTTCCTTGACGAGATCGGCGGTGGCTTCGGGCTGCACCACGTAGTCGATCACGACGCTGGCACCCTCCCGCGCCAGTTCCAGCACGATCGCCTTGCCGATGCCGCTGTTGCCGCCGGTCACGATGGCCACCTTGCCGGCCAGGCTGCCACCCGCACTGCCAGCCTTGGCGCCACGCAGGTCCGCCGCTTCGCCGATGGTTGATGTCGAAGTCATCAGGTTCTCCCCGGAACGGGTGCGCCAGGCCTGCGCACGATGAAAAGGCCAAGCGCAGCCGCCAGCAGTGCGACGACCACGGCGCCGCCAAAGACTTCACCAAGCCCGGCGCCGGTGGCGCCCTGCACGGGCCCCACGCCGAACGCCGCCAGGCCATAGCCGACCTGGTAGAACGCAATCAGGCCGCCGGCCACCGAGGCGCTGAATCCGGGCAGTTGCGCCTGGCCGAAACTGATCGCGAGCGGCAGCAACGCCGAACAGCCGAGCCCGGCCAGGGCGAAGCCGGCGAGCCCCAGCCATGGCTCGCTCGGCGGCGCCAGTGCACAAGCGAGAAAGGCCGCAGCGATCACGAAGGGCAGCACCTGCCAGGCCAGTCGTTCTGGAACCCATCGGCCGATGCTCGCAAAGACGATTCGGCCCAGCGTCACGAGGCTCCAGAAGATCGTCAGTGCGAGTGACGCGAGACTCGTGCCTGAATGGAAATGCTCGGTCATGTACAGCGAGGCCCAGTTGCCGTTCAGGGTTTCGCAGACGCCGTAGGCGAGCGCAAAAGCCGCAAAAGGCCAGAACCGCGTTGGCGCTGTATGCCTTTTTCCGTGTGCGCCTGCAGTAGCCGGGGCAGCCGCCGCCATGCTGGCGGCTGTGTCCAGCGACGACCCGCCACGACCGGCGACCAGCAGGCCGACCAGCAGCACGGCGACCAGCAACGGCAGCCCCCACCAGATGCCGAGGCCGACGAACAATGCGACGAAGGCCGGGGCAAGCGCCGTGCCGAGGCCGAGCAACGCATTCAATGCCAGCACGGCCTTGTCCGACGTCCGCGGGAACAGCGCGGCCACCACGGTGTTCAGCACCGGCACGAGGAAGCCGAAGCCAAGCCCCATGCAACTGGTTGCCACGAGCAACACGCCGTAGGTGAGCCCCTGTTCCGCCATCACGAAGCGACTGGCCACCAGCAGCAACATCGCACCGAGATCAGCCGCGAGGCCCACCAGGTAGACGCGCTGGATGCCAAGCTGGCGGTACAGCGCAGCGCCGAGCAACGAGGCCGCCACGGCCAGCGCAGCCTGCGGGATGAACAGCGCGCCATAGGCGGTGTCGGTCAGCGCGAAGTAGTCCGGACTCGTCAGTATCGTGCTGGCCGCCGGGAAGGTCACGAGCCCGAGGCCCTGCGCCAGGCCCGCGGTGTAGACCATGGCCATGGCGCGACGCTGCGACACTTGGGCGACTCAGCCGAGGCGCGAGAGCAGGTGATCGCCGACGCGCAACGCGTTGGCGGTGATGGTCAGCGACGGGTTGACCGCGCCGCAGGACGGGAAGAACGAGCCATCGACGACATAGAGGTTTGCGATGTCGTGGGCCCGGCAGTTCACGTCAAGTACCGATGATCCGGGATCCGTGCCGAAGCGGCAGGTGCCGTTCTGGTGGGCCACGCCCTCGAGCGGCACGGCCTTCTTCAGGTAGAAATCCTCCGGCAGCCAGGTGTCGCTCCGGTCCACCTGCTTCAGGATCTCCCGCCAGCGCGCGATGAGCCGCCGGTGCGGTTCTTCGTTGTTGGGCGTGTAGGCAAGCTCGATCCCGCGGCCCTCGATCCAGCGCACCCGGTTGTCGGGGCTCGGCAGGTCTTCGGTGGTAAGCCACCAGGGCACCGAGTGGGTTTTCATCTTCTTCAGCATCGCGTCCGGCACGAGGATCGGCGCATCCGGCTTCATCATCTCCCACTGGAAGGAGGCAACGATCTGGATCGCGCCCATGGGCCAGGGGTAGTCCTTCTCGCCGAAATAGAAATCGTGCACCGCCAGCGTCTTCATGTACTTGCTGGGATTCGGCTTTGGCCCGAGCGCAAGCAGGATGGCGGCCTTGTGCAGCATCAGGTTGCGACCGACCTGGCCGGAACGGTTGGCGAGCCCGTCGGGATGCGTGTCGTTGGCGCTGCGGAGCAGGAGCGCCGCCGAGTTGATGGCACCGCAGGCCACGACCACGATGTTGGCTTTGAAGATCTCCCGGCGCGTGCCGCCATCGAACTCGGCAATCACGCCGTTGACCTCGGTGCCGGCCGCGTTGGTGGTCAGCCGGCTCGCGTACGCGCCGGTCAGCAGGCGGACATTGGGCCGATCCAGGATCGGCCGGATGCAGTTGTGTTCCGCATCGGATTTCGCAGCGACCAGGCAGGGAAAGCCATCGCAGGTGTCGCAACGGATGCACGGACTCCGCCAGCGCGTCCGTTCGTCGAGCTTGATCCCGACCGGGCACGGGAACGGGCGGTAACCGCCGGCCTCGAGCTCGTCGTGCAATTCCTGTATGCGCGGCTCGTGGCTGACTGCGGGCCACGGATAGGGTTTGCCACCCGGCGGCTCGGTCGGATCCGCGCCACGTTGGCCGTGCGCCGCATAGAGTTGCTCCGCCTCATCGTAGTACGGCTGGAAGTCGCGATACTTCAGCGGCCAGGCAGGTGACAGCCCGTCGGCGTGAGCTACCTCCTCGAAATCACGCTCGCGCAGGCGGAACAGCGCGGCGCCGTACACCTTGGTGTTGCCGCCGACCCAGTACGAGGTCTGCGGGTGCAGCGGCCGGCCGGCCGTGTCTTGCCAAGTTTCAGCGGTGTGATAGCGGTTGTCGAGGAACACCGCGGTGGTGTCCCAGTTCTCCTTTTCCCTGGGCAGGAAAGTGCCGCGCTCCAGCAGCAGGATCTTCTTGCCACTGGGCGCGAGTCGGTGCGCCAGGGCACCGCCGCCGGCGCCCGTTCCGATGATGATGACGTCGTAGTCGTTCATCGTGGCGGAGAGTCAGTCCCCGGGAGCGCGGGCACGCGGCCAGTATAGGCCTCGTGCGCAGCGGCGCGCATCACCAGAGGTGGTATTGGCCCTCGTGCCGCGCGACGGCGACCTCGATGCCGAACACGCCGGCCAGTTTCCCGGGCCGCAGCATTTCCTCCTTCGCGCCATCGGCCACGATCCGGCCCCTGGACATCGGCAGCACGCGATCGATCTCCGGGATCACGTCGGCAAGGTCATGGGTAACGCGGATGATGCCGGTGCCGGATCGTGCGCACGAGCGGGGCGCGCAACCGAGGCCCACCCGTTCAACCCCAATGGCAGCCCCGGCGGCCTGGCCGGCGTGACCACCGCCGACGGCCGCTTCACCGCGCTCATGCCGCACCCCGAGCGCGTGGTGCGCAACGTGCAGCTGAGCTGGAGCGGTGCCGACGTGTCGGCGCC
>JAFECX010000026.1 GCA_018241895.1 Pseudomonadota bacterium
ACGGCGACCGCGCCGTCGGCGGCATGCGGGCGGGGCGCGCCGGCGCCGGCGTGCCTGCGCCGCAGTTGCGCAAAGAGCCGCACCAGCGCGGTCTCGGCGCGGTACAGCTCCCAGTTGCTGGTGAAGTAGCCGCCGTCCTTGTTGCTGTCGCTGTATCCGATCATCACCTCCTGCTCGGCGCCGCTGGCCATCACCAGCTCGGCGATGCCGGGCAGCGCGTAGAACTCGCGCATGATGGGCTCGCTGCGCCGCAGGTCGTCGATGGTCTCGAACAGCGGCACCGTCACGAGCGCGGCGCGTGCATCCTCGCCCAGGGTGCCGCGCAGCAGGCCGCACTCCTTTTGCAGCAGCAGCACTTCGAGCAGGTCGCTCACCTCCTCGGTGTGGCTGATGACGTAGTGACGGATCGCCTGGCGCCCGTAGCGCTGCAGCGCATCGCCTGCGGCTTCGAAGATCTCGAGCTCGCTGCGCGCGAGCGGGCTGTACCCGGCACCGTGCACGCGCAGCGGGCGTGCGTCGGCCAGCAGCTCGAGCAGCCGCGTGCGCCGCGCCGCCTCGCCGAGCGCGGCGTAGTCGGGCTCGAGCCGCGCCACGCGCAGCAGTTCGGCCACGACCGCCTCGTGGCGGTCGCTGTTTTGCCGCAGGTCGAGCGTGGCCAGATGGAAGCCGAAGACCTGCACCGCGCGCACCAGCGGCGCCAGCCGCGGCGCGGCCAGTGCCTGGCCATGGTGTGCGAGCAGCGAGCGCTCGATGATGCGCAGCTCGCCCAGCAGTTCGTCCGCATGCGCGTAGGGCGGCTGCGGCGCCACCGTCAGCCGCGGCGGCTCGGCCGCCGTGAGCTGCGCCAGCGTCGCCGCCAGCCGTGCGTAGATGCCGACCAGCGCACGCCGGTAGGGCTCGTCGGTGCGCTGCGCACTGCGGTCGGGCGAGGCGTCGGCCAGCGCCCGCATCTCGGGCGTGACGCCGGCCAGCCGCGTCGACATCGACAGTTCGGTGCCGAGTTCGTGCACCTCGCCGAGATAGAAGCGCAGCGCCGTCTCGGCCTGGCGCGCGAGGGCCAGGCGCAGCGTCGCGGCGCCGACGTTGGGGTTGCCGTCGCGGTCGCCGCCGATCCAGTGGCCCAGGCGCAGGAAGGGCGCCACCGCGTGCCCGTGCAGCGCGCCCTCGAGCTCGCGGTACAGGCGCGGAATCTCGCGCAGGAAGGTCGTGTGGTAGTAGCTGAGCGCGTTCTCGATCTCGTCCGCCACCGTGAGGCGGAAGCTGCGCAGCATGCGCGTCTGCCACAGTTGCGTGACGCGCGTGCGCAGCGCCGCATCGTTGTCGGCCAGCGCCTGCGCATCGGGCAGCGTGTCGCGCGCGGCCAGCAGCGCGGCGATCGCGCGTTCGGTGTCGAGGATGCTCTTGCGCTGCACCTCGGTCGGGTGCGCCGTGAGCACCGGCGAGATGCAGGCGCGCGCCAGCAGCGCGGCGATCTCGCCGGCATGGTGCCCGCGCCGGTGCAGCCGCTCGAAGGCCAGCGCGAGCGAGCCTTCCTGCAGGTGCCCGGCGCGGCGATGCGCTGCGCGCCGCCGCAGGTGGTGACGGTCCTCGGCCAGGTTGGCCAGGTGGCTGAAGTAGCTGAAGGCGCGGATCACCGTCACCGTGCGGTCGGCGCTCAGGCGCCGCAGCAGGCGCTCGAGCGCGCGCCCGGCGCGCGCGTCGTCCTTCAGGCGGTAGGCGACCGAGAGCTTGCGGATGCGCTCGATCAGTTCGTACGCCTCGTGCCCCTCCTGCTCGCGGATGACGTCGCCCAGGATGCGGCCGAGCAGGCGGATGTCCTCGACCAGCGGCCGGTTCTTGGCGGCGGCGTCGGCCTTCGAGGCGGCGGCGCGGCGCCTGGGTGTCGGAGGTGTCATGCGGCGGCGCTGGCGATGTCGGTGCGGCCATTCTGAGCGCAAGACGACGCCGACTGCGCGCGCGCGGTGCGGCGGCGCCTCACGCACGGTGCCGGGCAGGCGCTGGCCATAATCGCCGCATGGTGCTTCCGAAGACGATCATTGCCACGCGCGAGAGCCGCCTGGCGCTGTGGCAGGCCGGTCATGTGCGCGACGTGCTCGCAGCGCGCCTGGGCCTCGAGGTCGAACTGCTCGGCATGACGACGCGCGGCGATCAGATCCTCGAGCACACGCTCGCCAAGGTCGGCGGCAAGGGGCTCTTCGTCAAGGAGCTCGAGACCGCGCTCGCGCAAGGCCGCGCCCAGCTGGCGGTGCACTCGCTCAAGGATGTGCCGATGGACCTGCCCGAGGGGTTCGCGCTGGCGGCGATCTGGGAGCGCGAGGATCCCCGCGATGCCTTCGTCTCGCCGCGCCACGCCGCGCTCGACGCGCTGCCCGAGGGCGCCGTGGTCGGCACCTCGAGCCTGCGCCGCACGACGCAGCTGCTGGCGCTGCGGCCCGACCTGCGCATCGAGCCGCTGCGGGGCAACCTCGACACGCGGCTGCGCCGGCTCGACGAAGGCGGCTACGACGCCATCGTCCTCGCTGCCGCCGGCCTGAAGCGCCTGGATCTGGCGGCGCGCATCCGCGCCTTCTTCGCGCCCGCGCAGATGACGCCCGCGGCCGGGCAGGGCGCGCTCGCGCTCGAGGTGCGCAGCGATGCCGCCGAACTGCTCGCCTTGCTGGCGTCGACCAACCACGGCCCGACCGCGCTGGCCACGCAGGCCGAGCGCGCCGTCTCGCGGGCGTTGGGCGGCAGCTGCAGCATGCCGCTGGCCGCGCATGCGGTGTGGCAAGGCGAGCGGCTCGTGCTCGATGCGGCGCTGGGCCACGCCGAGGAGCCCAAGCGGCCGCTGCTGCGCACGCGTGTGGACGCTGCCGTGTGCAGCGAGGCGGCCGCGCGCGCGCTCGGCGTGCAGGCGGCGGCGCATCTGCGCGAAGCCGGTGCGGGCGAGTACCTCGCCGCCTGATGTGTGCGATGCGGCGCGCAGCGTGACGCGATCCGCGAGGCCACCCGTGATGCCAGGTGGGATGCGACGCGCGAGGGCGGCGTGAGCGCCGTCTGCGCACACACGCCATCGCTGCGCGTGCTGGTCACGCGCCCGGCCGCGCAGGCGCCGGCCTGGGTGGACGCGCTGCGCGCGTTGGGCGTGGATGCCGAGGCGCTGCCGCTGATCGGCATCGAGCCGGTCGCCGATCCGGCCCCCCTCGAGCGCGCGTGGACCTTGCTGGCCGAGTGCGCGCTCGCGATGTTCGTCAGCCCCAACGCGGTGCGGCACTTCTTTGCCGCTGCCGCCGGCCGCGCCTGGCCGGTCGGCGTGACGGCGGGCTGCACCGGCCCCGGCACGCAGGCCGCGCTGTGCGAGGCGGGCGTGCCCGAGGCGTGCATCGTCGCGCCCGCGGCCGATGCCGGACGCTTCGATTCCGAGGCGCTGTGGGAGCTGCTGCGCGCGCGCGAGTGGCGCGGCCGGCGCGCCCTCGTCGTGCGCGGCGAGGCCGGCCGCGACTGGATGGCCGACACGCTGCGCACCGCCGGTGCCGAGGTCGTCTTCGTGGCCGCGTACCGGCGCGTGGCGCCGAACTGGAGCGCTGCGGAGCAGGCGCGCCTGGACGCGGCGCTCGGCGCGCCGCAGCGCTGCGTGTGGCTGCTCAGCAGCAGCGAGGCGGCGCGCCACCTCGCGACGCTGGCGCCGGGCGCCGCCTGGGCCCGGGCACGCGCCCTGGCCACGCATGCGCGCATCGCAGCCGCGGCGCGCGAGGTCGGCTTCGGCCGCGTCGATCTCGTCGCGCCGCAGCCGCAGGCCGTGGCGCGGGCGCTGGCCGTGTCGCCGGCGCCAT
>JAFECX010000027.1 GCA_018241895.1 Pseudomonadota bacterium
GGCCGCGACCTCGGCCGCGGCGGGCTGGTCAACGTCGGCGAGGCGGTGGGCGTGATCGCCGCGCAGTCGATCGGCGAGCCGGGCACGCAGCTGACGATGCGCACCTTCCACATCGGCGGCGCGGCCTCGCGCGCGGCGGTGGCCTCGAGCATCGAGGCCAAGAGCGACGGCATCGTCGGCTTCAACGCCACGATGCGCTACGTCACCAGCGGCAAGGGCGATCTGGTGGTGATCGCGCGCTCGGGCGAGATCATCATCGCCGACGCGCACGGCCGCGAGCGCGAGCGCCACAAGCTGGCATACGGCGCCACGCTCAACGTGCGGCCCGACCAGGCCGTCAAGGCCGGCACCGTGCTCGCGAACTGGGATCCGCTGACGCGGCCCATCATCACCGAGTTCGCCGGTCGCGCGAAGTTCGAGAACGTCGAGGAAGGCGTCACCGTCGCCAGGCAGGTCGACGAGGTCACGGGCCTGTCGACGCTGGTCGTCATCGACCCCAAGCGCCGCGGCGCGATCAAGGTCGTGCGGCCGCAGGTCAAGCTGCTCGACGCGGCGGGCAACGAGGTCCGCATTCCGGGCACGGACCATGCGGTGACGATCGGCTTCCCCGTCGGCGCGCTGATCCAGGTGCGCGACGGGCAGGACCTGACGCCGGGCGAAGTGCTGGCGCGCATTCCGATGGAGGGCCAGAAGACGCGCGACATCACCGGCGGCCTGCCGCGCGTGGCCGAGCTGTTCGAGGCGCGCTCGCCCAAGGACGTGGGCACGCTGGCCGAGATCACCGGCACGGTGAGCTTCGGCAAGGAGACCAAGGGCAAGGTGCGGCTGCAGATCACCGACCCCGACGGCAAGGTCTACGAGGAACTGGTGCCCAAGGAGAAGAACATCCTCGTGCACGAAGGCCAGGTGGTCAACCGCGGCGAGCTGATCGTCGACGGCGCGGCCGATCCGCAGGACATCCTGCGTCTGCTCGGCATCGAGGAACTGGCGCGCTACATCGTCGACGAGGTGCAGGACGTCTACCGCCTGCAGGGCGTGAAGATCAACGACAAGCACATCGAGGTCATCGTGCGCCAGATGCTGCGCCGCGTGCAGATCGTCAACCCCGGCGACAGCGCCTACATCGCCGGCGAGCAGGTCGAGCGCAGCGAACTGCTCGACACCAACGACCGGCTGCGCGCCGAGGGCAAGCTGCCGGCCACGCACGCCGACGTGCTGCTGGGCATCACCAAGGCGAGTCTGTCGACCGACAGCTTCATCTCCGCGGCCTCGTTCCAGGAGACCACGCGCGTGCTCACCGAGGCGGCCATCATGGGCAAGCGCGACGAGCTGCGCGGCCTGAAGGAGAACGTCATCGTCGGCCGCCTGATCCCGGCCGGCACCGGCATGGCGTTCCACGCCGCGCGCAAGGCCAAGGAGGAGATGGACGAGAGCGAGCGCCGTGCGATCGCCCTGCAGGAGGCCGAGGAGCTCGCTGCCGCGCAGATGGCGCAGGTCGACGCCGAGCACGCCGCGCCGGCCGCAGGCGAGAGCGACTGACGCGCGGCTGCAGGGCGCGGCCCGGTTCGCGCACACGCGCCGCCACGAGGAGGGCCGCTGCCGGCGGCCCTCCTCCTTTTCTTCGTGCGGCCGGCTCCTGTGCCGCGCCCCCTCAGAGCGCGACCCAGTGTTGCGGCGCGACGACGGCCACGCCGCGCGCGGTTGCCGCCCGCGCCAGAGCCAGCAGATCACGATCGCGCGTGACGAGCCAGCGCGCACCCGAGTGCAGCGCCAGATCGACGAACGCCTGGTCGTCGCGGTCGCGGCAGCGCAGCCCCGGCGGATGAGGCCAGCCGCTTGGAGTCTCGACCAGCTCGCAGTGACGCCATGGGGGTATCGAGAGCGTGCGCTCGCGTTTCCCGTTCCATCGCGGGCTCAGCGGACGCTCGAGGACCGCGGCGATCTCGGCCAGCATCGTCGGCGTGCCTTGCCAGCGCACGCGCCGCTGCTCGACTGCCACTCGCAGCGGGGCGGCGCGTCGATCCTCGAACAGCCAGCAGTCGAGGACGGCGTTGGTGTCGAGGACGATGACTGCGGGCGCAGGGGTGGGCGTTGCGCCGGAAAGCGGCTCTGGCATCGGCGGCCTTGCAGGTTGGCGCAGCGCAAATATAATGGAGAGCTTTTTCGCGGCGCGCTGGCAGGAAGGGCGCGACGGCGCAGGAAGGCAGCCTGCCGTGGGGTGCCGTGGGGTGCCGCACCGGCCGGCGTCCCTTTTTCCGCACCGCACGCACCGACCTGTCGCCCTACGGGCCGTACCATCCCGTGCAGACCCCGGTCGATGCGGCGTGAGAGCGCATGCGAGCGTATGCGTGCGAGTGGCGAGCGGGCGAGCGGGCAAGCGGGACCGTGGCGCGCGAGCGCTCGTGCCGCGGGCCGGACCGACAACACCATTGCGACGCCTGGCGTCAGGACCTTCGAAATGCCAACCATCAACCAACTCGTGCGCCAAGGCCGCCAGGTCGAGGTCACGAAGTCCAAGTCACCGGCGATGCAGAATTGCCCGCAGCGCCGCGGCGTGTGCACGCGCGTCTACACCACCACGCCCAAGAAGCCGAACTCGGCGCTGCGCAAGGTGGCCAAGGTGCGCCTGACCAACGGCTTCGAGGTCATCTCCTACATCGGCGGCGAGGGCCACAACCTGCAGGAGCACAGCGTGGTGCTGGTGCGCGGCGGCCGCGTCAAGGACCTGCCGGGCGTGCGCTACCACATCGTGCGCGGCGCGCTCGATCTGCAGGGTGTCAAGGACCGCAAGCAGTCGCGCTCGAAATACGGCGCCAAGCGCCCCAAGAAGGCGTAACGCGTCCGGCCGCCGGCAAGGCCGGCAAGCAGGCCGGCCAGGCGCCAGCGAGCGGCAGGACGTTCGCTCCCGCTCGCGACGGCCGGCCGGGCCGTCCGGTCGAAGGTGCAGGCCGAAGTAAGTGACCGATCTTGGTGGTCGGTCGAGGCCGGCGGCAGTGTCGCCGGTCAACTGAAATTCAAAGGAAGGAAGTTTTCATGCCTCGTCGTCGCGAAGTCCCCAAGCGCGAGATCCTCCCGGACCCGAAGTTCGGCTCCGTCGATCTGTCCAAGTTCATGAACGTCATCATGGAGTCGGGCAAGAAGGCGGTCGCCGAGCGCATCATCTACGGCGCGCTCGACCAGGTCGAGAAGAAGGCGGGCAAGGATCCGCTCGAGATCTTCATGATCGCACTGGGCAACATCCGGCCGATGGTGGAAGTCAAGAGCCGTCGCGTCGGTGGCGCCAACTACCAGGTGCCGGTCGAGGTGCGCCCGGTGCGCCGCCAGGCGCTGGCGATGCGCTGGCTCAAGGAGGCCGCACGCAAGCGCGGCGAGAAGAGCATGGCCGCGCGCCTGGCCAACGAGTTGCTCGAGGCGAGCGAGGGTCGCGGCGGCGCCGTGAAGAAGCGCGACGAAGTCCACCGCATGGCCGAGGCCAACAAGGCGTTCTCGCACTTCCGCTTCTAGCCGCCTGCCGGCGGCGGCGCGCAGGCACCGCAGCGCGAACCCCACGGCTTGTCGGCTGCCTCTACGGGTTGCCCCCAACCCGAGGCGGTTTCTGTATCTGGAGATTGAGCATGGCCCGCAAGACACCCATCGAGCGCTACCGCAACATAGGCATCAGTGCGCACATCGATGCCGGCAAGACCACGACCACGGAGCGCATCCTCTACTACACGGGCGTCAACCACAAGCTCGGCGAGGTGCACGACGGCGCCGCCACCACCGACTGGATGGAACAGGAGCAAGAGCGCGGCATCACCATCACGTCGTCGGCCGTGACCTGCTTCTGGAAGGGCATGGACCTGTCGATGCCCGAGCACCGCATCAACATCATCGACACCCCCGGGCACGTCGACTTCACGATCGAGGTCGAGCGCAGCATGCGCGTGCTCGACGGCGCCTGCATGGTGTACTGCGCGGTCGGCGGCGTGCAGCCGCAGTCGGAGACCGTCTGGCGCCAGGCCAACAAGCACAAGGTGCCGCGGCTGGCCTTCGTCAACAAGATGGACCGCACCGGTGCCAACTTCTTCAAGGTCTACGACCAGATGAAGACGCGCCTTAAGGCCAACCCGGTGCCGATCGTCGTGCCGATCGGCGCGGAGGACCAGTTCAAGGGCGTGGTCGATCTGTTCAAGATGAAGTCCATCGTCTGGGACGAGGCGTCGCAGGGCATGAAGTTCACGTATGGCCCCATCCCCGCCGAGCTCGAGGCCGAGTGCCTGAAGTGGCGCGAGCAGATGGTCGAGGCCGCCGCCGAGGCCAGCGAAGAGCTGATGAACAAGTACCTCGAGTCGGGCGAACTCACGGAAGCCGAGATCAGGCAGGGCCTGCGCCTGCGCACCATCGCCGGCGAGATCCAGCCCATGATGTGCGGCACCGCGTTCAAGAACAAGGGGGTGCAGCGCATGCTCGATGCCGTCGTCGAGTTCCTGCCCTCGCCGGTGGACATCCCGCCGGTGGCCGGCCACGACGACGACGACAACGAGGTGACGCGCAGGGCCGACGACAGCGAGAAGTTCTCGGCGCTGGCGTTCAAGCTGATGACCGACCCCTACGTCGGCCAGCTCACGTTCGTGCGCGTCTACTCGGGCGTGCTGAAGTCGGGCGACCAGGTCTACAACCCGATCCGCGGCAAGAAGGAGCGCATCGGCCGCATCCTGCAGATGCACGCCAACCAGCGCGAGGAGATCAAGGAGATCCTGGCCGGCGACATCGCCGCCTGCGTCGGCCTCAAGGACGTCACCACCGGCGAGACGCTGTGCGATCCGAACTCGATCATCACGCTCGAGAAGATGGTGTTCCCCGAGCCGGTGATCCATCAGGCGGTGGAGCCCAGGACCAAGGCCGACCAGGAGAAGATGGGCATCGCGCTCGGCCGCCTGGCGGCCGAGGATCCGTCGTTTCGCGTGCGCACCGACGAGGAGAGCGGGCAGACCATCATCGCCGGCATGGGCGAGCTGCACCTGGAGATCATCGTCGACCGCATGAAGCGCGAGTTCGGCGTCGAGGCCAACGTCGGCAAGCCGCAGGTCGCCTACCGCGAGACGATCCGCAAGCCGGTGAGCGACGTCGAGGGCAAGTTCGTGCGCCAGTCCGGCGGCAAGGGCCAGTACGGCCACGTCGTGCTCAAGCTCGAGCCGCAGGAGCCGGGCAAGGGCTTCGAGTTCGTCGATGCCATCAAGGGCGGCGTCGTGCCGCGCGAGTACATCCCGGCGGTGCAGAAGGGCATCGAGGATTCGCTGCCCAACGGCGTGCTGGCCGGCTACCCGGTGGTCGACGTCAAGGTCACGCTCACCTTCGGCTCGTACCACGAGGTCGACTCGTCGGAGAACGCCTTCAAGATGGCCGCCTCGCTCGGCTTCAAGGAGGCCTGCCGGCGCGCCTCGCCGGTGATCCTCGAGCCGATGATGGCGGTCGAGGTCGAGACGCCCGAGGACTACGCCGGCTCGGTGATGGGCGATCTGTCGTCGCGCCGCGGCATGGTGCAGGGCATGGACGAGATGCCCGGCGGCGGCAAGATCATCAAGGCCGAGGTGCCGTTGTCGGAGATGTTCGGCTACGCGACGGCGCTGCGCTCGATGTCGCAGGGCCGTGCCACCTACACGATGGAATTCAAGCACTACAGCGAGGCCCCGAAGAACGTGGCCGACGCCATCGTCACCGCGCGCGGCAGCAAGTAAGCGACACCGGTCTTCGGCCCATCCGCGAGCGGGTGGCGTCGGGCTGCCCGTGGTCCGGCAATGCGTGGAGACCTTAAACAGCCACGGGCATCGTTCTTTTCGCGCGCCGGTCGCGCGAGTCACAAGAGGCAGCAATGGCAAAGAGCAAGTTCGAGCGCACCAAGCCGCACGTGAACGTGGGCACGATCGGACACGTGGACCACGGCAAGACGACGCTGACGGCGGCGCTGACGACGATTTTGTCGAGCAAGTTCGGTGGTGAGGCGCGCGGCTACGACCAGATCGACAACGCGCCGGAGGAGAAGGCGCGCGGCATCACGATCAACACGTCGCACGTGGAGTACGAGACGGCGACGCGGCACTACGCGCACGTGGACTGCCCGGGGCACGCGGACTACATCAAGAACATGATCACGGGTGCGGCGCAGATGGACGGCGCGATCCTGGTGGTGAGCGCGGCCGACGGGCCGATGCCGCAGACGCGCGAGCACATTTTGCTGGCGCGCCAGGTGGGGGTGCCCTACATCGTGGTGTTCATGAACAAGTGCGACATGGTGGACGACGCCGAGCTGCTCGAGCTCGTCGAGATGGAAGTGCGCGAGCTGCTGAGCAAGTACGAGTTTCCGGGCGACGACACGCCGATCGTCAAGGGCAGCGCGAAGCTGGCGCTCGAGGGCGACAAGGGCGAGCTGGGCGAGCAGGCGATCATGAAGCTGGCCGAGGCGCTGGACAGCTACATCCCGACGCCCAAGCGGGCGGTGGAGGGGGCGTTCCTGATGCCGGTGGAAGACGTGTTCAGCATCTCGGGGCGCGGCACGGTGGTGACGGGGCGCGTGGAGCGCGGCATCGTCAAGGTGGGCGACGAGATCGAGATCGTGGGCATCCGCGCGACGCAAAAGACCATCTGCACGGGGGTGGAGATGTTCAGGAAGCTGCTCGACCAGGGGCAGGCGGGCGACAACGTGGGCATTTTGCTGCGCGGCACCAAGCGCGAGGACGTCGAGCGCGGGCAGGTGCTGTCCAAGCCGGGGAGCATCACGCCGCACACGCACTTTTCGGCCGAGGTGTACGTGCTGAGCAAGGACGAGGGCGGGCGGCACACGCCGTTTTTCAACAACTACCGGCCGCAGTTTTACTTTCGCACGACGGACGTGACGGGGGCGGTGGAGCTGCCCAAGGACAAGGAGATGGTGATGCCGGGCGACAACGTGAGCATGACCGTCAAGCTGATTGCCCCGATCGCGATGGAAGAGGGGCTGCGCTTTGCGATCCGCGAGGGCGGGCGCACCGTGGGCGCCGGCGTCGTCGCCAAGATCATCGAGTGAGTTGAACCACGCACAGAGGTTACGGCCGCAGGGGCATAGCTCAACTGGCAGAGCGTCGGTCTCCAAAACCGAAGGTCGGGGGTTCGATCCCCTCTGCCCCTGCCACCCGATCCTCGCCACGATCCGGGCCTGCGGCGCCCCGCGCCGCTGCCGCGGATCGGGTTTCTTCGACAGACACCGGGCGCGTCAAGGCTGCAGCACGCCGCAGTCGCCGGCCGCGCCCGACCCGCTAGAGGCGAGCCAATCGCAAGCGCATGGCCAATCCCCCCACCGTCGAGACCGTCTCCAGCAGCGCGGACAAGGCCAAGCTGGGAGCCGCCGCCGTGCTGGTGGTGGCATCGATTGCGGCGTTCTACGTGCTCGGCAAGCAGGACCTGTGGTGGCGCGTGGGCGCGCTGCTGCTGCTGATGGCCGCCGCGGTGGCGCTGTTCTTCACCTCGGAGGCCGGCAAGCAGCTCATCGGCTTCGGGCGCGATTCGCTGCGCGAGGTCAAGAAGGTCGTCTGGCCGACGCGCAAGGAGGCGCTGCAGATGACCGGCTACGTCTTCGCCTTCGTGTTCCTGATGGCTCTGTATCTGTGGATCACCGACAAGACGCTCGAGTGGCTGCTGTACGACCTGATCCTGGGCTGGCAGCGCTGAGGGCCGACCGATGACCGAGCAAGTTCAATCCGCCGCCCCGAGCGCCGCCCCCTCGGCCAAGCGCTGGTACATCGTGCACGCCTACTCGGGCATGGAGAAGGCCGTCGAGCGCAACCTCAAGGAGCGCATCGAGCGCGCCGGCATGCAGGACAAGTTCGGCCGCATCCTCGTGCCCACCGAGGAGGTGGTCGAACTCAAGCACGGCAAGAAGTCGGTCACCGAGCGCCGCATCTATCCCGGCTACGTCCTGGTCGAGATGGAGATGGGCGACGACACCTGGCACCTCGTCAAGCACACGAGCAAGGTGACGGGCTTCATCGGCGGCGCGCGCAACCGCCCGGCGCCGATCTCGGACGCCGAGGTCGACAAGATCGTCAACCAGATGCGCGAAGGCGTCGACAAGCCCAAGCCCAAGGTCGAGTGGACGGTGGGCGAGCTGGTGCGCGTCAAGGAGGGCCCCTTCACCGACTTCAACGGTGCGGTCGAGGAGGTCAACTACGAGAAGAGCAAGGTGCGCGTGTCGGTCACCATCTTCGGACGCCCCACGCCGGTCGAACTCGATTTCGCGCAGGTGGAGAAAGTCTGACGAGCTTGGTTCGTGTCGCACCGCGCCGCGGCCCGCAAGGGCCGCAGGCAGGGTCTGCCGCAAGCACGCCGCCGCAACCCCGGCGTGTCCCGTGAATCCAGGGTTGAGTGACGAGGAGACCGCGACGGCGGTCGCTTGAACTCGAGGAGAGCCAGTCATGGCAAAGAAGATCGTCGGCTTCGTCAAGCTGCAGGTCCCGGCGGGCAAGGCCAACCCCTCGCCGCCGATCGGCCCCGCGCTCGGTCAGCGCGGCCTGAACATCATGGAGTTCTGCAAGGCGTTCAACGCGCAGACGCAGCAAGGCTACGAGCCGGGCATGAAGCTGCCGGTGGTGATCACCGCGTTCGCCGACAAGAGCTTCACCTTCGTCATCAAGTCGCCGCCGGCGACCGTGCTGCTCATGAAGGCGGCCAAGATCGACAAGGGCTCGGCCAAGCCGCACCTCGAGAAGGTGGGCAAGGTCACGCGCGCGCAACTCGAGGAGATCGCCAGGATCAAGCAGAAGGACCTCAATGCCGCCGACCTGGACGGCGCCGTGAAGATCGTTGCCGGCTCGGCCCGCTCGATGGGCCTGACGGTCGAAGGAGTCTGAAGCCATGGCCAAGCTCACGAAGAAGGCCAAGGGCCAGCAAGGCAAGGTCGACACCTCGAAGCTGTACGCGCTGGATGCGGCGCTGGCGCTGGTCAAGGAGTGCGCGACCGCCAAGTTCGACGAGTCGATCGACGTCGCCGTGCAACTGGGCATCGACGCCAAGAAGTCGGACCAGGTCGTGCGCGGCGCGGTCGTCATGCCCTCGGGCACCGGCAAGACCAAGCGCGTGGCCGTGTTCGCACAGGGCGCCAAGGCCGAGGAGGCCAAGGCGGCCGGTGCCGACGTGGTCGGCATGGACGACCTGGCCGCCGAGGTGAAGGCCGGCAACCTGAACTTCGACATCGTCATCGCCAGCCCCGACACGATGCGTGTCGTCGGCACGCTGGGCCAGATCCTGGGCCCGCGCGGCCTGATGCCCAACCCCAAGGTCGGCACCGTGACGCCGGACGTGGCCACGGCGGTGAAGAACGCCAAGGCCGGCCAGGTGCAGTTTCGCGTCGACAAGGCCGGCATCGTGCATGCCACCATCGGCCGGCGCTCGTTCGACGGCGACAGGCTCACGGCCAACCTGCGCGCGCTCGTCGATGCCCTCGTCAAGGCCAAGCCCGCGAGCAGCAAGGGCGTCTACCTGAAGAAGGTGGCGGTCTCGTCGACGATGGGCGTCGGCGTGCGCGTGGACACCGCGTCGATCGCGCCGGTGGCCTGAGGCCGGCAGACAACGAAGGCGCGCCGCGCCGCCGGGAAAGGCGGCGGTGCGGCGGGCCGCATGGACAGGTGGGCTGACGGTGCGGCGCGAGCCGTGCCGCCAGGCCATCCGAGACCGCTGGTGGCGCGATGGCGCCGTAATCGACGGCCAGGGCTCGCGCCCCGGTCCGACGCCAGCGCAGATGGCGTACCCGCCGTGGATGGGTTTCCTCTGTCGCAGGGGCCCCCGTCGCGGAAGGTCGCTGCAACCGGCGTGCGCAGGGCGCGAGTCCCGCGCACGCCAATGTGAGTGAGGAGCAGACCTTTGAGTCTCGATCGCAACGAGAAGGCCGCCGTGGTGGCGGACGTGTCGACCCAGGTCGCGCGTTCGCAGACGCTGGCGCTGGCCGAGTACCGTGGCCTCACCGTGGAAAGCCTGAACAAGCTGCGCGTCGAAGCGCGCGCCCGGGGTGTGTACCTTCACGTCGTGAAGAACACGCTGGCGCGCCGCGCCGTCGCCGGCACGCCGTTCGAGGCCGCCTCCGGTGCCATGGTCGGGCCGCTGATCTACGGCTTCAGCGAAGACGCCGTTGCCGCCGCGAAAGTCATCGCCGACTTCGCCAAGGGCAACGACAAGCTGGTGATCAAGGGGGGTGTCTACGCCGGCAAGGCACTGGACGTCGACGGGGTCAAGGCCCTGGCGTCCATTCCGAGCCGCGAGGTGCTGATCGCCCAGGTCGCCGGACTGCTGAAGTCGCCGATCCAGCGCCTGGCCGGCGTGCTCGCCGCCCTGGCCGAGAAGAAGGGCGCGGGCGCCACCCCCGCCGATGTCCCGGCCGCGTGAGCCGCGCCCACCTTCGACCCCTCCCATCTTTCCCAGCAAGCAACCCGATTCCGAGGAACCCCAAATGGCATTCGACAAAGACGCCTTCCTGTCCGCGATGGACAGCATGTCGGTGATGGAACTCAACGACCTGGTCAAGGCCATCGAAGAGAAGTTCGGCGTGTCCGCCGCCGCGATGGCCGCCCCCGCGGCGGGTGGCGGCGGTGCCGCCGCGCCGGTGGTCGAGGAGCAGACCGAGTTCAACGTCATGCTGCTCGAGGCCGGCGCCAACAAGGTGTCGGTCATCAAGGCGGTGCGCGAGATCACGGGCCTGGGCCTCAAGGAGGCCAAGGACCTGGTCGACGGTGCGCCCAAGCCCGTCAAGGAGGCCATCGCCAAGGCCGACGCCGAGGCCGCGCTCAAGAAGCTGCTCGACGCCGGCGCGAAGGCCGAGCTGAAGTAAGGCGATCGGCCCGGGCCGGCTGCGCAACCCGATATCGCCCCCGCCACGCCCGCCGTACGGCAGTACGGCTGCGCTTGTCGAAGCGATCTCGGGCTGCCCGCGGCGGCCCGCACCCGATCGACCGGACCTCGAGAGCAGCGCAAAGCCAGCCGGCTTTGCAGTGTTCTCTGATCCGACTGCAGGGAACGGGTTTGGTCGGGCTCCGGTGCAACGCCGGGGTTGTCCGCCAGCGGCAGGTAGTGGCCTGCCACCAAGCCTCGAACGCAAGGTTCGAGCAGCCAGTCGCCGACGAGTCGCACCCGCGAGCCCCGGGTCGGCTCTCGATACGGAGTGGTCCATGGCGCAAGCAACCCCCTACACCTACACCGAGCGCAAGCGCATCCGCAAGAGCTTCGGCAAGCGCGAGGCGGTCCTCGATGTCCCGTACCTGCTGACGATGCAGCGCGACTCGTACGTCGCGTTCCTGCAGAAGGACGTGCCGCCGGCGCGGCGCAAGCCCGAGGGCCTGCAGGCGGCGTTCCTGTCGGCGTTCCCGATCGTCTCGCACAACGGCCTGGTGGAGATGAAGTTCATCGAGTACCACATCGCCAAGCCGCCGTTCGACGTGCGCGAGTGCCAGCAGCGCGGCCTCACCTACGCCGCCGCGGTGCGCGCCAAGCTGCAGATGATCATCAACGACCGCGAGAGCCTGCCGCAGAAGGTCGTCAAGGAGATCAAGGAGCAGGAGGTCTACATGGGCGAGGTGCCGCTCATGACCGACTACGGCTCGTTCATCGTCAACGGCACCGAGCGCGTCATCGTCAGCCAGTTGCACCGCTCGCCGGGCGTGTTCTTCGAGCACGACAAGGGCAAGACGCACAGCTCGGGCAAGCTGCTGTTCTCGGCGCGCATCATTCCGTACCGCGGCTCGTGGCTGGACTTCGAGTTCGACCCCAAGGACATCCTGTACTTCCGCGTCGACCGCCGCCGCAAGATGCCGGTGACGATCCTGCTCAAGGCGATCGGCCTCAACCCCGAGCAGATCCTCGCCCACTTCTTCGTGTTCGACAACTTCCGCCTGATGGACACGGGCGCGCAGATGGAGTTCGTGCCCGAGCGGCTGAAGGGCGAAGTCGCGCGCTTCGACCTCACCGACAAGGACGGCAACGTCGTCGTCGAGAAGGACAAGCGCATCACCGTGCGCCACGTGCGCCAGCTCGAGGCCAACGGCACCGGCTTCATCTCGGTGCCCGAGGACTTCCTGGTCGGGCGCATCGTCGCGCGCAACATGGTCGACGCCGACACCGGCGAGATCGTCGCCAAGGCCAACGACGAGGTGACCGAGGCGCTGCTCAAGAAGCTGCGCGCCGCCGGCATCAAGGAGCTGCCCTGCCTGTACACCAACGAGCTGAGCCAGGGCGCCTACATCAGCCAGACGCTGGCGATGGACGAGACCGCCGACGAACTGGGCGCGCGCGTGGCGATCTACCGCATGATGCGCCCCGGCGAGCCGCCGACCGAGGACGCGGTGCAGGCGCTGTTCCATCGCCTCTTCTACAGCGAGGACACCTACGACCTGTCGCGCGTCGGGCGCATGAAGTTCAACGCCCGCGTCGGCCGCCCGACGCCCGAGGGCAGGATGAACCTCAACAACGAGGACATCCTCGAGGTCGTCAAGATCCTGGTCGAGCTGCGCAACGGCGACGGCGACGTCGACGACATCGACCACCTGGGCAACCGGCGCGTGCGCTGCGTCGGCGAGCTGGCCGAGAACCAGTACCGCTCGGGGCTGGCGCGCATCGAGAAGGCAGTCAAGGAGCGGCTCGGCCAGGCCGAGCAGGAGCCGCTGATGCCGCACGACCTGATCAACTCCAAGCCGATCAGCGCGGCGCTGAAGGAGTTCTTCGGCGCCAGCCAGCTCAGCCAGTTCATGGACCAGACCAACCCGCTGTCCGAGATCACGCACAAGCGGCGCGTCTCGGCGCTCGGCCCGGGCGGCCTGACGCGCGAGCGCGCCGGCTTCGAGGTGCGCGACGTGCACGTCACGCACTACGGCCGCGTGTGCCCGATCGAGACGCCCGAAGGCCCGAACATCGGCCTCATCAACTCGCTCGCGCTGTACGCGCAGCTCAACGAGTACGGCTTCCTCGAGACGCCGTACCGGCGCGTGCTCGAGGGCAAGGTCAGCGACCAGATCGACTACCTGTCGGCGATCGAGGAGGGCAAGTACATCATCGCGCAGGCGAATGCGGCGCTCGGCCCCGACGGTCGCCTCGTCGACGAGCTGGTGAGCGCGCGCGAGAAGGGCGAGTCGATGTTCGTCAGCCCCGAGCGCGTGCAGTACATGGACGTGGCGCCGGCGCAGATCGTCTCGGTGGCCGCGTCGCTGGTGCCGTTCCTCGAGCACGACGACGCCAACCGCGCGCTGATGGGCGCCAACATGCAGCGTCAGGCGGTGCCGGTGCTGCGGCCCGAGAAGGCGCTGGTGGGCACCGGCGTCGAGCGGGTGGCGGCGATCGACTCGGGCACCGTGGTCACGGCGCGCCGCGGCGGCGTCGTCGACTACGTCGACACCAACCGCATCGTCATCCGCGTCGCCGACGACGAGACGGTGGCCGGCGAGGTCGGCGTCGACATCTACAACCTGATCAAGTACCAGCGCTCGAACCAGGACACCAACATCCACCAGCGCCCGATCGTCAAGCGCGGCGACCGTCTGGCACGCGGCGACGTCATCGCCGACGGCGCCAGCACCGACCTGGGCGAGCTTGCGCTCGGCCAGAACATGCTGGTCGCGTTCATGCCCTGGAACGGCTACAACTTCGAGGACTCGATCCTCATCAGTGAGCGCGTCGTCGCCGACGACCGCTACACCTCGATCCACATCGAGGAGCTGGCCGTGATGGCGCGCGACACCAAGCTCGGCAGCGAGGAGATCACGCGCGACATCCCGAATCTCTCCGAGCAGCAGCTGGCGCGCCTGGACGAAAGCGGCATCGTCTACATCGGCGCCGAGGTCAACCCCGGCGACGTGCTGGTCGGCAAGGTCACGCCCAAGGGCGAGACCACGCTCACGCCCGAGGAGAAGCTGCTGCGCGCGATCTTCGGCGAGAAGGCCTCCGACGTGAAGGACACCTCGCTGCGCGTCGAGCAGGGCACCAGCGGCACCGTGATCGACGTGCAGGTCTACACGCGCGAGGGCATCCAGCGCGACAAGCGCGCACAGCAGATCATCGACGACGAGTTGAAGCGCTTTCGCCTCGACCTCAACGACCAGCTGCGCATCGTCGAGGCCGACGCCTTCGACCGCATCGCCAAGCTGCTTGCGGGCAGGCCCGCCAACGGCGGCCCGAACCGCATCGCCAAGGGGACCGTCATCACGGCCGAGTACCTGGCCGCGGTCGAGCGCTATCACTGGTTCGACATCCGCCCGGCCGACGAGGATCTGGCCAACCAGCTCGAGTCGATCAAGAACTCGCTCGACCAGACGCGCCACAGCTTCGACCTCGCATTCGAGGAGAAGCGCAAGAAGCTCACGCAGGGCGACGAACTGCCCGCCGGCGTGCTGAAGATGGTCAAGGTGTACCTGGCGGTCAAGCGCCGCCTGCAGCCCGGCGACAAGATGGCCGGCCGGCACGGCAACAAGGGCGTGGTCTCCAAGATCGTCGCCGTCGAGGACATGCCCTACATGAGCGACGGCACGCCGGTGGACGTGGTGCTCAACCCGCTGGGCGTGCCCTCGCGCATGAACGTCGGCCAGGTGCTCGAAGTGCACCTGGGCTGGGCCGGCAAGGGCATCGGCGAACGTCTGGGCGACATGCTGCAGCACGAGGCGCGCGCCGCCGAGCTGCGCAGCTTCCTCGACGAGCTGTACAACCGCAGCGGCGGCACGAGCGAGCAGCTCGAGCAGCTCTCCGACGACGAGGTGCGCGAGATGGCCGCCAACCTCGCCCACGGCGTGCCGTTCGCGACGCCGGTGTTCGACGGCGCCGACGAAGCCGAGATCCGCGGCATGCTGAAGCTGGCGTTCCCGCCCGAGGTCGCCGCGCGCAAGGGGCTGACGCCCACCTGCACGCAGGCCACGCTGCACGACGGGCGCACCGGCGACGCCTTCGAGCGCCCGGTGACGGTGGGCTACATGCACGTGCTCAAGCTGCACCACCTGGTCGACGACAAGATGCACGCGCGCTCCACCGGCCCGTACAGCCTGGTGACGCAGCAGCCGCTGGGCGGCAAGGCGCAGTTCGGCGGCCAGCGCTTCGGCGAGATGGAGGTGTGGGCGCTCGAGGCCTACGGCGCGAGCTACGTGCTGCAGGAGATGCTCACCGTCAAGTCCGACGACGTGGCCGGCCGCACCAAGGTCTACGAGAGCATCGTCAAGGGCGAGCACGCGATCGACGCCGGCATGCCGGAGTCGTTCAACGTGCTGGTCAAGGAAATCCGTTCGCTGGGCATCGACATGGAGCTCGAGAAGAACTGAGCGCGCCGGTTGCGCGCTCCGTTGCACGCCGTTGTTCCATCGTCCGATACGCAGTCAACCTGGAGAGAGAGTCACATGAAAGGCTTGCTGGACCTGTTCAAGCAGTTCACCCCCGACGAGCACTTCGACGCCATCAAGATCGGGCTCGCTTCGCCCGAGAAGATCCGCTCGTGGTCGTTCGGCGAGGTGAAGAAGCCCGAGACCATCAACTACCGCACCTTCAAGCCCGAGCGCGACGGCCTGTTCTGCGCCAAGATCTTCGGGCCGATCAAGGACTACGAGTGCCTGTGCGGCAAGTACAAGCGCCTCAAGCACCGCGGCGTGATCTGCGAGAAGTGCGGCGTCGAGGTCACGCAGACCAAGGTGCGCCGCGAGCGCATGGGCCACATCGACCTGGCGGCGCCGTGCGCGCACATCTGGTTCTTGAAGAGCCTGCCTTCGCGCCTGGGCCTGGTGCTCGACATGACGCTGCGCGACATCGAGCGCGTGCTGTACTTCGAGGCCTACGTCGTCGTCGACCCGGGCATGACGCCGCTCAAGAAGTTCGCCATCCAGACCGAGGAGGACCACGACGCCAAGCGCGCCGAGTACGGCGACGAGTTCGTCGCGCTGATGGGCGCCGAGGCGGTCAAGCGGCTGCTCGAGGACATGGACATCGATGCGGAGATCGAGAAGCTGCGCAACGACATGACCGGCTCCGAGCTGAAGATCAAGAAGAACAGCAAGCGCCTGAAGGTGCTCGAAGCCTTCAAGAAGAGCGGCATCAAGCCCAACTGGATGATCATGGAGGTGCTGCCGGTGCTGCCGCCGGACCTGCGTCCGCTGGTGCCGCTGGACGGTGGCCGCTTCGCCACCAGCGACCTCAACGACCTCTATCGCCGCGTCATCAACCGCAACAACCGCCTGGCGCGCCTGCTCGAGCTGAAGGCGCCCGAGATCATCGTGCGCAACGAAAAGCGCATGCTGCAGGAGGCGGTCGACTCGCTGCTCGACAACGGCCGCCGCGGCAAGGCCATGACCGGCGCCAACAAGCGCGCGCTGAAGTCGCTGGCCGACATGATCAAGGGCAAGGGCGGGCGCTTCCGCCAGAACCTGCTGGGCAAGCGCGTCGACTACTCGGGCCGTTCGGTCATCGTCGTCGGCCCGACGCTCA
>JAFECX010000028.1 GCA_018241895.1 Pseudomonadota bacterium
AGTCCTGCAGCGATGCGGGCAGCAACATTTCCTGTTGCGGTTCGTAGGGGCGGTAGCTCATGCTCGTTCAACGCTCACCAGCATGCTGCGCTGTCAGGGACTTCCCTTCTGCCGCCCACGCTCCTCGCGCCGCTCCTGCGCCTGGCGATCGAATTCCGGATCGAAGAAGCGGAACTGGCCACGCCCATCGGCTTTCGCCCGATACATCGCCAGGTCGGCGGCCCTGAGCAGCCGCTCTGCATCCCGGTACTCGCCGTCGGCGATCGCGATGCCGATGCTCGCGCCGAGCACCAGTCGGTGGTCGTCGATGCTGAAGGGCGTCTTGACGACGTCGATCAGCCGCGCCGCGAGTGCCGCGGCCTCCCTCGGCTGTTCGTTGCAGAACTGGATGACGGCGAACTCGTCGCCGCCCAGTCGACCGATCCGGTCGGTCTCGCGCAGCGAGTTGCGCAAGCGCGATGCCAGGTGCTTGAGCACGGCGTCGCCGGTCGCGTGCCCCAACGAGTCGTTGATGGCCTTGAAGCCGTCCAGATCGATGAACAGCACCGCCAGGTCGCCGCCGTGCCGCGCCCGCTGTGCGAGTGCGTCGCCCAGCTGCTTGTGGAACTGCAGCCGATTGCCCAGACCCGTCAGCGCGTCGTGATGCGCCAGGTGCGCGATGGTCGCCTGCGTCCTCTCGCGCTGCTCCATTTCGTCGCGCAGCTGCTGGTTGGCGCGCACCAGGTCCTGCGTGCGGTCGGCCACATGGTGCTCGAGCACGTCGTTGGCCCGAGACAGTTCCACGTTCATCCTGTGAATCTGCTCTTCGGCCCGTTTCCTTTCGAGCTGCGTCGTCACGCGCGCGAGCGCCACCGCGAAGTCGACCGGCTTGGTGATGTAATCGTTGGCGCCGCGGCTCAACGCATCGACGACGCCTTCGCTCTGGCTGTTGGCCGTCACCATGATCACCGGCAGCGCACCGGCCGAGAATTTCGCGCGCACCCGCGTCAGCACCTCGAGGCCGGACAGATCGGGCATCATCATGTCCAGCAGGACGAGATCGAATGCCTCGCGCTCGATCGCCTCCAGCGCTTCGATCCCGCCGCCGGCCTCGGTCGCATGAAAGCCCTGCCGCTCGAAGCGGCGCCGCAGGATCTCGCGGTTCTCGCGGATGTCGTCGACGATCAGCAGTCGCACCGCGCGCGCATGGGCCGCGCCCTGACGGTCGACGTGCGGACGGTCGCCCACGGCATGCTCGGCGCTCGGGGGCGGGACGGCGTAGCTGGCATTCATTCGTGGTCTGCCTGGTCGGTGAGCTGACGGGCGCGATCGGCGTCGTGCCGATCGTGGGCTGGAGCACTTCGTGCCGGGGTCATGGTGTGTCCGAATCGTGGCTGGCGCGCTGCGGCGTGCGTGCGTTGCGCGGCCCCGTCAGGCGGCGCGCGGCTGCAACTGCAGCGCCGGGCCGCTGTGCTCGTCGGCGCCGCGCGCATGCGCGGGCAGCGTGACGGTGGCGGTCGAGCCCGCGCCCGCCTCGCTTCGCACCGACAGCGTTCCCCCCAGCAGGCGGCAGTAGCGATAGGCCAGCGGCAGTCCGAGCCGGACCTCGTCGGCGTAGCGGCTCGCCGTCTCCCCTTCGGCACTGCCGAAGGTCTCGAAGAGGGTGTCGATGCGCGCCGGTTCGATCCCGGCGCCGGAGTCCGCGATCGATATGCACCAAGCGCCGTCGCGAAGGGTCGCCGCGACGGTAATGCGGCCGTTGCGGGTGAACTTGGCGGCGTTGTCCAGGAGGCCGTCCAGGACGCGCCGCAGCTTGTCGCGATCGCAGGTCATCGCGCCGGCAGGAACCGGCTGCAACAGCAGCTCGTTTGCGCCGGCGGCGATGGACGGCCGGTTGCGTGCAATCCAGTCTTCGAAGAACTCGGCGAATTCGAATCGTTCGGCGCGCACCGTGACCTTGCCTGCCTCCAGCTTCGACAGCTCGAGCAGCGCGTCGATCAGCGACAGCAGCTTGTGACCGGCGCTGCGGATCGACGTCAGGTCCTTCCATTTCTGCGTCTGTTCGCTGCCGGCATCCTCGATGAGGATCTCGCTGTAGCCGATGATCGCGTTGAGCGGGTTCTTCAGTTCATGGCTCATCTTCGCCAGGAACTCCGACTTCGCCACCAGTGCGCGCTGCGCCTGGCTCGTCGCATCGCGCAGCATCTTCTGCGTCGAAAGATGACGATGAATCTCGTGTTCGAGCTCGCCCTGCGAGGTCGAGATCTTCGCGAAGTACAGCGCCATCATCGAAACGTAGAGGCTGGCGCACAGAGTGGAAACCAGCCCGAGCAGGACCAGCCCGTGGTCTGCCGCCCGGTCCTGAAAGCCGACCGTGCTGTAGATGCCGAAGAACAGGCCGAGGTTGAGGACGATGAGCAGGCTGACGCTGATGCGGGTGGAGCGCTCGGGCAGATAGAAGAAGGCCAGCAGCGGGACGGTCACGAGCCACGGCATGATCGGCGAAGCGATGCCGCCGTACTGATAGCAGCCCCAGAAGATGCAGAACAGCAGGTTCTCGACCGACAGCAAGGCCAGCGGGACATACAGGCCCGTCGTCCGCAATGCGAGCGGGTAGGCCCAGAACGCGCTGACGGCGCCGAAGAAGACCCACCAGGAGAGATCGGCACGGCCATCGAACCACAGCATGGACAGCGAGATCGTGTGCCCGAGAAAAGGCCCGAAGAAATGGCTGAACATGAACATCCGCGCGCCCTGCAGGACCTCGCCGGAGCGTTTCAACCGGGCCGGGATGAACCAGTCGACCGCGGCGTTCAGCCGCGGCAGGATCTGCAGGCGTGCAAGTTTCATGGCGGGAGCCGTTGTGATCGACGTCGTCATGCCGCGACCGCAACCGCTGCGGTGACGGCGGGGAGTCGAAGCGTGAACTCCGACCCCCGATTCGGCTGGCTCGTGAGCGAGATCTCGCCATCGAGCAAGCGGGCGAGCTTCTGGCTCACGGCGAGCCCCAATCCGGTGCCCGCATAGCCGACCGGGTCGAGTTGATTGAAGTCCTGGAACAGACGGGGAATCGCGTCGGGTGCGATGCCGATCCCGGTATCCCGCACCGAGATGACGATCTGCTCGCGGCTGTCGTGCTTGACGCGCCGCGCGCGCAGCACGACGCTGCCGTCCTTCGTGAACTTTCCGGCGTTGCCGAGGAGGTTGATCAGGATCTGCCGCACGCGGGTCTCGTCGGTGCGGATGGTTCCGAGCTGGTCGTCCTTCTCGAAGGTGAAGGTGTTGCCGTTCATGGAAACCAGGTTGCGGCAGGTCGCGGACACCTGGGCCAGGCATTGGTCGAGATCGACCGCAAGCGGCTGCACCTCGAGGTCGTCGGACTCGATCTTGCGCATGTGCAGCACGTCCGAGACCAGGGACAGCAGGTGGCGCCCGGCGCTGTTGATCGCTTGCAGGTCGGCCGCATCGCCCGACTGATCGCTCCCTTCGGCGTCTTCGAGCAGCAGCTCGCTGTAGCCGATGATGGCATTGAGCGGCGTTCGCAGCTGATGGCTCATCTTCGCCAGGAAGACGGCCTTGGCTTCGTTGGCGCGCTCGGCGTCGCGCTTGGCGATCTGGAGCCGGGTCGCGGTCTCGAGATGGCGCGTGGTTTCCTGCTCGAGCGCCGATTGATCGACCATGACATGCGCGTAGTAGATCGCCATCATCGAGCTGTAGAGCGTGGCGGCGCAGACCGAGATCACTCCGACCGTGGACAGATCGCGCAGCGGGACCAACTGGGGAAAGGCGCCGTCCACGAGATAGGCAACGGAGAACAGCGCCAGGTTGACTGCGATGATCGCGACCACGAGCCGTGGGCGGTGGCCCAGATAGAAGAAGCCGAGCATCTGCGCGGTCAGGAACCACGGCAGGAACGGAGAGCTGACGCCGCCGTAGTAGTAGGAGCCGAGCACGCTGATCGCGAGCAGGACGCAGAACGAATAGAGGGCTGGCCCCGACAGCTGACGCGCGAGCTTGAGCACGACTGGCAGGGTCCAGAACGATCCGGACAGGCCGCACAGGATCCAGAACACCCAGCCGTGCACGGCCTGCACGCGATAGAGATAGCCGAGGATGGCGAGCGCGCTGAAGGGGCCCAGGATGTGGCTGATGACGAAGATCCGTGCCCGCCACAGAGTGGCCTTGCTCTCCTTCAACGCGTCCGGAACGAACCAGTCGACGGCTCGGGTCAGGTGGTCGGTGAACGACACGGGGTTCCCCTTGCAGCGCGGGTGCAGGCTAGGAGCGTGGGCGGCAGAAGGGAAGTCCCTGACAGCGCAGCATGCTGGTGAGCGTTGAACGAGCATGAGCTACCGCCCCTACGAACCGCAACAGGAAATGTTGCTGCCCGCATCGCTGCAG
>JAFECX010000029.1 GCA_018241895.1 Pseudomonadota bacterium
CGCTCGGAGGGCAGCGGCAAGGCCGCCGCACGCCGGCCGCGCCACGTGTGCGAAAAGACGGACGACGCAAGGCGGCGGCGCACGGCGGCGCACGGCGGCGCACGGCGGCGCACGGCGGCACACGGCGGCACACGGCGGCACACGGCGGCACACGGCGGCGCACGGCGGCGCGGCGCCGCGAATCACTATGACCACCCCGCGTCGGCACGCCGAGCCCCGGCGTCACCATAATGCCTGCTGCGCCTGCGCTCGGCCGCACACCCGGGCCGCGACGGGCGATGGCGCCGGCAGCCACGGCAAGGAGCGAGAGTGATGCAGATCGGAATCGTCGGCCTGGGCCGCATGGGATCGAACATGGCGCGGCGGCTGATGGCTGCAGGGCACGAGTGCGTCGTGCACGACATCCACCCCGATCCGGTGCAGGCGCTGGTGGGCGCGGGCGCGCGCGGCGCCGCGTCGCTTGCCGAGCTCGCACAGCAGCTGCAGGCGCCGCGCGCCGTCTGGCTGATGCTGCCCGCGGCGGTCGTCGACGGCACGATCGAGGCGCTCGTGCCGCATCTGCAGCGCGAGGACATCGTCATCGACGGCGGCAACTCGAACTACCGCGACGACCTGCGCCGCGCGGCCGCGCTCGCGCCACGCGGCCTGCACTACGTCGACGTGGGCACCAGCGGCGGCGTGTGGGGGCGCGACGTCGGCTACTGCCTGATGGTCGGCGGCGAGCCGCAGGCCGTCGGCCGCCTCGAGCCGATCTTCGGCGCGCTGGCGCCGGGCGTCGATGCGGCGCCGCCCACCCCCGGGCGTGCGGAGCGCGTGGGCCGCGGCGTCGGCGCCGAGCGCGGCTGGCTGCACTGCGGGCCGAGCGGCGCCGGCCACTTCGTGAAGATGGTGCACAACGGCATCGAGTACGGGCTGATGGCGGCCTATGCCGAGGGCCTGGACATCCTGCGCCACGCCGGCATCGGCAAGGACACGCACGCGGCCGACGCCGAGACGGCGCCGCTGGCCGATCCCGAGGCCTACCGCTACGACTTCGACATTGCCGAGATCACCGAACTGTGGCGCCGCGGCAGCGTCGTGCGCTCGTGGCTGCTCGACCTCGGCGCGCACGCGCTGCTGCACGACCCGCAGCTCGACGACCTGCAGGGCCGGGTCGCCGATTCGGGCGAAGGGCGCTGGACGCTCGAGGCCGCCATCGACACCGGCACGCCGGCGCCGGTGCTGGCCAGCGCGCTGTTCGCGCGCTTCGCCTCGCGCGGGCGCAGCGAATTCGCCGATCGCCTGCTCTCGGCGATGCGGCGCGAGTTCGGCGGCCACGAGGAACGCAAGGCGTGAGGACGCGATGATCCACGAACCCAGCGACGCCCTGGTGCTCTTCGGCGCCACCGGCGACCTCGCCCATCGCAAGATCTTCCCCGCGCTGCAGGCGCTGGTGGCCAGCGGCCGGCTCGAGGTGCCGGTGATCGGCATGGCGCACTCCGACTGGGGCCTCGAGCAGTTGCGCGAGCGCGTGCGCAGCAGCCTGAAGGCGCACGGCAGCGGCCTGGACGCGGCCGCCGAGCGTCTGCTCGCGCTCCTGAGCTACGTCGACGGCGACTACCGCGAGGCCGCCACGCACACCAGGCTGCGCGCGGCGCTGGGCAAGGCGCAGCATCCGCTGCACTACCTGGCGGTGCCGCCCAGCCTCTTTCCCACGGTGGTCGACGGCATCGGCGACTCGGGCAGCGCAGCGGGCGCGCGCGTCGTGGTCGAGAAGCCCTTCGGGCGCGACCTCGCGTCGGCCCGGTCGCTGAACCAGGCGCTGCACCGCACGTTCGCCGAGAGCGCGGTGTTCCGCATCGACCACTACCTGGGCAAGGAGGCGGTGCAGAACCTGCTGTACTTCCGCTTCGCCAACGCCTTCCTCGAGCCGTTGTGGAACCGCGACCATGTCGCGAGCATCCAGATCACGATGGCCGAATCGATCGACGTGCAGGGGCGCGGCCGCTTCTACGAGGAAGTGGGCGCGCTGCGCGACGTGGTGCAGAACCACATGCTGCAGGTCCTCGCCCACCTGGCGATGGAGCCGCCGGTGGGCGCCGGCGCCGAGGCGCTGCGCGACGAGAAGGTCAAGGTCTTTCGCGGCATCCGGCCGCTGACGTCCGACGACCTGCTGCGCGGCCAGTACGCGGGCTACCGCAGCGAGGACGGCGTGGCCGCCGCATCGCAGGTCGAGACCTGGTGCGCGCTCAGGCTGCACCTGGATTCGTGGCGTTGGGCGGGGGTGCCGATCTTCATCCGTGCCGGCAAGCGCATGGCCACCACCGCGACCGAAGTCATGGTGCGGCTCAAGGGCCCGCCGCAACAGGTCTTCGGCGAAGCGCCGGCCGCGAACTACCTGCGCTTTCGGCTCGGGCCCGAGCGCGTCGCGATCGCGATCGGCGCAAACACGAAGCGCAGCGGCGCGGCGATGAACGGCGAGCCGGTCGAGCTGTACGTCTGCAACAGCCGCGGGCCCGAGATGAGCGCGTACGAGCGGCTGATCGGCGACGCGCTCGAGGGCGACCCGACGCTGTTCGCGCGCGAGGACGGCGTCGAGGCCGCCTGGCAGATCGTCGATCCGGTGCTGCACCTCGCGCTGCCGGTGCACGCGTACGACCCGGGCAGCTGGGGACCGCGCGAAGCCGACGCGATGACCGCCGAGTTCGGCGGCTGGCACAACCCTGCTGGAGCCTGAAGACCATGCAAGTCGAAGTCCTGCCCGACCCGGCGGCCGCCGCCGAGCGCGCCGCGGCGTTCATCGCCGAGCGCGCCCAGGAGGCGCTGCGCGAGCGCGGGCGCTTCCTGCTGGCCCTGTCGGGCGGGCACACGCCGCTCGCGATGTACGAGGCGCTGGCGCGGCACGCGCTGCCGTGGCAGCAGGTCGAGATGTTCCAGGTCGACGAGCGCGTCGTGCCGCCGACGAGGGCCGAGCGCAACTGGAACCCCATCCGGCGCCTGCTGCTCGCCCGCGCCGCCGCACCGGCGCCGCACGGACACCCGATGCCCGTCGATGGGGCCGACCTCGTCGAAGCCGCCGGGGCCTACGCCGAGACGCTGGTGCAGGTCGCCGGCGCGCCGCCGAGGCTCGACCTCGTGCACCTCGGGCTCGGCGCAGACGGCCACACGGCGTCGCTCTTTCCGGGCGACCCGGCGCTCGAGGTCGACGACGCCTGGGTCGCGCTCACCGGAGTGCACCACGGACACCGCCGCATGACGCTCACGCTGCCGGCGATCGATCGCGCCCGCTGCATCCTGTGGCTGGTCTGCGGCGCCGACAAGGCGAGGATGCTGCGCCGCCTGACCGAAGGCGACGAGACCATCCCCGCAGGCCGGGTGCCCCGCAACCATGCCTGGATCATCGCCGACCGGACGGCGCGGCCGGCCGACGAGCAGCCGTGACCGCGGTGCTCGCCGTCGACGTCGGCGGCAGCCACGTCAAGTGCCTTGCGAGCGGCCAGACATCGCCGCGGCGCATCGTCTCCGGCCCGACGTTGACGGCCGCGGCGATGGTGCAGCGCGTGCAGGCGCTGGCGCGCGGCTGGCGCTACGAGGCGGTATCCATCGGCTACCCGGGTCCGGTGCTGCACGGCTCGCCGGTACGCGAGCCGCACAACCTGGGCCAGGGCTGGGTCGGCTTCGACTACGCCGGCGCCTTCGGCCATCCGGTCAAGCTCGTCAACGACGCGGCCATGCAGGCCCTGGGCAGCTACGAGGGCGGCCGTATGCTGTTCCTGGGTCTGGGGACCGGCCTGGGTTCGGCGCTCGTCGTCGACGGCCGGATCGAGGCGATGGAGCTTGCGCACCTGCCCTACCGCAAGGGCCGCACCTACGAGGACTGTGTCGGCGAACGCGGCCTCGAGCGGCTGGGCAAGAAGAAGTGGCGCCGCGCGGTGCTCGACGTCATCGCGGAACTGTACGCGGCGCTGGCGCCCGAGTACGTCGTGCTCGGCGGCGGCAACGCGCGGCGCATGAAGACGCTGCCCGCCTACGTGCGCCGCGGCGACAACGCCAATGCCTTCGCCGGCGGCTTTCGCCTCTGGGCCGACAAGGCGGCGGCCGGCGAGCCACATGAGTGACGCCGAAGCGGCGCCCGGCGGCCCGGGCATCGAGCCGACCTGGTCGAGCAGCGCCAAGGACATCGTCGGCGCCTCGCTCGGACCGGCGCGGCTGTGGTTCACGATCGGCCACGGCATCGTCAACGAGGTCTACTACCCGCGCATCGACACGCCGCAGATCCGCGACCTGGGCTTCATCGTCGCCGACGACCGGGGCTTGTGGCGCGAGGTCAAGCGGCTGCGCGCCTACACGCTCGAGACGCCCGCGCCGGGCATCCCGGCGCTGCGCATCGTGCACGTGCACGAGCGCTTCACGCTCACGCTGCGCATCGTCGGCGATCCGCGGCGCGACGTGCTGCTGATCGAGCTCACGCTGCAAGGCGAGGCGGCGCTGCGCCCGTACGCGCTGCTCGCGCCGCACGTCGGCGGCACCGGTCACGACAACGTGGCCGAGGTCGCCGATTACGGCGGCCGGCGCGTGCTGTGCGCCGGCCGGCCGTCGGGCGGCTCGACCTGCCTCGCGCTGGCGGCGGTCGACGAGGCGCAACGCGACGCCTGGGGCCGCGCGAGCGCGGGCTTCGTCGGCACCAGCGACGGCTGGCAGGACTTCGACCGCCACGGCGCGATGCGCTGGCAGTACGCCTCGGCCGGGCCCGGCAACGTGGCGCTCACGGGCGAGTTGCCGCGGCGCTGCGTGCTCGCGCTGGCCCTGGGCGCCAGCCCCGAAGCGGCGGCCACGCTGGCCATCGGCGCGCTCACGCAGCCCTTCGAACTGCCCTGGCGCCAGCAGATCGACGACTGGCAGCGCTGGCATGCGGGGCTCGTCGCGCAGTCGTGCACGCTGCTGTCGGCGCCGCTGCGTGCGCAGCTCGCGGTCTCGGCGATGACGCTGCGCGTGCACCAGGACAAGATCCATCCCGGCGCGATGGTGGCCAGCCTCAGCGTGCCCTGGGGCAACAGCCGCGACGAGCGCGGCGGCTACCACCTCGTGTGGCCGCGCGACCTCGTCGAGTGCGCCGGCGCGCTGCTCGGGCTCGGGCAGCAGGCCGAGGCGCGCGACGTGCTGCGCTACCTCATCGCCTCGCAGCACGCCGACGGCCACTGGAACCAGAACCAGTGGCTCGGCGGCAAGGCCTATTGGGGCGGCGTGCAGCTCGACGAGGTCGCCTTCCCGGTCCTGCTCGCGGCACTGCTGGCCGAGCACGATGCGTTGGGCGGCATCGAGGTGCGCGACATGGTGCAGCGGGCGCTGGGCTTCATCGTGCGCAACGGCCCGGCTACCGAACAGGACCGCTGGGAGGAGGATGCCGGCGTCAACACCTTCACGCTCGCGGTCTCGATCGCGGCGCTGGTGGCCGGGGCCGGGCTGGTGGAACCCGCCGCACGCGAGTTCGTGCTCGCGCTGGCCGACGACTGGAACTCGCGCATCGAGAGCTACACCGCCGTCTACGGCAGCGCGCTGGCGCGCCGTCTGGGCGTGGCCGGCTACTACGTGCGCGTGGCGCCGCCGGCGATCTTCTGCGACGACCGCGCGCTGCAGCGCAGCGTGCCGATCAAGAACCGGGCCGAGGGCGCGGCGCCCGCGGCCGAGGAGCAGGTCTCGACCGATGCGCTGCAGCTCGTGCGCTTCGGCCTGCGCCGCGCCGACGACCCGCTGGTGTGCGACACGGTCAAGGTGATCGACGCCTTGCTGCGCGTCGACACGCCCAGTGGCCCGGCCTGGCGGCGCTACAACGGCGACGGCTACGGCGAGCACGACGACGGCGCGCCCTTCGACGGCAGCGGCGGCGGGCGGCCGTGGCCGCTGCTCACCGGCGAGCGCGGCCACTACGAACTGCTGGCCGGCCGCGACGCGATGCCCTTCCTGCAGGCGATGGCCGACATGGCGAGCGCCGGCGGCATGCTGCCCGAACAGGTGTGGGACAGCGCGCCGGTGCCGCGGCGGCGCCTGTATCCCGGGCGCCCGAGCGGCTCGGCGATGCCGCTGGCGTGGACGCACGCCGAGTTCGTCAAGCTCGCGCTGTCGTGCCACGGCACGCGGCCCTGCGACTGCCCGACGTCGGTGTGGGAGCGCTACGGCGGCCGACGCCCGACGCCCAAGGTCACGATCTGGCTCGAGCAGGCACCGCTGGCGCGTGCCGCCGCCGGTCTCGACGTGCTCGTGTGCCTGCGCGAGCCGGCGCTCGTGCACTGGGGCATCGACGGCTGGCGCGAGCGCACTGACGTGCGCACCGAGTCGCTGATCGGCCTCGGCGTGCACGTCGCGCGCCTGCCCGTTGCGACGCTGGACAGCGGGCAGTCGATCGACTTCACGTGGCGCACGCAGACCACGGGCGAGTGGACCGGCGTCGACCAGCGGCTCACGCTCGTCGCCCCCGCTGCACAGGCCGCACCCGCAAGCGCCGATCCGTCGCCCCGCGTCTGCTGAGAACCGGTGAACGAACCGCGGCGCCGCGGGAGGCCGACGCGCGGGCTTGCCGCCGACGCGCCGCACACGCGGCTCAGGCTTTCGCCAGCTTCGCCTGGAGCCGGATCTCGGGCCCGGCCAGTGCCTTGCTCACCGGGCAGCCGCTCTTGGCCGCCTCGGCCTGTTCCAGGAACTTCGCCTCGCTGAGGCCCGGCACCTCGGCGACGGTCTGGAGCTCGATGAGGTCGATCGTCAACGACGCGTCGTCGATGCGCACGTTGGCCGTGGTGCGGATGCTCCTGGCCGGCGTGCCGGCCTTGTCGAGCAGGGCCGACAGATACATCGAGTAGCAGCCGGCATGCGCGGCACCGATCAGTTCCTCGGGATTGGTGCCCGGACCCGACGCGAAGCGCGACGCGAAGCTGAACGGGCCCTCGTAGGCGCCGCTGCCCAGCCGCATGCGGCCATTGCCTTCTTTCAGCGTGCCGTTCCATTCGGCCGATGAGATGCGCGTAGCCATCGAACGTACTCCTTTTGCTGACGTGGAAAGGCGCTCATGGTGCGCCGTTTGCCCGCGACGCGCACGGCGCGCCCGGCTTGGCCCCTGGGTGCGTGCCGATTCGCTGTCGACGTCGTGCAGCGCTCGGCGCGCCGCTCGACAGCGTGGCCCGCGCGCCGCAATCACTCCAGGTTGACCAGCAGCGTGCGCACCCAGGGCTCGGCATAGTGGCTCAGCAGCAGCCCCACCATGCCGGCCACGGCGATGAAGACCATCGACAAGGCGAGCCGGCCGATCAGCCCGCCGCTGCGCGAGCGCAGCACGAACGACAGGCTGAAGACGACGCTGGTGAACGACGCCAGCACCGCACCCACGCCCGCGGTGGCGGCCGGAATGCTGTCCTGCGCGGCCAGCGCGGCGGCGGCGGCCACCGCGCTGGCGCTGGAAAGCAGGCCGCCGGCGATGCTGACGAAGTAGAACCCGGTGTCGCCGAAATGGCGCTGCGTCAGCGCGCCCAGCGCATGCAGCAGCATGAAGATGACCCCGTACTTGAGCGCCTGCGGCAGCGAGAACGGCATGTCGAGGTGGATGTCGGGCGCCGCGCCCTCGGACGGGTCGCGCGTGCGGCGCTGGCTCAGCACCACGAGCAGCGCGGCCGTACCCAGCATGAGGCCGAACGCCGAGAACGAGCGCACCAGCGCCTGCGGCGCCAGGATCAGCAGCAGCGTCGCGTTGCGCACGATCATCGCGCCGATGGCGAGCAGGATGCCGCGGTACGCGATACCGACGTAGGCGGCGCCGACCTCGCGCACGCGCTCGACGAGTTCGATGACGGTGAAGTTGCTGTTGATGAGGCCGCCGAAGAAGCCCGACAGTTCGGTGCCGCGCGTGCCGTACATCTTCCACAGCACGTAGTTGAAGAAGCCGATGCCCGCGATCAGGATCACCGCCACCCAGGCCGTGCGCGGCTCCACCAGGCGCCAGGGCCCGACCGCGCCCTCGGGCAGCGCCGGGTAGATCACGATCGCCAGCACGGCGAGCAGGATGGCCGAGCGGATCTCGCCCTCGGAGACGCCCATCGAGAAGTCGGCCAGCCGCTCCTTCCATGCCAGCAGCGCGGTGGCCGTCACCATCACCGCCGCCGGGGCGATGGTGTGGCCGCGCCCGCACAGGATGCCGGCCATCGCCGTCACCATCATCGCGGCCGACGTGGTGAGCTCGGTGCCCAGGTTGGCACGCAGCGACGAGATGTTGAGGATCAGGATCAGCAGGCCGGTGAGTGCCAGGGTCGAGATCGCGTAGGAGGTGCCCAGCGCGCCGCCGATGGTGCCCAGCAGGCCGATGAAGCCGAAGGTGCGCAGCCCCGCTTCCTTGCCGCGGCGCTCGCGCTCCAGGCCGATCAGCAGTCCCAGCGCCAGGCCCAGCGCCAGGCGCATCAGGATGAGGTTGTACGGCCACGCGTTGGCCGGCAGCAACGCGTTGCCCTCGGTCATCGCGAGGCCCCCGGCATCACGCGCAGCGTGCGCGTGCTGCGGGTGTGCCGGGGTTCGGCCGCCGCGGCCTGCCGCCGGGCCTCATTCCTCGAGCAGCGAGCGCAGCATCCACGCCGTCTTCTCGTGGATGTCCAGGCGCTGCGTCAGCAGGTCGGCCGTCGGCTGGTCGCTGGCCTCGTCGGCGAGCGGGAAGACCTCGCGCGCGGTGCGTGCGACCGCCTCGTGGCCCTCGACCAGCACGCGCACCATGTCCAGCGCCTTGGGCGCCTCGGCGGGTGCGTCGGGCAGCGAGCTCAGCTTGACGAACTCGGCGTACGAGCCCGGGGCCGGATGGCCGAGCGCGCGGATGCGCTCGGCGATCGGATCGACCGCGTTCCACAGTTCGGTGTACTGCTGCATGAACATGTCGTGCAGCGTGTTGAACATCGGCCCGGTGACGTTCCAGTGGAAGTTGTGCGTCGTCAGGTACAGCGTGTAGGTGTCGGCAAGCAGCTTCGACAGGCCGGCGACGATCGCGGCGCGGTCCTTGGACGAGATGCCGATGTCGATGGCGCCGGCGCGGCGCCCGTCCTTCTTGCCCATCTGTCGTTCCTCCTGCGTGCAAGGCGGCGAATGTAGCGCAACGCAAGGGCCGGCTTCAGGCGCGCGGCAGCTCGGATGCCGCGATGCCCAGCGCCCTGGCCACACCGGCACCGTAGGCCGGATCGGCCTCGAGGCAGTGGCCGATGTGGCGCAGCTGGATCTCGCGCGGCGCCTCGGCGATGTTGCGCGCCGTGTTGTCGAACAGCGCCTGCTGCTGCGCCGGCGTCATGAGCCTGAACAGCGCGCCGGGCTGCGAGTAGTAGTCGCTGTCCTCGCGGTGGTTCCAGTGGTCGGCCGCGCCCTCGAGCGTGAGCGGCGGCTCGCGATGGTCGGGCTGCTCCTGCCACTGGCCGTAGCTGTTGGGCTCGTAGCCGAGCGTGCCGCCGTGGTTGCCGTCGACGCGCATCGCGCCGTCGCGGTGGTAGCTGTGCGCCGGGCAGCGCGGCGCGTTCACCGGGATCAGGTGGTGGTTGACGCCGAGCCGGTAGCGCTGCGCGTCGCCGTACGAAAAGAGCCGGCCCTGCAGCATCTTGTCGGGTGAAAAGCCGATGCCCGGCACCACGTTGGCCGGGTTGAAGGCCGACTGCTCGACTTCGGCGAAGAAGTTCTGCGGGTTGCGGTCGAGCTCCATCACGCCGACCTCGATCAGCGGGTAGTCCTTGTGCGGCCAGACCTTGGTCAGGTCGAACGGGTTGTACGGCACCTTCGACGCGTCGGCCTCGGGCATGAGCTGCACCATCAGCGTCCACTTCGGGTACTCGCCGCGCTCGAGGGCCTCGTACAGGTCACGCTGATGGCTCTCGCGGTCCTTGCCGACGAGCGCCTCGGCCTCGGCGTCGGTGAGGTTGCGGATGCCCTGCTGGCACCTGAAGTGGAACTTCACCCAGTGGCGCTCGTTGGCGGCGTTGACGAAGCTGAAGGTGTGGCTGCCGAAGCCGTGCATCGTGCGGTAGCTGGCCGGGATGCCGCGATCGCTCATCACGATCGTCACCTGGTGCAGCGCCTCGGGCAGCGAAGTCCAGAAGTCCCAGTTGTTCTTCGCGCTGCGCAGGTTGGTGCGCGGGTCGCGCTTGACGGCGTGGTTGAGGTCGGGGAACTTGAGCGGATCGCGCAGGAAGAACACCGGCGTGTTGTTGCCCACCAGGTCCCAGTTGCCCTCCTCGGTGTAGAACTTGACGGCGAAGCCGCGGATGTCGCGCTCGGCATCGGCCGCGCCGCGCTCGCCGGCCACCGTGGTGAAGCGCGCGAAGAGTTCGGTCTTCTTGCCGACGGCCGAGAAGATCTTCGCGCGCGTGTACTTCGTGATGTCGTTCGTGACCGTGAACGTGCCGTAGGCGCCGCTGCCCTTGGCGTGCATGCGCCGCTCGGGGATCACCTCGCGGTCGAAGTGCGCGAGCTTCTCGAGGAACCAGACGTCCTGCAGCAACTGCGGGCCGCGCGCGCCGGCGGTGAGCACATTCTGGTTGTCGGCAACCGGGCAGCCGGCGTTGGTGGTGAGCTTCGTCGTCATGTCGTGCCTCCTTGGTGTGTCGCCCCACCGGCGGGGACGGGGCCGACCTTACGGCACTTCGACGCCGCGCGGAAATTGCCACTCCCTATGTGCGCGATAGCGCGCGAGGGCGTGCCGCTGCGCGCGGCAGCGGCAGGCCGGGCCTGCGGGGCGCGCTGCGCAGCGGCTCAGGCGTCGGCAACGCTGTGCGAGATGCGCTTCGTGCGATGCAGCGTGTTGCGGTCGGTATGGTGCATCGACTTGCCGGTGGCGGCGAGCTCGAGCACCAGGTCCGACGTGTAGCCGAAGGTGCCGTCGTCGTTGAACGTGAAGACCGATTCGAAGGTGCCCAGCCGCGCACGCTCGAGCAGGTATTTGTTCTGCACCAGGCCGTAGCTGGACGAGCCCGGCTCGGCCTTGAAGTGAAGGATCTTGTCGCCCGCCTTGGCGCTGCCGCCGGCCAGCAGCGCGATGCCGCGCGGCACCGCGAAGCAGCGCATGATCTGGCCGGTGGCCACCTCCCACAGCAGGTAGCCGACCTCGTCGTGGAACGGGTCCATCGCCTCCTCTCCGTGGCGCCAGGCGGTCATGCCGTAGCTGAGCCCCTGCATCGTCTGCTTGCCGTTCTCGACGATCGGGATCGGCCTGAACCAGGCCTTCTCGAAGTAGCCGGTCTCGGCCGTCTCGTCCTCCTTGTTGTGGTACGAGAGATCGACCCCGACGTTGCCTTCCCAGTCACCGACCAGCGGTGTCAAGGGACCCAGCTTGCTCATAGCGGCACCTCCATGACGCTCCGACGCACGGTCATGCGTGGCGCCACGAACGAGGGTACTCGCGTGACGTCGACCGGCCGCAATCGTCACGCATGTCCCAATCCACTGTCGACAACGAAGCTGTTGCCCTGCGCACAGGCAAGCGTTCACGCGCTGCGGCATTCAGGCCGCGGCCGGCGGCGCAGCCGGCGGTGTGTAGGTCAGGCGGCCGTCCGCCAGCCGCGCCGGCGGGCGCAGCACATGCCGCGCCGTCTTGCCCGGGCCGAGGATGTGTATCACCTCGATGCCGTCGGCGACGAGCGCGCCCGAGACGAGCGCGCGATGGCAGCGCCACCACAGCGTCTCGGCGCACATCAGCGCGCTCGGCTGTGCGGCGCAGTAGGCGAGCAGCTCGCGATAGCCGCGCGCGAACTCGTCGCTCGCCATGTGGTCGGCATAGCCGCGGAAGGCCTCGTGGCGCCACGCGGTGTTCGGCGAGTCGGGCCGCGCGCGGCGCCGCCCGCCCAGCCCGGGCAGCCAGCGGTAGGCGATGCCCTGCGCGGCCAGTGCCGCCGGCAGCACGTCGCGCCCGTACTGCGGATTGCGGCGCGAGCCCGCAAAGCGGCGCACGTCGGCGATCGCCGCCACGCCGTTGTCGCGCAGCAGCGCGACGAACTCCTCGAACGGACGCGTCGAGTGGCCGATCGTGTAGACCGGCCCCGCCCACGCGGCCGCTGCCCGCGGCTGCATCGGCCGGCCTGCCTCAGTCGATCCGCGTCAGCGCAGCGCCCTTGTGCATCGCCACGTGGTCGGTGCGGTCGCTGGCGATCTCGTACTGCGGATCGGCCTCGCTGCAGTGGCGCACATGGCCCTTGTACGTCGTGTCACGCGTGTGCACGCCGACGATGCGCCCGCTCACGATGCCCGCTTCGGAGTTCCAGCGCACGTGATCGCCGATCGCAAAGCGCGGCGCCGGCGCGGATGCACGCCGCGCCGTCACGAGAGCACCCCTGCGGCCGGCGCGCCGCCGCGGTGCCGCTCGTCGTCGATCACCGCCAGCAGGTCGCGCCATGCCTTGTCGAACGCCAGCTTGCCCTCCTGCTGCAGCCGCTCGGCGAGCGCTTCGATGTCGACGCCGGCCTGGCGGTAGCGCTCGAGCATGGCCGCCGCTGCCGCACCGTCACGCGCCATCGGCGCGCCCACCCGCCCGTGATCGGCGAAGGCATGGATCGTCTTCTCGGGCAGCGTGTCGATGGTGTCGGGCGCGTACAGGGCCTCCGCGTACAGCGTGTCCGGCGCCTTCGGGTCCTTGGTGCCGGTGCTGGCCCACAGCAGCCGCTGCACCGGCACGCCGATCTCGGCCAGGCGGCGAAAACGCGGCGTCGCACACAGCGCCAGGTAGTCCTGGTAGGCCTGCTGCGCGACGGCGATGCCGAGCTTGTTGTGCAGCTCGGGCGGCACCTGCTTGGCGACCGCCACGTCCCAGCGGCTGACGAAGAGCGACAGCACCGAGGGGATGCGCGGCTCGCGGCCGGCCGTCAGGCGCCGCTCGATGCCGCGGATCCAGGCTTCGGCGGCGGCGACGAGATGCCGCCCCGAGAACAGCAGCGTCACGTTGATCGGCACGCCGGCAAAGGTCGCCTCCTCGATCGCCTTGCATCCCGCCGCGTTGCCGGGGATCTTGATGAAGAGGTTGTCGCGCGCCGCACGCCGATGCAGTTCGAGCGCCGCCGCCACGGTGGCCTGGGCGTCGTCGGCCAGCAGCGGCGAGACTTCGAGCGACACCCAGCCGTCGACGCCGCGCGTGCTGCGGTGCACCGGGGCAAACAGATCGGCGGCGCGCTGCAGGTCGTCGAGCGCCAGTTCGAAGAACAGCGCCTCGGCGTTGCCGGCCCGGCTGGCTGCGATCGCCGCCCGGTAGGCATCGGAGCCGGTGATCGCACCATGGAAGATCGATGGGTTCGAGGTCAGCCCGGTAATCGCGAACTCGTCGATGTAGCGCTGCAGGCCACCGTTGTCGAGCAGCGCGCGCGTGATGTTGTCCAGCCACAGGCTCTGGCCGGCCTGATGCAGCTTGTGCAGCGGATTCATGGTGACCTCCACGTGGGGTGTGACGCAACGACTGCCCGACGGCCGTCGCGGCCGCGCACGAGCGCAGCCGGCCACGGCTGCAATGCGCGCCGCCGGCGTTCGCCTGGCGCCGTCGTCCGGTCCGGCGGCCATTGTCGGCCACCGCCGCCAGACCCTCATCGTGCAGCAGCCATTGGGCGCGCCCGGCCGCGCGCGCCGGGCGGCGGCGGCGCGCCGGGCCTGTCGCGATCAGGGTCATTGCGGCCGCCGCGGGTGACGCCACGCACACTGCCGCTCAATCTGCAGACCGGCGCGTCGACCAAGGCGGCGGCCAAGGCGTCGATCAACGCGCCGATCAACGCAACCGTCACGGCATCACGAGGAGGTTCCCGATGGGCATCAACGTCGTCAGACTCGGCAGCCCGCGCGCCGCGGGCGAAGGGCCGCGCATCGGCACCGTGCGCCGGCCGCCGCGCGGGGTGCCCAAGGAGGAGTTCGCGAGCCACGACTGGTACGACGTCTGGTTCCCGACGCTCTCGCCCAGCCCCGAGACGATCAGGATCGCGCATGCCGCCAGCACCGAGGACGACTGGAAGGCCTTCGCCAGGGCCTATCGCCACGAAATGGCCGCGCCCGAAGCCGCCCATGCGCTCGATCTGCTGGCGACGCTGTCGCGGCACACGAACCTGACGATCGGCTGCTACTGCGAACGGCCCGAGCACTGCCACCGCTCGACCCTCTCGGCGCTGCTCGAGGAGCGCGGCGCCGAAGTGCACAACGTCAGTTGAGACCGGGGCGAGGCCCTCTGGAGGGCTGCAGCGCCCGCGCTGCCGCAGCCGACCCGGTGCCCACTCGCGTCTCAGGCCGGCATCGCCTGGCGCGCATTCAGACGCAGCCAGCCGCGTCCGATGCGGTAGATCGCCCACAAGCCGAGCAGGCCGAAGCCGATGAACCAGACCACGAACCCGAGGCCGAACAGCAGCACCAGCGGCAGCCCGACCAGCAGGACGACGGCCGCGAACGCCAGCGCGATCCAGAAGGTCGCGATCGCCCAGGCAAAGTGCGACTCGAGCCAGGTGCCCTGCGCATCGCCGCGCTTCACGTAGCCGATGATGACCGCGATGATCGACGGCCAGCCGAACAGGAACGAGCCGAGCACCGTTGCGGCGCCGAACGCGCCGATCGCCAGCCCGAGCGCGTGCAGTGCGTAGATCAGATGCATCACGCGCACGAGGGAGCCGTCGGCTTCGATCGTCATCACCTGGGAGTTCATCGTTACCTTTCGCCAGCGCTCGGCGTGCCCACGGCGGGCACGCCGACGCAAATGGGGCCGGTGGCGGCGAATCCAAGTGCCCTGTCCATCAGCGCGCGTGTCCGCTTGGACAAAGCGCCCGCCCCTCGTGCGGCGCGCCGCTGGCTAAGATGCGGGCGTGCGAACGGGGTCGCGCACGCGCAGCGCGGCCGTCCGGGCCGCTTGGCGCAGGACCGGGGAGCCACCGGGAGCACCTCCAGGCTCGCGCCACGGCGAGCCCCGTACGTCCCACCGACCAGGGTTGAGTGCAAATGAGCGATTCCTGCACCTTCGTCATCTTCGGCGCGACCGGCAACCTGGCGCAGAAGAAACTGCTGCCCGCGCTGTACCACCTCGAAGCGGCCGGGCGGCTGCCGCAGGACATGCGCGTGCTGGGCGTCGGACGGCGCGAGTGGGACGACGAGGCCTGGCGCGCCACCGTCGAGGGCTGGCTCACGACCGAGCTGCGCCCGGGCCTGGATGCCGAGGTCTTCGCCCGCTTTCGCGCGCGGCTTTGCTTCTTTCGCGGCGACCTCGCCGATGCCGCGGTGTACGAGCGGCTGCGCGCCAGCCTGGCGGCGCCGGAGTACTCGTCGAACATCGCCTTTTACATGTCGCTCGCGCCGGCCGACTACGCAATGGTCAGCAACGGCCTGGCCGAGGCGGGACTCAACCGCGACGCCGACGGCTGGCGCCGCGTGGTGATCGAAAAGCCGTTCGGTTACGACCTCGAGACGGCCGACATCCTCAACAAGCGCCTGCACCGCTACTGGCGCGAGGACCAGTTGTTCCGCATCGACCACTACCTCGGCAAGGGCACGATCCAGAACATCCTGGTGTTCCGCTTCGCCAACCTGATGCTCGAGCCGCTGTGGAACCGCAACTTCATCGACCACGTGCAGATCATCCACGGCGAGACGGCCGGCATCGGCAACCGCGCCGGCTACTACGACGGCGCCGGCGCCTTGCGCGACATGGTGCAAAGCCACCTGCTGCAGATGCTGACGCTGGTGGCGATGGAGCCGCCGCCCAGCCTCGACGCCGAGGCGCTGCGCGACGAGAAGGTGAAGGTGCTGCGCTCGATCCGGCCGATCGCGCTGAGTGCCGTGCACGCGCACGCCTTCCGCGCCCAGTACGCTCGTGGGCGCATCGGCAACGAGCGCGTCGTCTCGTACCTCGAGGAGCCGGACGTGCCGGCCAACAGCACCACCGAGACCTACGTCGCGCTCAAGCTGCTGATCGACAACTGGCGCTGGCGCCACGTGCCCTTCTTCCTGCGCACCGGCAAACGCATGGCGCAGAGCACGTCGCAGATCAGCATCCGCTTCAAGCACCCGCCGCAGCAGTTGTTCCGCGAGACGCAGATCAAGCAGCTCGAGCCGAACTGGCTGCTGATGGGCATCCAGCCCAGCGAGTTCCTGCGCCTGGAGGTGCAGGTCAAGCAGCAGGGCCTCGAGATGGTCGCCGAGACGCAGCGCCTGGACGCGGCCGTGCGCGGCCAGGCGCCCTTCGACATCGACGCCTACGAGGCACTGCTGCTCGACGTCATCGACGGTGACCATTCGCTCTTCCTGCGCTTCGACGAGGTGAGCTGGGCCTGGCGCGTGGTCGACCCGATCCTCAAGGTCTGGTCGATCGAGCGCGAGTTCATCCACACCTACCCCGCAGGCAGCTGGGGCCCGCAGGAAGCCAACCGGCTGTTCGTGCGCGACGATCAGCGCTGGCGCAATACGCTGGAAGAGGAGTGAGGCGCCGCCGACGCGCCGCCGCGGCGGCGCGCGCTTCGCGCCAGGCGCGGCGTGGGCCGACCTGCACGTCCTCGCCGCCGTGCTCGTCGTGGGCGCCGGGCATACCGAGGCGGCGGCTGTAGCCCGCGTCGCCTTGGGGCCGGGCGCGGCGCTGCGCGCCCGGGCCGCAGCAGCGCCTTGTTCCACAGGCGCGTTCGCTCAGGCCACAATACGCGGTTCACTCCGACCTGCCGCGCGCTCCCATGGCCCAGCACTCCACGACGACACGCCGCTCCGCCGGCGCCGACCTGTTCCTGCCTTGCCCGAGGAGGGCCGTGTAATGGCGCAGTTCGTTTTCACGATGAACCGCGTCGGCAAGATCGTGCCGCCGAAGCGGCAGATCCTCAAGGACATCAGCCTGTCGTTCTTCCCCGGCGCCAAGATCGGCGTGCTCGGCCTCAACGGCTCGGGCAAGTCGACGCTGCTGAAGATCATGGCCGGCGTCGACAAGGAGTTCGAAGGCGAGGCGGTGCCGATGCCGGGCCTGAAGATCGGCCACCTGCCGCAGGAGCCGCAGCTCGACCCCGAGCAGACCGTGCGCGAGGCCGTCGAGCAGGGCATCGGCGGCGTGCTGGCGGCCAAGAAGCGCCTGGACGAGGTCTACGCCGAGTACGCCGAGCCCGACGCCGACTTCGACAAGCTCGCCAGCGAGCAGGCCGAGCTCGAGGCCATCATCGCCGCCGCCGGCAGCGAGAACACCGACCTGCAGCTCGAACTGGCCGCCGACGCGCTGCGCCTGCCGCCGTGGGACGCCCTCATCAAGACTCTCTCGGGCGGCGAGAAGCGCCGTGTCGCGCTGTGCCGGCTGCTGCTGTCCAAGCCCGACATGCTGCTGCTCGACGAGCCCACCAACCACCTCGACGCCGAATCGGTCGAGTGGCTCGAGCACTTCCTGCAGCGCTTCCCGGGCACCGTGGTGGCGATCACGCACGACCGCTACTTCCTCGACAACGCCGCCGAGTGGATCCTCGAGCTCGACCGCGGCCAGGGCATCCCGTGGAAGGGCAACTACTCCGACTGGCTCGACCAGAAGGAAAAGCGCCTCGAAGTCGAGCAGAAGAAGGAGGACGCGCGCATCAAGGCGATGAAGGAGGAGCTCAAGTGGGTGCGCTCCAACGCCAAGGCGCGCCAGACCAAGAGCAAGGCGCGGCTGGCGCGCTTCGAGGAACTCTCCGACGTCGACTACCAGCGCCGCAACGAGACCAACGAGATCTTCATCCCGGTCGCCGAGCGCCTGGGCAACGAGGTGATCGAGTTTCGCAACGTCACCAAGGGCTTCGGCGACCGCGTGCTGATCGACGACCTCAGCTTCAAGGTGCCGCCGGGCGCCATCGTCGGCATCATCGGCCCCAACGGCGCCGGCAAGTCGACGCTGTTTCGCATGATCCAGGGCGTCGAGCAGCCCGACCGCGGCGAGGTGGTGATCGGCAAGACCGCGCGCCTGGCCTTCGTCGACCAGAGCCGCGACAGCCTGGCCGACGACAAGACGGTGTGGGAGGACGTCTCGGGCGGCCTCGACAACATCGTCGTCGGCCAGTTCGTGATGCCCAGCCGCGCCTACCTGGGGCGCTTCAACTTCAAGGGCAACGACCAGCAAAAGCGCGTCGGCAGCCTCTCGGGCGGCGAGCGCGGCCGGCTGCACCTGGCCAAGACGCTGGCCAAGGGCGGCAACGTGCTGCTGCTCGACGAGCCGAGCAACGACCTGGACGTCGAGACGCTGCGCGCGCTGGAGGAAGCGCTGCTCGAGTTCGGCGGCAGCGCGATGGTCATCAGCCACGACCGCTGGTTCCTCGATCGCATCTGCACCCACATCCTCGCCGCCGAGGGCGACAGCCAGTGGGTCTTCTTCCCCGGCAACTACCAGGAATACGAAGCCGACAAGGTGCGCCGGCTGGGCGCGGAAGGCGCCAGGCCGAAGCGCATGCGCTTCAAGCCCATCCACTGATCCGCACCTGCCGTGCGCCGCGCGCTGCGGCGCGGCACGGCCGCGTCCATCGATGCGGGGCCCGCAAGGCATCGGCCGCGCTCGCGCGGTCGATGCGCACCTTGCTCAGGCCGGCCCGGACAGCGCGTCGAGCAGCCGTTCGGGGCTGAAGCCGAGTTGCGGCCGGCCGCGCACGACGATCACCGGCGTGCCGGGCGCGCCCAGGGCCTCGAAGTCGGCGCGGCACGGCGCGTCGCGCTCGATGCTGCACTCGGTGTAGGCGACCCCATGCTCGCCGAACCACTTGCGCGCGAGCAGGCACACGACGCAGGTGTCGGAGGCGATCATGCGGATGTCGCCGCGCTGCGCCAGCCGCGCCACCTGCTCGCCGACGGCGCCTTGCTGTCGTCGCGCCCACCACTGGCTGGCGGCGCTCACCAGCAGCACCAGCACGATGAAGGCCATGAGGTAGCGGCCGGGATGGCGGGCGCTCGGCCACATCGTTCAGCGTCCCTTCCTGCGGCGCTTGCCCTGGTGCAGCGGCCGGCCGGCTGCATTGCTCGCCGCGGCGGGTGCTGCTGCCGGCGCTGCCTTCTGCCCAAGGCGCGACTCGGTGCCCGCGAGCAGCTTGCGGATGTTGCCTTCGTGGCGCCAGATCAGCAGCAGGCTCATCGCCACCAGCGCGAGCAGCACCGGCTCGACGCCCCAGATGAGCGCCTGGTAGAAGGGAGCGAACACCGCGGTCACGATCGAAGCGAGCGACGAATAGCGGAAGAAGGCCGCAATGATGATCCAGGTCGCAAGACTCGCCGCGCCGAGCAGCGGGTTGACGGCCAGCAGCACGCCGGCCGCGGTGGCCACGCCCTTGCCGCCGCGAAAACGGAAGAACAGCGGCCACAGATGCCCGACGAACGCCGCCAGGCCGGTGAACGCCGCAGCCGTCTCGCCGATGCCGAAGTGCGGTCCGTAGAGGCGCACCAGCAGCACCGGCACGTAGCCCTTGAGCGCATCGAGCACCAACGTGAGCACGGCCGCTGCGCGGTTGCCCGAGCGCAGCACGTTGGTGGCGCCGGGATTGCCCGAGCCGTAGCTGCGCGGATCGGCCAGACCGAGCGCGTGGCTGACGACGACCGCGAACGACACGCTGCCGGCCAGATAGCCGCCGACGATGGCCACCACGAAGGCATAGTTGTGCATCGGGCGCAAGTGTAAGCGGCGCCCTCCCCGGCTTCGGCAGGCGACGGCCTCGTCAGCCTCCCGTCCAGGCCGCCTCGAAGGCGGCGCGCAGGGTCTGCACGTGCGCGGCCGCCGGCGCCGCCGACGCTGCGCCCGCCGTGCCGCAGAGCAGCTCGAGATAGCGCGTCAGGTTCGCCTGCGCCGCCTGCGGTGGCGATACCGGGCGGCGCGGCGGCGGCCACGAGGCGGCGAGGTCGAAGAGCGCCGTCTGCTCGAGGTGCTCGAGCTCGAGCTCGAGCGCGAGCAGGCGCTTGTGCAGCGCCGAGGCCGCAGCCTGCGTCTGCCCCGCCGCAGCCGCGAGGCGCTTGTGCGCGCGCCGCACGGCGCGCAACGGCACGATGACCGCAGACTGCCACGCGCGCGTGCGCGCCATCGCCTGGCGCAGCCGGCGTCCGTCGAGCGCGAAGCCGCGGCCGGCCAGCCAGCCGCAGAACAGCAGCAGATTGACGTCGGCGCCCTGCCCGTCCTGCAACGCGAGGCAGGCCCGCTCGACGCCCGGCGCGCGATACACGCGCAGCGAGAAGCGCCACAAGTCGTGCGCTGCGGCGTCCATCGGTGTGCTCGCCGCGATCCGACGGCCTCTGGAAACGCGCCGCGTCAGTGCGCGGGCGGTGGCACGGGCTGCACGCTCGGCACGCTCGGTGCGCTCTGCGCCTCCTGCGCGTTGTGCCGCGCCGCCGCCGGGCCGTGCCCGCTCCAGCGCCGAAACAGCTCGTGCTCGACGCCGACCTGGTCGAGCGCCTTGCCGATCGACTGGTGCACGAGGTCCATGATCGTCTGCGGCTGGTGATAGAAGGCGGGCATCGGCGGCAGGATCACCGCGCCGCAATCGGCGGCGCGCATCATGAGCTCGAGATGGCCGCGGTGCAGCGGTGTCTCGCGCACCATCAGCACCAGCTTGCGCCCTTCCTTCAGCTGCACGTCGGCGGCGCGCACCACCAGGTTGTAGGTGAACGAGTTGGCGATCGCCGACAGCGTCTTCACCGTGCACGGCGCGACGATCATGCCGCGCGTGCGGAACGACCCGCTGGCCACCGCGGCGCCGACGTCCTTGTTGTTGTAGACGACGTCGGCAAGCGAGCGCACCTCCTCGAGCGGGTACGGCGTCTCGATCGCGAAGTTCAGGCCCGCGGCCTCGCTCAGGATCAGATGCGTCGGCTGGCCGAGCGACTTGAGCACGCGCAGCAGCTCGACGCCGTAGATGACGCCGGTGGCGCCGGTGATCGCGACGATCAAGGGCAGGGTCATGGCAGGTGCGGCTCGGCGTAGGGGTGGGTACGGCAGGGCTCGGGCCGCATCAGCCGCTCGAGCCTGTCCAGCGGTCGGCGCAGGTCAAGCCGTTCGGGCCGGCCCAGCGATTCCTGTGGTTCCGGTGGTTCGGGTGGTTCGCGTGCTTCGGGTGGTCCGGGTGGCTCAGGCAGCCATGGGCGACGTGGTCGGCTCGGTGCAGCCTATCACGGCGAAGCCGGCCGCTTCGAGCGCCGCGGCCACCTCGTGCACGTCGGCGCCGCCCAGGCGCAGTTGGATCTTGCGTGCATCGGCGGCGCCGCCGCTGATCGCATCGCCGCGAAAGGCCACCGGCGACATCGCCTGCAGCACCGCGCCGGCCTGCTCGGCGGCAGCGGCGATGCGCCCCATCACGCCCGGCCCGAGCCGCACCGGCCCCACGGTGATGCCGGCGCAGCCGTCGGACACGCCCACGCACTGGCCGGCGATCTGGAAGATCTCGTTGGCCGAGATCACGCCGACGACGCGCTCGCCCTCGAGCACCGGGAACTGCGCCACGCCCAGCTGCTGTCCCTTGCGCAGGCAGTGCTCGATCGTGTCGCCGGGATGAAGCGTCGCCGGGCGGCGCACCATCACGTCGCGCACGCGCAGCCGCGTCACGAAGAAGTTGAACTCGTCCGGGTTCTGCGTCGCCAGCACGAGCTGGCCCATGCGCAGCAGGTTGACGCGGGTCACCAGGCCGCGCAGCTTGCCGTCGTCGACCACCGGCAGCGCATGCAGATGGTTCTCGGCGCACAGCCGCTTGGCCTCGGACACCAGGGTCGAACTCGGGATGGTGAGCGGCTCGGGCTGCATCCAGTTGCGCACGATCATCGCGACGTCTCCTGCAAAAGCACTGCGCTCACGCCGCGCCGGCGGCCTGCGCGGCCTGCGCGGCCTGTGCCGCCCGGTACAGGCGCACGAACGCGTCGACCGCGACGCGCGCGAACTCGGGCGTGTACAGCTGCAGGTCGACCTTCTGCACGCGCCCGGGCTGCACCAGGCGCTGCTCGAGCCGTTCGACGAAGGCGGCGTCGGCCGCCGGGTCGTACATCGGGCGCCCGGGGCGGTCGAGCGACGACCAGCCCTGCAGCGGCACGAGGAAGGTCCACTCGCCGCGCGCCGCGTTCAGGCGCTCGGCGATCACGTCGGCCGCGGCGCGCAGCTCGTCGGCGCTGGTGCGCACCTGCACGCGCAGCGCGTCCTGCACGAACTGCGCCCGCTCGCGCGTCTTCGCCAGCATGTCCTCGCGCCCGCCGTAGGAGAGGATGTCCAGCCCGCAGGGCGCGAGCACGGTCGGGATGCCGGCCGCGGCGGCGGCCTCGAGCCGATCGGGGCCGGGGTCGCGGTTGCCCTTGAACAGGTGCTCCATGACGCCGCCGATGCACAGGTCGAGCGCGCCCTGGAAGGCGCCGTCGCGGATCATCTCCTCCATCGCGCGGTCGCCCTTGCCCTGCGCGTGGCAGACGATGGGCGTGAAGCCGGCCTCCTCGAGCATGCCCAGCGCCGCCTGCACCGCCATCTCGCCGAAGCCGAACGAGGACACCGCGACGCACGGCTTGTCGAAGCGGAAGTCGGTGCCCAGCGTCATCTCGACCATGCCGCAGATGGCGCCGACCGCGTTCACGATCTGCGCCTTCAGCAGCGGGTTCATCTTGACGATGTCGAGCACCGTGTGGTGCATCGTGATGTCGCGCGTGCCGACGTACTTGTCGATGTACGCCGGGTGCGCGGCCATCGGCGAGGCCATCAGCTTCGGAAAGCCGAAGGGCAGCGTCTTCATCACCGAGGTCGCCACCAGCGTCGCCGTGCCGCCGCCGATGCCGATGATGCCGTGCACGCGCCCGGCGGCGTGCAGCTCGGCCACGATCTCGGAGGCGCCCTTGATCTGGTTGCGCATCGCCGCGTCGCGGTCGCTGCGGTACTTCTCGCGCACCGTCTCGATCGGCATGCCGCCGCGCGCGGCGACCTCCTCGGTGCGGATGTCGCCGGGAAACGGCGGCGGCTCCTCCAGGCTGAAGTCGAGCAGGATGGCGTCGTGGCCGCGCGCGGCGATCATCTCCTTGACGAAGACGATGTCCTCGCCGCGGGTGTCGAGGTTGCAGACGACGACGATGCCCTTGCGTGCGCCCATGTGTGCCGCTGCCCTTCGTTTCGGTGCCGTGGAGGAGTCCGCCGCGCGGCGCTCACATCTCGTGCGTCTTGGTCTTCTTCGGCGGCTCGGGCCGCGTCAGGCGGTTGATCATCCCCGCCACCGGGCTCGCGCCGCCGAAGCCGTACTCGCTCCAGCGGTCGGAGACCTTCTGCAGCACCGCGCGGTCCATGAAGATCTCGTTGGGCTTGTTCTTCCACTCGTACGGGGTGCAGGCGTCGAGCAGGATGCGGCTGGTGATCTCGCGCGCCTCGATCGGCAGCCCCGGGTCCAGCGGCGTCGAGCGGCCGCGGTCGATGATCTGCGCCGAGCGCTTGGGATCGAAGCGCGTCGCCAGCGCCCACCAGATGCGGTCCCAGTCCTCGGCGTCGATGTCGTGGTCGACCGTGATCACGCCCTTGACGCCGTAGTGGCCGGTGGTGCTGGCGATCACCGCGTTGCCGACGTGGTTCGAGTGCCCCGGGTACATCTGCTTGACCGAGACCACGACCCAGAAGCGCCCGCAGGCCTCGGGCGGGATGTACACGCTCTGGATGCCCGGCACCTTCATCGTCTCGAGGTCGTACCACAGCGTCGCGGTGCGGTTGAGCGACTGGATCATGTGGATGTCGTTGATCGGCTTGCCCACCGTCGTCGACCACATGACCGGCTTGTTGCGGTACAGGATGCGCTTGATGCGCAGCACCGGCTTCGGGTAGTCCTTGCCCTTGTTGCCCGAGTAGTAGCCGGTGTACTCGCCGAACGGGCCCTCGTCCATCAGCTCGTTGGGGTCGATGAAGCCCTCGGCGATGATCTCGGCGTTGGCCGGCAGCGTGAGCCCGGTGACGTCGGACTTGAACACCGGCACCGGGCGGCCGCGCAGCGAGCCGGCGATGTCGTACTCGTCCATCTGCGCGCTCACCAGCGTCGACGCGGCGAGGAAGAGCACCGGGTCGCAGCCGACGACGGCGGCCGCGGGCATGAGCTGGCCGCGCTCCTGGTACTTCTTCATGTGCATGTCGCCATGCTTGCCCTTGATGATCTGCGAGCCCAGGATGTCCTTGCCCAGCACCTGCGAGCGGTAGGTGCCGAGGTTGGTCCAGCCGGTGTCGGGGTCCTGCGTCACCAGGTAGCCGGCGGTGACGAAGAAGCGCCCGCCGTCGTCGGGGTAGAACCACGGCACCGGGAACTTCTCGATGTCGATCGCGTCGCCGGTGACCTGGTTCTCCATCACCGGCGGCTTGTCGACGAACACCGGCTTGATCATCTGCTTGGTGGTGAGCTCCATCCACTTCTTGGACAGCTGGCTCATCGACAGCCCCGGCTCCTGTTCGAGCGCGATCGCCAGCCGCTTGGGCGTGGTGAAGGCGCTGGTGAAGACCGGGATGTCGTAGCCCTTGACGTTCTCGTACATCAGCGCCGGGCCCTTTTGCTCCTCGTTGACCTTGGAGACATGGCACAGCTCGTACTTCCAGTCGACCTCGGCCTTCACGCGATGCAGTTCGCCGTGCGCCTCCAGCGCGGCGATGTAGCTGCGCAGGTCGTCGATGGGGCGGACTTCGGTACGTGCGTTCATTCGTGCTCCGTTGGGGTTGGGGTCGGGGGTAGGGAAAGGGCTCGCGTCTCAGCCGACCTTCTTGCCGGTGAGCATGGCCGAGAGGATGTAGTCCATCGCCGAGCCTGCGGACGCGGCGACGGCCTGCTTGGCGCGGTTGCTCCACACGGTCTCGGGGCGCGCCTGCAGGATGAAGATGTTGCCGCCCGAGGGCATGTCCTTGTCGATCGCCCACTCGATGTCCATCGGGCGGCCGTAGTGCTTCTCGATCTGCTTGCCCATCCAGGCCAGCTCGGTGATCTCGTCGTCGATCAGCGACTGCACGCGCTGGCGCTCGTGCGGCACCTCGGATTGCATCGAGACCTGCGTCTTCGGGTCGACCGTGACGCACACGAGCTTGGTCGAGATCGTGCGGTCGATGATGTCCAGCGTGATCTTGTTGACGACGAAGTGGTCGGGCGTCACCTCGCCCGAGACGACCGACTCGCCGAAGCCGAAGTTCGAGTCGATGACGATCGTCGAGCGGTCGCCGTTGGTCGGATGCAGCGTGAACATCACGCCCGCGGTGTAGGCGTTGGCCATCTTCTGCACCGCGACCGAGATCGCCAGCGCGTCGTTGCCGATGTGGTGCCGGGCGCGGTAGGCGATGGCGCGCCCGGTGTACAGGCTCGAGATGCAGCGCCGGATGTGGTGCAGCACCTCGTCGATGCCGCGGATCCACAGGTAGGTGTCCTGCTGGCCGGCGAAGCTGGCATCGGGCAGATCCTCGGCGGTGGCGCTCGAGCGCACCGCCACCGGCGCGGCCGGCAGCCCGCTGCGCAGCGACAGCTTGCGGTAGCACTCGGCGATCGTGTCCTCGAGCTCGAGCGAGAACGGCTGCGCCTCGATCGCCGCGCGCAGCCGCGTGCTCGTCGCCTCGAGCGCCTCGAGGTCGTCGGGGTCGGCGCTGGCGAGCACCGAGCGCAGCTCGTCCTCGATGCCGGCCTCGCCGACGAAGCGCCGGTAGCCCTCGGTGGTGAGCGCGAAGCCGGGCGGCACGCGCACGCCGGCGTTGATCAGCTCGCCCAGCGACGCGCACTTGCCGCCGACCAGCGCCACCGAGTCCTTGCGGCACTCCTCGAACCAGCAGACCAGGGGCACAGGCGCACGCGTCGCCGCGACCGACGCCTGCCCGGGGCCCTGCAGCACGGCACCCATCGCGCGCTCCCGCCCAGTGCGCTCAGCGCGCGATGCTGACCGCGCCGGTCGAGCCGTCCACGCGCAGCATCATGCCGGTCTTGATGATCTTGGTGGCGTGGCCGGTGCCCACCACCGCCGGCATGCCGTACTCGCGGCAGACGATGGCCGCGTGGCTCATGACGCCGCCGACGTCGGTGATGCAGGCGCCGATCTTGGCGAACGCCGGCGCCCACGACGGCGAGGTGGTCGGCGCGACCAGGACCTCGCCTTCTTGCAGCGCGCTCACCTCGTCGACGGTGCGGCACACGCGTGCCTTGCCTTCGATGATGCCGGGGCTGCCGGCGAAGCCCTTGAGCTCGGTGATGGTGTCGGGATCGGCGACCTCCTGCACCGACGCCCAGTCGGCGAGCGAGGTGTTCGTGACGCCCCACAGGACGATCGTGAACGGCTCCTGGATGACCTCGGGCGCGGTGCCGATCGCCGGCGGCGCCTTCCACTCGCGGAACTTGGCCATCACGCCCTTGCGCCACTCGACCTCCGGCGGCCAGGTGGCGGTGCCGCGCGGCGTCACGCCGGTGGCCCAGGCGGTGACGATGTCCCACAGCGCCGACTTGATCTCGTCGCGGCGCAGCAGCCACACGTCCTCGACGTCCTTCAGGACGCCTTGCTCGACCATGACGGCGGCGACTTCGCGCATCTTGTTCCAGAACACCGAGTGGAACCAGTGCTCGACGTAGAACAGGTGGTTCTCGACGTACGGGAACACGGTCTTGGCGGTGCCGAGCAACTGGTCGAACTGCGCGAGGTCTTCGGGCTTGTCGATGAGCGCGCGGTACTCGGCGGTGATGCGGTCGCGCTCGGCGCGCACCTTCTCGGTCGGACGGTCGATGTTGACGCCCTGGCGCAGCTTGCCGATGTAGGTGGCGATGCCCGTCAGCGGCACGTTCATCTGGTCGTTCCACGAGCGGTCGTAGTGGAACCAGCCGGTGCCGGTGGAGATGTTGAACCACGGCTCGCGCGCCAGGCTGAGCGAAGTCAGCCACTCGACGCCCTTGGGCGTCTTCTTCAGCGCCTCCTCGACCTCGGTCCACTGCGGGCTGAAGGTGAGGATCTCGTCGACGCCAAGCTCGAGCGCGCGCCGCGCGAGCTTCTTCAGCTGCTCGTCGGGCTCGTACATGATGACGTCGATGCCCGAGATCATCTGCGTCACGCGCTGCGCCGGGATGTTGGGGAACAGCTTCTGCGCGAAGTCGAGGAAGAACACGTAGGCCGCGTAGCCCAGGTTCAGGAACTCGAAGTGGTACTGCCAGCACTTGATGCCGAGGTTGATCAGGTCGTCGTACGACTTGAGCAGGTGGTAGCCCTTCGATTCGCCGAGCGCGTCGGTGACGACCGACATGTCCTCGATGTCGGGCAGGCGCGGGATGCGGATCGCCTCGAGCTCGCGGATCGTGGCCTCCATCTTGACCTTCCACTTGGCCTCGAGCGCATCCCAGTTCTTGTAGTAGTGGCCGGCGCGCTCCATGAAGTGCGGCACGCGGCTGCCGATCTCGTTGCCGTCCTTGACCGGCACCGGCGAGATGTAGACGTAGCCGTTGATCATGCGGTGGTCGACGCCGCGCACCGGCGGCACCACGAAGATGCGGTTGTTGAACTGCGACAGCGCCAGATACCAGGCTTCGTCCCACAGCGTGTCGAACGGGTACAGCGGCTCGGGATAGTGCAGCCCGTCGTAGAACCAGAACGTCTCCTTCTCGTACGCATTGCGCACCGGGTCGTCGGTGACGAACTGGTACTGGTACGGATACATCCGCTCCCAGCCCTCGGTGCCGGGAATGGTCTGCGCCTTGACGTCGTGCGGGACCGGGAACTTCATGCGCTTGTCTCCTGTCACTCGTGGACCGCGGCGGGCTGTCGCGGCGATGTATGTTCCGGTACGCAAGCCGCGTGCCAGACCGATGCGCCGGCGCGCCGCCGTGAGTTGCGTCCCGGCGGCTGCCCGGGCGCGCGGCGCACAGCCGCGCCACTGCGCACTCGATTGCGGCGCTGCAGCAGGGCACGCTCCGCCGGGCGCCTCCGCGCTGCAGTTGTCCGAAACGTCAAGAACCGGCCCGCCGGGCACCCGGTTTTGATCATTTGGACAACGCCCGAGGCCGGCACGCCCGGGCCGATCCGGCGCGGCAAGCCTTGATGTCCCGCAAAGCGACGCCCGTCGCCTGGCGCTACAAGGACGCTTCGTGCCGGAGCCCCGTCCCTTGGCCAAGATCCAGAACATCGCCCGCGCCGCGGCGGACGAGTTGCGCTCGCGCATCCATTTCTGCGCCGAGAGCGGCCAGATCTGGCTGCACGAGCACCGCATGCTGCTCGTGCACGCCGAGGCGCAGGCGCTGTTGCGCAAGGAGTTGATCGACACCCTCGGCATGGAGCGCGCGCGCGGCCTGCTCATGCGCATGGGCTATGCGTCGGGGCTGCGCGACGCCGAGCTGGCACTGGCGCGCGCGCAGCACGCGAGCGATCTCGAGGCCTTCATGATCGGCCCGCAGCTGCACACGCTCGAAGGCATCGTGCAGGTGACGCCGATCGCCCTCGAGCTCGAACGCGCCAGCGGCCGCTTCTACGGCGAGTTCCTGTGGGAGAACTCCTGGGAGGGCCATTGGCACCGGCGCTATTACGGCACGCACCACGAGCCGGTGTGCTGGACGCAGATCGGCTACGCCTGCGGCTACACCTCGGCCTTCATGGGGCGGCAGGTCCTGTACAAAGAGGTCGAGTGCGCCGGCATGGGCCACGCCAGCTGCCGCATCGTCGGCCGCCCATTGGACGAGTGGCCCGACGCCGCCGAACATCTGCGCTACCTGGCGCCGCAGCCGATCGCCGAGCAATTGATCGAGCTGCAGACGCAGGTCGGGCAGTTGCGCGCGCGCATCGGCGAAGCCGAGAAGCTGCCGGCCGGCATGATGGGCAACTCGCCCGGTTTCCGGCGCGCGTTCGATCTGCTGCGCCAGGCGGCGGCGAGCCAGATCACCGTGCTGCTGCTCGGCGAGACCGGCGTCGGCAAGGAACTGTTCGCGCGCGCGCTGCACGCGATGGGCGCGCGCTCCGAGCGGCCTTTCGTGGCCGTCAACTGCGGCGCGATTCCTGCCGAACTGGTCGAGTCGGAGCTGTTCGGCGTCGAGCGCGGCGCCTACACCGGCGCGCAGGTGGCGCGCGCCGGGCGCTTCGAGCGCGCACACGGCGGCACGCTCTTTCTCGACGAGGTCGGCGAGCTGCCGCTGCCGGCGCAGGCCAAGCTGCTGCGCGTGCTGCAAGAAGGCGAGGTCGAGCGCGTGGGCGACCAGCGCACGCGCCGCGTCGACGTGCGCGTCGTGGCGGCCACGAATGCCGAGCTGCACGAGCGCGTCAAGGCGGGGCGCTTCCGCTCCGACCTGTACTACCGGCTCAATCCGTTCCCGATCGCGATCCCGCCGCTGCGCGAGCGCAAGGAGGACATCCCGCAGCTGGCCAAGCACTTCCTCGACAAGCACGGTGCGATCAACGGCAAGCGGCTGCGCGGCTTCACCGACAAGGCCAAGCGCGCGCTGCTCGCGTACGGCTGGCCCGGCAACGTGCGCGAGCTGCAGAACATGGTCGAGCGCGGCGTGATCCTCGCGCCGGCGGGCGGGCGCATCGAGGTCGATCACCTGTTCACGTCGCCGGCGCCGGGTGCGGCGGCGCCCGAGCTGGGGCTGGCCGCCGACGGACGCATCGACATTGCACGCTGGGACGCCGGGCGCGAGCTGTGCGAGGCAGTCTTCAACGGCGTCATGACGCTGGCCCAGCTCGAGGCGCTGCTCATCGAGACCGCGGTCGACAAGGCGCGCGGCAACCTGTCGGCCGCCTCACGCATGCTCGGCCTGACGCGCCCGCAGTTGGCCTACCGCCTCAAGCACCTGCACGACGAAGACGCCGCGGCGTCCGCGCCGCAGTAGCGCGCGCGGCGATGGTGCTCGTGCTGCCGCCCGATGTCCGGGGCTACCTCGCCGCCCAGCACGTGATGACGCTGGCGACGCAAGGCGCCGACGGCCCCTGGGCCGCGGCCGTCTTCTACGTCGAGACCGACGACGGCCTGGTGTTCCTGTCGTCGCCGGCGAGCCGCCACGCCGGCCATCTGCAGCACGACGTGCGCTGCGCCGCCGAGATCCACGGCGCGGCCGACGACTGGGCGCGCATCCGCGGCATCCAGATCGAGGGCCGCGTCGAACTGCTGCAGGGCGACGCCGCGCACCTGGCACGCGAGTGCTACGCGCGCAAGTTCGCGTTCGTGCGCGCCGAGGTCGCGGCGGCGCCGATCGTGCAGGCGCTGGCGCGCGTGCAGTGGTATCGGCTGCGCATTGCGCGGCTGTGGTTCATCGACAACGCGCGCGGCTTCGGCCAGCGCCAGTGCTTCGACGCCGAGGGTTGAAGGCAGCGCCGATGCCGTCACCGGGCGGTGCCGTGGGTCGGCCGCCGCGATCGCCCTGCACATCGGCGCGGCGGCGGACGGCGCGCTGCGGCTGCGTGCGCCACGCGCCGGGGCACGATTGCCGGGTACGGAACCGCGGCGCGTCGCGCGGGCTCCAACCCCCACAGTTCCAAGCTGTCGCCGTGGCGGCCTGCCGCCGCCGGAACATCATGCCGCACCGCATCGAGACCAAGCACCGACCCCCTCGCGCGGCGTGGACGCGCTGGCTCATCGGCGCCGCTGCGGCGTGGCTTTGTACGCTCGCGGTGGCGGCGCCGCGCGTCGTCAGTCCGGCAGCGGACGCCACCGTGCACAGCAACAGCGGTGAAGTGCAGGTCACCGTGCAGGACGTGCCGGCCGGCCAGCGGATCCAGGCGCTGCTCGACGGCGCCGTCGCCTCGCCGCCGCTGGAGGCGTCGACCATCGAACTGCAGGACGTGGCGCGCGGCGAGCACCTGCTGGTGGTGCGCACGCTCGACGCCGAAGGCCGCGAGGTCGCGCGCAGCGGCGCCGTCCGCTTCCACGTCTTCCATGCCTCCCGATTGAGGCCGCCGGCATTGCGCTGACGGCCGCATCGGCCTCGTTTGCCGGCGAAGACCCCGGCTTTGCGGGCGCCAGCCGGTGCCCCCCTTCTGCAGCGCCGCACCCGGCGCGGATGTCGGCCGCTGGGCTACAGCGCGCAGCGCACGGGGCGCGCGCCGAGCACCTCCGTCAGCACGCGCGGCTCGATGGCCACGAGGTAGCCGCGGCGCCCGCCGTTGATGTGGATGCGCGGCAGCGCGAGCACGCTTTCCTCGACGTAGATCGGCATCGTCCGGCGCAGGCCGAACGGCGACGTGCCGCCGATCAGGTAGCCGCTGTGGCGCTGCGCCACCTCGGCGCGGCACGGCTCGACGCTCTTGGCGCCGATCGCGCGCGCCAGGTTGTTCGTGCTCACCTGGCGGTCGCCGTGCATCAGCACGACGAGCGGCTCGGCGCGCTCGTCCTGCATGATCAGCGTCTTGACGACGGCGTGTTCGTCGACGCCGAGCTGGCGCGCGCTCTCGGCCGTGCCGCCGTGCTCGACGTAGCCGTACGGGTGCTCGGTGTACCCGACGCCGTGCTGCGCCAGCCACGCGGTGGCCGGCGTCTGGCTGACATGCCGGTCCTTCTTCGCCATCACGACCGCATCGCTGTGCGATCAGCCGCGCGCGTAGCCCAGCGCGGCAAAGAAGTGGCAGCTGCTGCCGGCGAGCACCAACAGGTGGAACACGAAGTGCGCGTAGCGCAGCCGCTGGTCCAGCAGGTAGATGCCGGCGCCCACCGTGTAGCACACGCCGCCCACCGCGAGCCAGGCGAGGCCGGCCGCCGGCATGCGCTCGATCATCCATGGCGCCGCCAGCGCCACCACCCAGCCCAGGGCGACGTACAGGCCCGTGGACAGCAGCGGATGGCGCAGCCGGTCGAGGATCTTGACCGTCACGCCCAGGGCCGCCACGCCCCACACGAGGCCGAACAGCGACCAGCCCACGGCGCCGCGCAGCACGCCGAGCGTGAACGGCGTGTAGCTGCCGGCGATGAAGACGTAGATCGCGGCGTGGTCGATGCGGCCCAGCCAGCGCTTGAAGGCCCCTGCCGGCGCCGCGTGGTACAGCGCCGACGCCAGGTACAGCAGGATCATCGTGCCCGCGAACACGCTGGCGCCGACGACGTCGACCGCGGCCCCCCGATGCCCCGCGGTCCACACCAGGATCGGCAACGACGCCACGGCGAGCAGGAAGCCCAGCCCGTGACTGACCGCGTTGGCGATCTCCTCGCCCAGCGTCTGCGGGCGCACGAGCGTGCGCTGCGCGGCAGCGACCGCGCGCCGCATCTCAGTCACCTTCCACCCACTCGATCCGTGCGCCCAGGCGCCCGATGTTCTCGGCGAAGTGCGGATGCGCGCGCCGTATCGGCGAAGCGTTGCGGATCAGCGAGCGGCCCGGGATGCTGCAGGCGAGCATCAGCAGCGCGATCGCGACGCGGATGATGTAGGGGCTTTCCACCTCGGCCGGTGCCAGCGGCTTGCCGCCGAAGGTGACGATGCGGTGCGGATCGGCCATGAAGGCATGCGCGCCGAACTTGGACAGTTCGCTCGTCCAGCCCATCGCGCCTTCGTAGACCTTGTTCCAGTACATCATGCTGCCCTCGGCGCGCACGCCCAGCGCCACGAAGATCGGCAGCAGGTCGACCGGAAGATAGGGCCAGGGTGCCGCCTCGACCTTGGGCAGGATGTTGCGCGTGAAAGGTTCACGCACCCTGAGCGGGCCGTCGGCGTAGGCGCGCGACCAGCCGTCCTCGTGCACCACCTGCACGCCGAACTTGGCGAACGTGCGGTCGATGAGCGGGAACTGCTCGGGCGCCGAGTTCTTCACCGCGATGCTGCCGCCGGTGATGACGCCCAGCGCCATGAAGGTGACCGCCTCGTGGAAGTCCTCGCCGAAGGCGAAGCGCGCGCCGCCCAGCGCCGGCACGCCGTGCACCGTCAGGCGCGAGGTGCCGATGCCCTCGATGCGCGCGCCCAGCATCGTCATGAAGGCGCAGAACTCCTGCACGTGCGGCTCGCTGGCGGCGTTCATCAGCGTGCTGGTGCCCGCGGCCAGCGCGGCGCACAGCACGAAGTTCTCGGTCGTCGTGACGCTCGCGTAGTCGAGCCAGTGATGGCTGGCGTGCAGGCCGGCGGCGGCGCGCATCACGAGCGCCTCGCGCCGGCGCTCGACGCTGGCGCCGAAGTGCTGCATGACCTCGACGTGCGGGTCGATCTCGCGCACGCCCAGCGTGCAGCCCTGCACGTCGTTCTCGATGCGCGCGGCGCCGAAGCGAGCGAGCAGCCCCGGCACCAGCATGATCGAGCTGCGCATCTCCTCGGGCAGGTGGTGGCGCTCGGGGTCGAAACGCGTCGCGCGATGATGCACGTCGAGCGTGCCGGCCGCGTAGTCGACGTCGACGTCGCTGCCGAGGTGGCGGAAGACCTCGAGGATCTTGCGCACGTCGGTGATCTCGGGAATCGCAGCCAGATGCACCGGCTCGCGCGTGAGCAGCGTGGCGCACAGGATCGGCAGCACCGCGTTCTTGTTGGCCGAGGGCACGATGCGCCCCGATAGCGGTGTGCCGCCGTGGACGATGAGGTTGGACATGGGGAGAGGAGGACGATAGCGGTTCGGTGGCGCTCGCGGGTGGAGCCGGGCGCCGCGGACGGCGGCAGACCGCGGCGGACAGCGGCGGAGTGTGGCGGGCGGCGGCCACCCGGCAGCGGATGCCGCCGGCGTCGACTCCGCGTCGGCCGACAGCGGCCCCCGAGCGCGGCCGCGCAGGTTCCCAGTGTGCCGCAAGGCCGCCAGGGCGTCGCGGCGAGCCCCACCGCGTGCCCCGCCGCGTCGGCCTTGCCTGTCAAGTTGGGGCGCGGGCGGCCGAAACCCAGGCCAGCGCTCGTGCGCTCACCCCCGCTGCACGCCGAACCTATCCCATCCCATGCAGACCGCAGCCCTCTCGGCACTCCGGCACCGCCTCCGGCTGGACGCGGCGCTGCCGTTCAACGTGCGCGACGCCCAGGGCCGGCTGCTGCTGGCGCGCGGCGCCCGCATCGCCGAGCAGGCCCAGCTCGAGGCGCTCGTCGCACGTGGCGCATTGGTCGACATCGCCGAACTGCGCTCCACGGCCGACGCCGCGCGCACCGCGCCGCGCGAGGCGCTGCCGCGCCTGTGGAGCGAAACGCTCGCAAAGCTGAGCGACACCCTGGCCCTGCACGACGCCGCGAGCTTTCGCGGCGCACTCGACGAGGCCGCCGCCCCCGCGCTCGCGCTCGTCGAGCGCGACCCCGATCTCGCGATCTTCCAGATCCTCACGCAGGGCGCCGACCTCGACACCGCCTACGGCGTGCGCCGTTCGCTGCACGCGGCCATCACGGCCAGCCTGGTCGCGCAGCGCCTGGCCTGGAGCGCTGCCGACGTCGAACGGGCCTTCAAGGTCGCGCTGACGATGAACTTGGCGATGCTCGAACTGCAGGGCCTGCTCGCGCGCCAGACCGAGCCGCCGACGCCCGAGCAGCGCAGCGCGCTGCGCACGCACCCGATGCGCAGCGTGCAGATGCTGCAGGCCGCGGGCGTGCGCGACGAGGACTGGCTGCGCGCCGTGCTGCAGCACCACGAGCAAGAAGACGGCAGCGGCTATCCGGCCGGGCGCACCGACGTGTGCGAGCTGGCTTCGCTGGTGCGCCGCGCCGACGTCTACACCGCCAAGCTCTCGGCGCGCAGCCGCCGCGACGCGCTGGCCGCCGACATCGCCGGGCGCGCGATGTTCATGCAGGACCCGGGCCACCCGATGACGCAGGCGCTGGTCAAGGAGTTCGGCATCTACCCGCCCGGCAGCTACGTGCGTCTGGCCTCGGGGGCGCTGGCGATCGTGGTCGGGCGCGGGCCGTCGATCACGGCGCCGCTCGTCGCCTGCCTGACCACACCCGAGGGCAAGACGCTCGCCGCGCCGCGCCGCATCGCCACCGGCGACGCCGCGAACGCCGTGGCGGCGCTGCTCGCGCCGCGGCACGGCGCGCCGCGACTGGCCGGCGACGCGTTCGTCGCGCTGGAGTGAG
>JAFECX010000002.1 GCA_018241895.1 Pseudomonadota bacterium
GCACGCGCTCGCAGCCGGTGTGGAACCCGGCCACCGGCGCCGCCGCGCGCCAGGTGCTGCTGGCGGGCGAGGCCGAAGTCGCCGCCGCCGTGGCCGCCGCGCGCGCCGCGCAGCCGGCCTGGGGCGACACGCCGCCGGTGCGCCGCGCGCGCGTGCTCAACCAGTTCCTGGCGCTCCTGAACCGGCACCGCGACGCGCTCGCCGCGATGATCACCGCCGAGCACGGCAAGGTGTTCGGCGACGCGCAGGGCGAAGTCACGCGCGGCATCGAGATCGTCGAGTTCGCCTGCGGCGCGCCGCAACTGCTCAAGGGCGACCACGCCGATCAGGTCTCCACCGGCATCGACAACTGGACGCTGCGCCAGCCGCTGGGCGTGGCGGCCGGCATCACGCCGTTCAACTTCCCGTGCATGGTCCCGATGTGGATGTTCCCGCTGGCGCTGGCCTGCGGCAACGCCTTCGTCCTCAAGCCGAGCGAACGCGATCCGAGCCCGAGCCTGCGGATGGCCGAGCTGCTGAAGGACGCCGGCCTGCCCGACGGCGTCTTCAACGTCGTGCAGGGCGACAAGGTGGCGGTCGACGCGCTGCTCGCGCACCCCGACGTGCGGGCGCTGAGCTTCGTCGGCTCCACGCCGATCGCGCAGCACGTCTACGAAACCGGCGCCAGGCATGGCAAGCGCGTGCAGGCGCTGGGCGGCGCCAAGAACCACCTGGTGGTGATGCCCGACGCCGACCTCGGGCAGGCGGTGGACGCGCTCGTCGGCAGCGCCTACGGCTCGGCCGGCGAGCGCTGCATGGCGATCTCGGTGGCGGTGCTGGTGGGCGACATCGGCGAGCGGATCGTGCCGCTGCTGGCCGAGCGCGCGCGCAGCCTGAAGATCGCCGACGGCATGCAGCCCGACGCCGAGATGGGCCCGATCGTCACGCGCGAGGCGCGCGAGCGCATCGAGAAGTACATCGCGCTCGGCGTCGACGAAGGCGCGCGGCTGGTGGTCGACGGCCGCGGGCTGGTGGTCAAGGGCCGCGAGCAGGGCTTCTTCACCGGCGGCACGCTGTTCGACCACGTGACGCCCGCCATGCGCATCTACCGCGAGGAGATCTTCGGCCCGGTGCTGGCGTGCGTGCGTGCGAAGGATCTCGCCGCCGCGCTCGAACTCGTCGACGCGCACGAGTACGGCAACGGCGTGGCCTGCTTCACCGGCGACGGCGGCGTGGCGCGCGAGTTCGCGCGTCGCGTGCAGGCCGGCATGGTCGGCATCAACGTGCCCATCCCGGTGCCGATGGCCTGGCACGGCTTCGGCGGCTGGAAGCGCTCGCTGTTCGGCGACCTGCACGCCTACGGCGAGGAAGGCGTGCGCTTTTACACCCGGCAAAAGAGCGTCATGCAGCGCTGGCCCGACAGCATCGGCAAGGGCGCCGAGTTCGTGCTGCCGACCGCGCGCTGAGCGCAGGCACGGCCTCGCGTGCCGACGCGGTTGCGGCCGTGCACTCGGCCTGCGCGCGGCGTTCGTCTGCCGCACGGCCGTGCGCACCCCCGGCCTCAGGTGCCGATGAGCCCGCCGTCGTCCTTGCGGATCACGACGGTGGCCGAGCGCGGGCGGCCGTCGGGCCTGAAGTCGGGCCAGTTGCTGTAGCGGCGCGGCGCGGCCGGGTCGTTGCGCCCGCGTGTCGCCTCGCCCGGGTGCTGGATGTTGACGAACATCGTGCGCCCGTCGGGCGTCCAGGCCGCGCCGGTGATCTCGCAGTTCACCGGGCCGACCAGGAAGCGGCGCACCTCGCCGCTGGCCGGGTCGCAGGCCAGCATCGCGTTGTTGCCCAGGCGCTGGAACTCGCCCTGGTGCATCGCCGCGGGGCCCATGTCGGTGTCGATCCACAGCACGCCGCGCGCGTCGATCGCCAGGCCGTCGGGGCAGGCGAAGAGGTCGCCTCGGATGTCGCCGCGGGCCTCGGGGCGCGCGTTGGCCGGGTCGCCGGCCAGCACGAAGTGGTTCCACTCGAAGCTCTCGCCGTCGAAGTCGCCTGCCTCGCGCCAGCGGATGATGTGGCCCATCACGTTGCCCGCGCGCGGGTTGACGCCATCGACGCCGGGCTGGCCCGCGCTGCCGCGCGCGCTGTTGTTGGTGAGCGCGCAGTACACCCAGCGGCTGGCCGCATCGATGGCCAGCCACTCCGGGCGATCCATCTTGGTGCCGCCGAGCGCGTCGCTCGCCTGGCGCGCCTTGACCACCACCTCGCCCGGATCGGCAAAGCCGTTGGCGTTGGTGAGCGGCCCCTGGCCGTGCGTGAGCGGCAGCCAGCGCCCGCGGCCGTCGGCGTCGAAGCGCGCCACGTACAGCGTGCCGTGGTCGAGCAGCTCGGCGTTGGCGCGCGCGGCCGACATGCCTTCGCCCGCGGGCCGGATGCGCTCGCGGCTGACGAACTTGTAGATGTACTCGAAGCGCGCGTCCTCGCCCGAGTAGACGACGGCGCGGCCGGCCTGCGTCACCGCCACCCAGGCGCCTTCGTGCGCGGCGCGGCCGAGCGCGGTGCGCTTGACGGGCGTGCTGGCGGGGTCGTAGGGGTCGATCTCGACCACCCAGCCGAAGCGGTTGGGCTCGTTCGGGTGGCGCACGGCGTCGAAGCGCGCATCGTGCTCGGGCCAGCGGTACCACGCCGTGCGGCGCAGCCCGTAGCGGCGCTCGTGCGCGGTGGGCTGGTCGGCGGTGGCGAAGTAGTCCTGGAAGTTCTCCTCGCCCGACAGGAAGGTGCCCCAGGGCGTCATGCCGGCGGCGCAGTTGGCGAAGGTGCCGAGGACGGTGCGGCCGTCGGGATCGGCGGCGGTCTTCATCAGCGCGTGGCCGGCCGCCGGGCCGCCGATCGCGAACGGCGTGGTGGCGGTGAAGCGGCGCGCATACGGCGATGGCCGCACCGGCTGCCAGCCGCCGGCGCCCAGCGCGATCTCGCTCACCGACACGCCGTGCGCGGCCTGGCTCTTGGCCACCTTCTCGGCCGTCCACGGCAGCATGCCGCCGGGGTGCAGCAGGCCGTCGTCGACGTACTCGTGGTTCATCACCAGCAGGCCGCGCGTGCTGCCCGCGAGCGGGTAGTAGTGGATGCCGTCGTGGTGCATGCCCATCTGCACGGCCTGCTCGGCGGCGCTGTTGGCGGCGTCGTCCCGGAACGCGGGCATCTGGCCGGCGATGCCGACCGGATCGCCCCAGGGCACGATGGGCGTGGCGCTGTACCCCGCGGGCACGACGACGGCGTCGGCGCTGCCGGCCACCACGCCGGCGAAGCCGAGCTTCGGTCCGGCGCCGCCTGCGGGCACGGCGCAGCCGGCCAGCGAGGCGATCGAGCTCACGCAGGCCACCGGCGCCAGGAAGGGCACCAGCGCGGCCATTGCGCCGCCGCCGAGCACCAGGCGCCGCGCGGGGTCCGAGACCTCGTGGATGCTGTGGTTGCACGAGCGGTTGCTGTCCTCCATCGTCGTGAAGTCCTTGGCCATGGTTCCTCGGGACGGGTTGGCGGCGGCAGCGCGCCGCTACAGCTTCTCGGTCTCGCCGGCGCGCGGCTGCCACTTCATCAGCCGCCGCTCGATGCGCCCGACCGCGGCGTCGAGCGCGAGCGCGAACGCGGTCAGCACGAGGATGCCGGCCATCACGGTGTTGATGTCGAAGGTGCCTTCGGCCTGCAGGATGAGGTAGCCCACGCCCTGCGCCGAGCCGAGGTACTCGCCGACTACGGCGCCGACGAAGGCCAGGCCGACGCTCGTGTGCAGGCTGCCGAAGACCCAGCTCGTCGCGCTGGGCAGGTAGACGTGGCGCAGCAGCTGGCGGCGGCTGGCGCCGAGCATGCGTGCGTTGGCCAGCACCACCGGGCTGACCTCCCTGACGCCCTGGTAGACGTTGAAGAAGACGACGAAGAACACGAGCGTGATGCCCAGCGCCACCTTGGAGCCGATGCCCAGCCCGAACCAGACCGCGAAGATCGGCGCCAGGATGATGCGCGGCATGCTGTTGGCGGCCTTGATGTAGGGCTCGAGGATGGCGCTCGCCGTGGGCGCCAGCGCCAGCCACAGGCCCAGCACCAGGCCGAGCGCGGCGCCGATGCCGAACGCCAGCAGCGTCTCGACCAGCGTCACCGCGAGGTGGCGGTAGATGTCGGCGTCGCGCACGAACCAGCGCCAGATGCGCCCCAGCACCTCGAGCGGCTCGCCGAAGAAGAACGCCGCCTGGCGGTCGTTGTCGAACATGAAGGGCGGCAGCAGACCCGGCTTGGTCATCGCGTACCAGAACGCGAACACGGCGAGCAGCAGCGCCGCCTGCGCGAGCCGGATGGTCCCGGGCCGCGCGCGCCGGCTCACGACGCCTGCTCCAGCTGCTGCGCGTAGCCGGCGAGCACCTCCTCGCGCAGCACGGCCCAGATGGCGGCGTGCAACTCGACGAAGCGCGGCTCGGTCTTGATCTCGGCCACGTCGCGCGGCCGCGCGAGATCGACCGCGAACTCGCCGATCGGGTGCGACGCCGGGCCGGCCGAGAGCACGACGACGCGGTCGCTCATCGCGATCGCCTCGTCGAGGTCGTGGGTGATGAAGAGCACCGCCTTCCTCTTGCCCTGCCACAGCTCGAGGAGCTCGTTTTCCATCAGCTGCCGCGTCTGGATGTCGAGCGCCGAGAACGGCTCGTCCATCAGGATGATGTCGGGGTCGAGCGCCAGCGTCTGCGCCAGCGACGTGCGCTTGCGCATGCCGCCCGAGAGCTGGTGCGGGTAGCGATCGCCGAAGGCAGCCAGGCCGACGCGGCGCAGCCAGTCCTCGGCCAGCGCGCGCGCTACGGCCGCCGGCATGCCGCGGAATTCGAGCCCCGCCATCACGTTGCCCAGCGCCGTGCGCCAGGGCATCAGGCTTTCGGCCTGGAACATGTAGCCGGCGCGGCGGTTGATGCCCGCCAGCGGCGCGCCGAACACGCGCACGCTGCCGGTGCTGGGCTCGAGCAGGCCGGCGGCGACGTTGAGCAGCGTGCTCTTGCCGCAGCCGGTGGGGCCGACCACGGCGACGAACTCGCCCGCGCCGACCGTGAGCGAGACGTCGCGCACCGCGGTGTAGCGTTGCGCGGGCTTGTCCTTGTCGGCGAAGGTGCAGCTCACGCCGTCGAACAGGATCGCCGGCGTGTCGCTCATCGCGGCCCTGCGGCGCGCTGTGCAGTCGCCGCCCACCGAGGCGCGATCGGCGCCGGCGCCAAGGCCATGGAAATCATTGCGATGTGGCTGGGCGTCATGCGCGGAACAGGCCCCTTTGCGCGCACCTGCGCGCACGCGGTGTCGGCGCGCGATGGCGACGGCAACAGGCGGCGGCTGCGCATTCTGGAACAGATCGCCGGCGCGCCTTGCCGCGGCGCGCGCCGGCGCGCGCTCAGCGCGGGCCGCTGCGCCCTTCGGCCGCGGCCTTGCGGCGCTCGTGCTCGCGCTGGCAGCCGATGCAGCGCTTGGCGGTCGGATAGGCGAGCAGCCGCTCGTGGCCGACGCTCTCGCCGCAGTCGGTGCACTCGCCGTAGCTGCCCTGCGCGATCCTCTGGCGCGCAGCGACGATGTCGCGCACGTCCTGCAGGTTCTGGCGGATCAGCGGGTCGTCGACACCGGCCAGCGTCTGCAAGAGCCCTTCGTCGGTGGCGGTCGCCGCGCGCTCGGCAAAGACGGCGCGCTGTCGCTCTTCGCCGAGGCTGGCGAGCATGGAGCGGATCTCGCGGAACTCGCGCGCCCAGCGCTCGTTCATCAGGGCGTCGAGACGATCGATCTGCTCGCGGTCGAGTCGGGACATGTCCGTTCCTCCTGCGTTATCGGGTGCGGGCGTCCAGCCGCGTCGCCGCAGGCTGCGCTGCGACTTCAGGAAGGCAGCCGGCATCGCGCCCGAGCCGCCATCGTGGCCGCTCTCGCAAGCGCATTGGAGCAGGGGCGCCGGCGCGACTCGCTGAGGGCGATCAATGCGCCGCAGACGCGCTGCCGCACGCCGCGCGGCACGCAGCCGAGGCGCCACGCGGCTGCGACTGCGGCGCGGGGCACCGGTCGTGGACAGCCTGGCGCCAAACAAATACACTGCATGCCTCTTTGTGGTGCGGGCGGGTCTGCCCGGATCTGCACCCGACTCGCATGCGGCAAGCGCCGCGCCCGCCGGCGCACCCCCCTCCCCACTGCAGCAAGGAAGACCCATGTCGTTGCCTCACGTCCACACGTCGCCCGATGCGATCTACCCGTTCGACGCCCGCGGCATCGCCAAGCGGTTCCGGCATGCCGCGATCTTCGGTGCGCTCGACAGCCTGCAGCCCGGCGAGACGATGCGCTTTGCCAACGACCACGATCCGCTGCCGCTGCTCAACCAGATCATGCAGCGCTACGGCGAGCAGGTATCGATCGAGTACCGCCAGCGCGATCCCGGGCTGATCGTGATCGACTTCGTCGTGCGCTGAGGGCGCCGGCCGGCGCAGCCCGTCCGGCCCGGCGCCGCAGCCGCCGGGCGTTCGCCAGGCGCACGCCAGTGCGCAGGCACTGGTGTACGTCCGGGCCCATCCGGCCCGGCGTCACAGCCGCCGGGCGTTCGCCAGGCGCACGCCAGTGCGCAGGCACTGGCGTACGTCCGGGCTCACCCCCTCGGGTACTTGGCGTTGGCCTGCTTGACGAACTCGTTCGTGTAGACCGCGGCGAGGTCGATCCTGGCCCTGGCGATCTCGGGGTCGATGCTGGCCAGCGCGTTGAACGCCGTCTGCGGCCCCTTGTCGGGGATCATGCCGTCGGGGCTGAGCGCGCCCCGGGCGGCGAGGAAGGCGTCGACGTAGACCGCGCGGTCGCCGAGCAGGTAGCTCTCGGGCACGGCCTTGATGATGTCGCCGGCGCCGGCGCGCTGGATCCACTTGTCGGCACGCACGATGGCGTTGGCCAGCGCCTGCACCGTGGCCGGGTTCTTGTCGATGAAGGCCTGCGGCGCGTACAGGCACGCCGCCGGCATCGGGCCGCCGAAGATCTTGTCGGCCTCGGCGACGACGCGCGTGTCGGAGACGATCTTCAGGTCGCCCGAGCGCGCGAGCAGCGTGATGACCGGGTCGAGGTTGCTGATGGCGTCGATCTGGCCCGAGCGCATCGCGGCCACCGCGCCTTGCGAGGCGCCGACGCCGATGATGCCGACATCGCTCGGCTTCAGGCCCGCCTTGGCGAGGATGAAGTTGACCATCACGTGGGTCGACGAGCCGGGCGCGGTGACGCCGATCCTGCGCCCCCTGAGGTCGGCCACGCTCCTGTAGCCGGGCATCGTCTTCGGATTGATGCCGAGCACGATCTGCGGCGCGCGGCCCTCGAGCGCGAAGGCGCGCAGGCGCTGGCCCTTGGCCTGCATGTTCACGGTGTGCTCGAAGGCGCCGCTCACGACGTCGGCGCTGCCGCCGACCACCGCGCGCAGCGCCTGCGAGCCGCCGGCGAAGTCGACGATCGTCAGCTCCAGCCCTTCGTCCTTGAAGTAGCCCTGCGTCTCGGCGATGGTGAGCGGCAGGTAATAGAGCAGGTTCTTGCCGCCGACGGCCAGCGTCAGCCTGGGTCTTTCCAGCGCCTGCGCGCGCAGCAGCGTCGGTGCGGCCAGCGCGGCGGCGGCCGTGCTCAGGAGATGGCGTCGTTGCATCGGGTGCGCCTGCGGGTTCGATTCCGGAACTGCCCACTTTAGTGCAGCGACGACGACCCCGACATCGGCGCGTCGACGCAGTGCGCCAGCCGATCTGCAGGCCGGCGTGCGGCTCGCGTGCCTGGCCGCAGGCAGCGACCGCGCCATCGGGGCGCGCGCCGTGGGCATCTTAGGGGCACCGCGGCAGTCCAGGCGCGCACTGCGTGTAGATTCGCGGCTTGCGTCGCGGCCCGCCCGAGCCGCGCTGCGCCGCGCGCGGATCGCGGCCGATATCCCGATGCAAGACCTCCCAGCCTACGGCAAGCGCAACGCCTGCCAGCGCCGGCGCCTGCGATCGCCGACCCTGCGTGCCGTCCACTGCCTGCTCGCCGGCGTGGCGCTGGCCGGCTGTGCGGCCGTGGGGCCCGGCTTCAAGCGCCCCGAAGCCCCCGCAGCCGCCAGCGGCAACCTCTACACCGCGACGCCGCTGCCCGAACGCACCGCCGAGGCCCTCGTGGCCGGCGGCCAGGCGCAGCAATGGGCGCCGGGCGCCGACATCCCGGCCCAGTGGTGGACGCTGTTCCGCTCGCCGGCGCTCGATGCGCTGATCCGCAGCGCGCTCGAGCGCAGCCCCACCCTCGCCGCCGCGCAGGCCACGCTGCGCCAGGCGCAGGAAGGCTTGACCGCGCAACGCGACAGCCTCACGCTGCCGCGCGTCGACGCCCAGGCCGGCGCGCAGCGCCAGCATGCGTCGGCGGTGCAGACGCAAATCCCGGGCGGCAGCTTCCTGACCCTCTACAACGCGCAGGTCGACGTCTCGTACACGCCGGACCTGTTCGGCGGCGTGCGCCGCCAGCTCGAGGGCGCCGAGGCCCTGGTCGACGCGCAGCGCTACCAGGTCGAGGCCACGTACCTGATGCTGACCGGCAACGTGGTGACCGCCGCCATCCGCGAGGCGGCGCTGCGCGCGCAGCTCGACGCCACGCGCGAGGTGCTGCGCTCGCAGCGCCAGCAGCAGGACATCCTCGAGCGGCAGTTCGCCACCGGTGCCACGCCCGTATCGCTCACGCTGGCCCAGCGCACCCTCGTGGCGCAGACGCAGGCGACGCTGCCGGCGCTCGACAAGTCGCTGGCGCAGGTGCGCCACCAACTGGCGGTCTACGCCGGCCGCCTGCCTGCCGAAGCCGATCTGCCCGCCTTCGATCTGGCCGGCCTCGTGCTGCCCGCCGAGCTGCCGCTGTCGCTGCCTTCGGAGCTGGCGCGCCAGCGCCCGGACGTGCGCGCCGCCCAAGCGCTGCTGCACCAGGCCAGCGCGCAGGTCGGCGTCGCCACGGCAAACCTGTATCCGCAGATCCAGCTGAGCGCGAACTGGGGCAGCACGGCGCTGCGCGGCGCCGACCTGCTGTCGCGCCCGTGGACCTTCTGGACCCTGGCTGCCGGCCTGACGCAGCCGCTGTTTCACGGCGACGCGCTCGCCGCGCAGCGGCGCGCGGCCATCGCCGGCTTCGACGCCGCGGCCGCGCAGTACCGCGGCACGCTGCTCACGGCGTTCCAGAACGTCGCCGATGCGCTGCGCGCGCTCGAGTTCGACGCCCAGGCGCTGGCCGCGCAGGCCGCGGCCGAAGCCAGCGCGCGCCGTGCGCTCGATGTGGCCGACGCGCAGTGGCGCAGCGGCGCGGTGAGCCGGCTGCAGGTGCTGATGGCGCAGCAGGCGTGGCAGCAAAGCCGCATCGCGCTCGCGCAGGCGCAGGCGGCGCGCTACGCCGACACGGCGGCGCTGTTCCAGGCCCTGGGCGGCGGCTGGTGGAACCGCGAGCCGCCGAGCGAGGCCGCCCGCGGCAGCACAAGCGACTGAACGCCGGGGTGGCGGCGTAAGAGAACGACGGATGAAGATCTCCAAGACGACGCGGCGCATGCTGATCATGCTCGGCGCGATGGTGCTGCTGGTGGCGGCGCTGGCGCTGGGCAAGGCCCTCGAGATCCGCAGGCTGATCGCGGCCATCCCCAAGCCGCAGCCGCAGACCGTGTCGACGATCGAGGCACGCCGGCTGCCGTGGCAGCCGCAACTCCGGGCCGTAGGCACGCTCACCGCGGTGCGCGGCGCCGACCTCGCGAGCGAGGTCGCGGGGCTGGTGCGCAGCGTGCATTTCAGGTCCGGCCAGGACGTGCGCGCCGGCGCGCTGCTGGTGCAGCTCAACGCCGACGCCGACGTCGCGCAGCTGCGCGCGCTCGAGGCGGCGGCGCGCCAGGCCGCCACGGCGCTCGAACGCGACCGCGCGCAGCTCGCGGTGCAGGCGGTGAGCCAGGCGCAGGTCGACGCCGGCAAGGACAGCCTCGACGCGGCGCGCGCGCAGGTCGCACAGCAGGCGGCGATGGTGGCCAAGAAGTCGATCCGCGCGCCGTTCGCCGGCCGGCTGGGAATCGCCTCGCCGCAGCCGGGGCAGTACGTGAACGCGGGCGCCACGCTCGTGACGCTGCAGACGCTCGACCCGATCCGCGCCGAGTTCATGCTGCCGCAGCAGCAGCTGGCCGGGCTCGCCGTGGGGCAGACGGTCACGCTCGCCGTCGACGCCCATGCGCAGCACGACTACAAGGGCCGCATCACGGCCATCAACCCCAAGGTCGACGCGGCGACGCGCAACGTCCTCGTCGAAGCCACCGTCGCCAACCCCGAGCGGCGGCTGCTGCCGGGCATGTTCGCCGAGGTGCGCATCGATGTCGGCGCCACCGAGCAGCGGCTGACGCTGCCGCAGGCGGCGATCACCTACAACCCGTACGGCTCGACCGTGTTCGTGGTCGAGCGGGCATCGGCGCAGGCGGGTGCGGCCGCCGGCTCGGCGCCGGCCGCCAGTGTCGCCAGTGTCGCCAGTGTCGCCAGTGTCGCCAGTGTCGCCAGTGGCGCCAGTGCCGCCAGCAGCGGGCTGGTCGGCGGCGGCAGCGCCGAGGCGCTCGCCGTGCGCCAGGTCTTCGTCGAGACCGGGCCCACGCGCGGCGACCAGATCGCCATCGTCAAGGGGCTCGAGGCGGGCCAGCAGGTCGTCACCAGCGGCCAGATCAAGCTCAAGAGCGGCACGCCGGTGGTCGTCGACAACCGTGTCCAGCCGGCCGACGCGGCGCACCCGACGCCGCAGGAAAACTAGACGGGGCCGGCCGATGAACTTCACCGACCTCTTCATCCGCCGGCCGGTGCTGGCGATGGTGATCAGCCTGCTGGTGGTGGTGCTGGGCCTGCGCGCGGTCGACAAGCTGCCGGTCAACGAGTTCCCGCAGACCGAGAGCGCCGTGGTCACCGTCACCACCGCCTACTACGGCGCCGACGCCGCGACCGTGGCCGGCTTCGTCACGCAGCCGCTCGAGGCGGCGATCGCGCAGGCGCAGGGCATCGACTACCTGTCCTCGACGAGCAGCATGGGGGTCTCGACGATCACGGCCACGCTGCGCCTGAACTACGACGCCAACCGCGCGCTCACCGAGATCAACACGCAGGTCGCGTCGGTGCGCAACCAGCTGCCGGCGCAGGCGCAGCTGCCGGTGCTGCACGTCGAGACCGGCGCGACGGCGGCGGCGATGTACATCGGCTTTTACAGCGACGAACTGCCCAACAACAGCGTCACCGACTACCTGGTGCGCGTGGTGCAGCCGCAGCTCAACGCGACCGAGGGCGTGCAAAGCGCCGACATCCTGGGCGCGCGCACCTTCGCGCTGCGCGCCTGGCTCGACGCGTCGCGCATGGCCGCCTTCGGCGTCACCGCCGCCGACGTCGCCGCCGCGCTGGCCGCCAACAACTACCTGGCCGCGCTCGGGCAGAGCAAGAACGACATGGTGACGGTGCCGCTGGACGCGAACACGTCGCTGCACAGCGTCGAGGAGTTCAGGCAGCTCGCCGTCAGGAGCACGGGCGGCGCGATCGTGCGCCTGGCCGACGTGGCGAACGTGACGCTGGGCTCCGAGACCTACGACCTGGACGTCGCGTTCAACGGCGTGCGCTCGGTGTTCATCGCCGTCAAGGTGGCGCCGACGGCGAACATCCTGAACGTCGCCGCCGCCATCCGCGACGCCTTCCCGCAGATCCAGCAACAGCTGCCGACGGGCCTGGCGGGGCGCATCGTCTACGACGCGACCGACTTCATCAACTCGTCGATCGGCGAGGTGGTCAAGACGCTGGCCGAGGCGCTGGCCATCGTCACCGTGGTCATCTTCCTGTTCCTCGGCTCGCCGCGTGCGGTGGTGGTGCCGCTGATCGCGATGCCGCTGTCGCTCGTCGGCGCCTTCTTCGTGATGCTGGTGCTCGGCTACTCGATCAACCTGCTGACGCTGCTGGCGCTGGTGCTGGCGATCGGGCTCGTGGTCGACGACGCGATCATCGTGGTCGAGAACGTCGACCGCCACATGCGCCAGGGGCAGCGGCCGTTCGACGCCGCGCTCGTCGCCGCGCGCGAGCTCGGCGCGCCGATCGTCGCGATGACGGTCGTGCTGGTCGCGGTCTACGTGCCGATCGGCTTTCAGGGCGGGCTCACGGGGGCCCTGTTCACCGAGTTCGCGTTCACGCTCGCCGGCGCGGTGACGGTCTCGGGGCTGGTGGCGCTCACCCTCTCGCCGATGCTGTGCTCGCGCTTCTTCAGGCCCGAGCAGGACAGCGGCCGCTTCGCCATGGCCATCGAGCGCACCTTCGAGCGCGTGCACGCCGGCTACCTGCGGCTGCTCGCGCGGCTGCTCGAGACCTGGCCGGTGCTGATCGTGATGGGGCTGCTGCTGGTCGCCTGCCTGGCGCTCATGTTCAAGATGGCCAAGTACGAGCTGGCGCCCGAGGAAGACCAGGGCATCGTGCTCGCCATGCCGCAGGGCCCGGCGACGGCCAGCATCACGCAGATGGCGATGTACTCGGACCAGGTGTTCCAGGCCGCCAGGGCGCTGCCCGAGTACGAGCACATGTTCCAGTTCACCGGCTGGCCCTCGCCCAACGGCGGCTTCGGCGGCGTCGTGCTCGCGCCGTGGGACCGGCGCACGCGCAGCGCGTTCGAGATCCAGGCCGACCTGCAGCAGCGCTGGAGCCGCATCGCCGGTGTGCAGGTGGCGGCGTTCCAGTTTCCGCCGCTGCCGGGCGCCTCGGGGCTGCCGGTTCAGTTCGTCGTCAAGACGACCGAGCCGTTGCGCAACCTCGACACGCTGGCGCAGCAGTTGCTGGACAAGGCGCGCGCCGACGGCAAGTTCTATTTCGTCGACGCCGACCTCAAGTACGACCTGCCGCAGGCCACCGTCGCGATCGACCGCGACAAGGCGACCTCGCTCGGGCTCACGCAGCAGGACATCGGCAACACGCTCACCGCAGCGCTGGGCGGCGGCTACGTCAACTACTTCTCGATCGAGGGGCGCTCGTACAAGGTGATCCCGCAGGTGCTGCAGGTCGACCGGCTCAACCCGGCGAGCGTGCTCGACACCTACATCCGCACCGGCAGCGGCGCCCTGGTGCCGGCGGCCACCGTGGCCAGCCTGACGCATTCGGTGCAGCCGCAGACGATCAACCGCTTCCAGCAGCTCAACTCGGTGACGATCTCGGGCGTGCCCAGCGGCGCGCAGGGCGACACGCTGGAGTACCTGCGCGAGCAGGTGCGCACGCTGGCACCGTCGGGCTACCAGGTCGACTACGCGGGCCCCTCGCGCCAGTTCGTGCAGGAGTCGGGCGGCTTCGCGCTCACGTTCGCGTTCGCACTGGTGGTGGTCTTCCTCGCGCTGGCCGCGCTCTTCGAGAGCTTTCGCGATCCGGTGGTGATCCTGGTGTCGGTGCCGATGGCGCTGTTCGGCGCGATGACCTTCGTCTTCCTCGGCGCGGCGTCGATGAACATCTACACCGAGGTCGGGCTGGTGACGCTGATGGGCCTCATCAGCAAGCACGGCATCCTGATCGTCGAAGTCGCCAACACGCTGCAGCGCGAAGGCAAGGCCAAGCTCGACGCCATCGTCGAGGCCGCCGGCATCCGGCTGCGCCCGATCCTGATGACGACGGCGGCGATGGTGTTCGGCGTCGTGCCGCTCGTGATCGCTTCTGGCGCCGGCGCGGCGGGGCGCCAGGCGATGGGCATCGTGATCTTCAGCGGCATGGCGATCGGCACGCTGTTCACGCTGTTCGTGGTGCCGGCGATGTACCTGTTCATCGCCGCCGATCACGGCCAGCGGCGCGCCGTGGCGGGCGCAGCGGCGCAAGAGCCCTGAGCGGACGCGCTGCGCCAGCGCGGCACGCGGATTCAGCGGCGCTCGACCAGCACCACCTCGGTGCCGAGCCGCTCGCGCAGCCGGGCACCGGCGGCAGCCGCCTCGGCGCGCGTGGCCCAGGGGCCGGCCTGGACCCGGTACAGGCTGGCCTCGTCGCGCACCGCCACCCCGGGCACGACGCCGTCGGCCTCGAGCAAGGTGCGCTGCTGCAGCGCCGCGGCGCCCTCGCGCGCGCGAAATGCACCCAACTGCACCCAGAAACCCGCCTCGGGCACGGCGTCGCCGGCAACGGCATCGTCGACGCGCACGGCAGCGGCTCCCGCGACGGCGTCGGTCGCGCCCGCCTGCACGTCGGGCGGCGCGGACGGCCGCATGCCGGCCGCGATCTCGGCGTTGGTGATGCGCCGCACCTGCACCGGCGCGACGCCGCCCAGCACGCCGAGCTTGAGCGCCGCGGTGTAGCTCAGGTCGAGGACACGGCCGTCGGCGAAAGGCCCGCGATCGTTGACGCGAACGACGATCTCGCGGCCGTTGGCCGCATTGCGCACGCTGGCGTAGCTCGGCAGCGGCATCGTCGGGTGCGCCGCCGTCATCGCATACATGTCGTAGGGCTCGCCGCTGGACGTGAGGCGGCCGTGATACTTGCGGCCGTACCAGGAAGCCAGCCCCGTCTCGGGCATCGGCACGTCGGCCAGCACCGGCACGTAGCGGCGCCCGAAGGCCTCGTAGGGCTTGTTCGCGCCGCCGCTGCGGATCGGCTCGACGCGCGGCTGCGCGTCGGGCGTGCGCTCCAGGTTCGGCGGCGGGTTCGCTTCGGCGCCGTCGCGTTCGATGCGAGGCGCGCGCGTCGCGCAGCCGGCCAGCAGCAGCGCCGCGGCCGCCACGGCCGCCACGGCCGCCACGGCCGCGCTGGGGACGGTGCGCCCGCGCGGGCGCACGATCGGATCTTGCACCGCATTCACGCTGCCGAATGCCCTCTGCGCCATGCACCGCACGGCCGTCGCCGCGCCCGACGTGGCCCTCGGGCCGCTCGATCTCGACGACGCGCACGCCGGCGTCGGCCACGGGGTTCGCGCGCATGACGTTGGCGCGACCGGCAAGAATCGAACTTGCGACGCGGCCTTCGGAGGGCCGCATGATATCCACTTCACCACGGTCGCCACGCTCGCCATGCGGGGCGCGGCATTCTAGCGCCGGGGGGGTCGGTGCCGCCCGCGGCAGCGCGGTTTGCCGCCGGCCGCGCGCCCGGCGAGAAAGGAGCCGCTGCCTATAATCCGCGCCCGTTGGCGGCGACGCCGGCACGGTCGGACAAAGAAGACGCCGAGGACTCTCATGAGCGAAGCCAAAAACCCCGCCGCCGCGTCGGAGCACGAGTCGAGCGAAGGCCTGATCCGCACACCCAAGCAGTTGATCGCGACCATCATCGCCGCGTTCGCGGTGCCGGTGGTGGTGATCATGATGATGGCGCACTACGTCGACTTCGGCATGCGCACCGGCGCCGGCAGCGACGGCATGAGCGAGCAGGCGGTGGCGCAACGCCTGCAGCGTGTCGGCACGGTCGATCTGCGCGACCTGTCCGATGCGTCGACGCAACGCAGCGGCGAACAGGTCTACACCGCGGTGTGCTCGGCCTGCCACGCCACGGGCGCCGTCGGTGCCCCGAAACTCGGCGACGCCGCCGCCTGGGCGCCGCGCATCGCCACCGGCTACGAGGCGCTGCTGCACTCGGCGCTCGAGGGCAAGGGGGCGATGCCCAAGCAGGGCGGCGGCGATTTCAGCGACTTCGAGGTCGCACGCGCGGTGGTCTACATGGCCGACAAGGCCGGGGCCAAGTTCGAAGAACCCAAGCCGCCGGCCGCCGCGGCAAGCGCGCCGAATTGACCGCACGCGTCCCGTCGGCGCGATGGCGCCGTGACGGCCGGAGCGCCCGAAGGCGAAACGGCCCGATGACGCAATGGCGCGACAGCCTGTCGCCCGATGGGGCCCGAGTGCGCTACGCGGGCCCCGACGCGCCGGCGTCGGGCGGCTCACCCGCCTTGGGCGTCGGGCGCAACTGGTATCCGAAGTACATCGGCATGCGCTCGAACGCCATCTCCCGGGGCCGCCAGCAGCCTTGCTCGACCGCATCGGCTGCTGCGCCCATGTCGAGCGTGTGCACGATGCCCAAGCCGAGATCGGCATCGAGAAAGAGGCGCCCGCGCTCGTCGACCCAGGCGCTGCGCGGCACGGCCGCGGCGCCGGTATGCGCTTGCACCGCCCAGGGTGCCGCAGCGTCGACACGCCACACCAGCGGTGCGGCCTCGAGCTCGACGTACACGCGCTGCGGACCGTTCTGGAAGAACCACGCCCCGTCGTCGTCGGCAGCGTAGTTGCGCTGGATGAAGCCCAGCAGCCGTTCGTGCGCGATGCGGCTGCCCTTGATGCGCGCAAACGGCCCTGCGGCCTGGATGCGCTCGTCACGCAGGTACCAGTCGCCCCGCGCGTCCAGCGCGAGCCAGCCATAGCAGTGCGGCACGTTCGGCCACTTGCGCAGCGCGGCCTCGACGATCTCGTCCATGGCCGCGAACTTACCGCAAGTGCGCGCGTGTTGCCGGCTGCGCCAGCGCGGCGCGCGCGCCGCAGACTACGGCCGCGCACGATCAGTGCAGCGTCGACGGCGCTTCGAGCGCGCCCGGCGGCGGCTGCAGCAGCGCACCGGGGCTGGCGTGGTGGGCCGCCAGGCGCCAGCCCTGCGGCGTCCTGACGTAGACGTTGCTGGTGACGACCCAGGCCTCCTGCATGCCGCCGCCTTCGCCCGGCACGAGCAGGCGCTCCACGAGGTGGTGCAGCGCGCCGCCCGACCATGCGAGTCGATGCACCTGGTCGGGCACCACCGCGATGCCCCCGCGTGCGAGCATGGCTTCGAAGCTGGCGCGGATGGCGGCGGCGCCGACGACGCGCGGGCCGCCGGGGTGCACGCACACGATCTCGTCGTCGTCGGCCCAGACCGCCATCAGGCGCTCGAGATCGCCGCGCTGCAGCGCCTCGTAGAACTGGGCCTCGACCTCGTCGGGGCTTCCGCTCACGGGGGGCGGGGGGCGGCGGGCCATGGTGCGGCCGATTCTAGGCGGGCAGTCCGGCGACCCGCGAGCGCGCACCGGCTCGGGCGACGCAGGGACGCATCCCGCGCGCCGATCACGTCGCGCGCGTCTGGCGCACCGCGCGCTCCCACTGCGCCATGCGCGCCGCCGCCTCGGCGCGCGACATCGCCGGTTCGAAGCGGCGTGCCTCGCGCCACTGCGATGCGATCTCGGCGCGACCCGAGTACAAGCCAACGGCCAACCCGGCCAGGCAAGCGGCGCCGAGTGCGGTGGTCTCGGTGACCGCAGGCCGCACGACGGGGATGCCGAGCAGGTCGGCCTGGAACTGCATCAACAGGTCGTTGACCGATGCACCGCCGTCCACGCGCAGCTCGCTCGGCGCGGCGCCGCCGGCCGCGGCGGCGTCGGCGGCCATCGCCTGCAGCAGCGCCGCGCTCTGGAAGGCGATGCTCTCGAGCGCGGCGCGCGCGATGTGCGCCACCGTGCTGCCGCGCGTCAGGCCGACGATGGCGCCACGCGCCTGCGCGTCCCAATACGGTGCGCCCAGGCCGGTGAAGGCGGGCACGAAGACGACGCCCTCGGCATCGGCCACCGTCTCGGCCAGCGCCTGCACCCCGGCGCTGGCGTCGATCGCGTGCAGCCCGTCGCGCAGCCATTGCACGACGGCGCCGGCGACGAAGACGCTGCCTTCAAGCGCGTACTCGCGCGCCGCGCCGGTCTGCGCCGCGGCGGTGGCGACGAGCCCGCTCACCGAGCGCTCGAGGCGCGCACCGGTGTGCATCAGCATGAAGCAGCCGGTGCCGTAGGTGTTCTTGGCCATGCCGGCGTCGAAGCAGGCCTGTCCGAACAGCGCCGCCTGCTGGTCGCCGGCGATGCCGGCGATCGGGATCGGCGCACCGAAAAGGCGCGTCTCACCGTAGACGTGCGCCGACGGCCACACCCGCGGCAGCACGCTGTCGGGCACGCGCAATGCCGCCAGCAGCTCGCGGCTCCAGCGGTTGTGGCGGATGTCGAACAGCATCGTGCGCGCGGCGTTGCTGACGTCGGTGGCGTGCACGCGGCCCTCGGTGAGCTTGTACAGCAGCCAGCTGTCGACGGTGCCGAACGCCAGCTCGCCGTGCGCCGCCGCGACATGCGCCCCGCTTGTGTGATCGAGCAGCCAGCGCAGCTTGGTGCCGCTGAAGTACGGGTCGATGACGAGGCCGGTCGTGGCGCGCACGGTGTCGGCCAGGCCCTGCTGGCGCAGTTGGGCACACAGCGGCTCGGTGCGCCGGTCCTGCCAGACGATGGCGTTGGCCACCGGCCGGCCGCTGCCGCGGTGCCACAGCAGCGTGGTCTCGCGCTGGTTGGTGATGCCGATGGCGGCGATGTCGGCCGCGCTCAGGCCCGAGCGCGCCAGCGCCTCCCGGGCGACGGCGAACTGCGTCGCCCAGATCTCCTCGGCATCGTGCTCGACCCAGCCCGGCTGCGGGTAGATCTGACGGAACTCGCGCTGCGCCATCGCGACGATGTGCCCGTCGCGATGAAAGACGATGGCGCGCGAGCTCGAGGTGCCCTGGTCGAGGGCGAGCAGGTGTTGCTTGGCCATGACGACGGTGACTCCTCGCGCTGCGCGCTGGTCGTGGCCCGGACTGTGCCATGGGCCGGGGCGTGGGCGGCACCGATGCGGCACCGATGCGGCACCGATGCGGCCACCGCGCCGGCCTCGCCCGGGGCCGGGCGCGGCGCAGCCGGGGAGCGGGCTGCGCCGCCGCGCGTCCATGGCCCGGCTGCGGCAGGCGCGCGAGCGGTTATCGTGGTCGGCAGCGCCTCCTCGCGGCCCGGACGACGAGTACGGTCCGTGAGCCGCGCGCCGCCCCGCATGAACTCGCACCGCATCGCCCTGGGCACCGGCACGGCCTTCGCACTGGCCGCCGGGCTGGTGTGGGGGCTGGTATTCGTCGTGCCGTTGCTGCTGCCGCAGTACCCGGCGCTGCTGCTGTCCTTCGGACGCTATCTCGCCTTCGGGCTTATCGCGCTGCCGCTGGCCTGGCTCGACCGGCGAGCGCTCGGGCGTCTGACGCGCAGCGACTGGCTCGCGGCGCTCGAGCTCAGCATCGTCGGCAACCTGCTCTATTACCTGTGCCTCGCCGCCGCGATCCAGCGTGCGGGCGCGCCGCTGCCGACGGTGATCATCGGCACCTTGCCGGTCGTCATCGCGCTCGTCGCCAACCTGCGCAGCCGCGGCCGCGCAGCGAGCGCGGCGGCGCGGGACGGCCGCCTGCCGTGGCGGCGGCTCGCGCCCTCGCTGGTGCTCATCGCCGCGGGCATCGCGCTGGTCAACGGCGCCGAGCTCGCGCGGCTGCACGGCACCGCAGCAGACGAGGCGACGCGCTACGCGTTCGGCGCCGTGCTCGCCGTCGGCGCCGTGGTCTGCTGGACCTGGTATCCGATCCGCAACGCCGAATGGCTGCGCGCGCATCCCGGACGTTCGCCGCGCACCTGGGCCACCGCACAGGGCGTGGCGACGCTGCCGTTGTCGGCGCTCGGCTACGGTGCCTTCTGGCTGTGGCAGGCGGCCGGGGCGCCGGGCGGCGCGCCCTTCGCGATGCCCTTCGGGCCGGCGCCGGCGTTGTTCCTCGGCCTGATGTTCGCCGTCGGGCTGCTCGCCTCGTGGCTGGGCACGCTGTGCTGGAACGAGGCCAGCCAGCGCCTGCCGACGACGCTGTCGGGCCAGCTCATCGTCTTCGAGACGCTGGCCGCGCTCGGCTACGCATTCTTGCTGCGCGGCCAGGCGCCGGGCGCACAGACGCTGGCCGGCGCGGCGCTGCTGGTCGCCGGCGTGGTCTGGGCCCTGCGTGCGCCGCCGGCAACGGCGGCGGCGCTGCCGGCGTGAGCCCCGGCGCCGCCGGGCTGACCCACCCGCACCGCCCGCGCGCCGCCCCCCGGTGCGTCAGCTCAGCGCCTCGTCCAGCACCTCGACCCAGTGGCGCACCGGCGTCGCGGTGCCGCCTTGCAGGTGCTGGATGCAGCCGATGTTGGCGCTGACGATCACCTCGGCACCGACGGCGCCCAGCTGCGCGAGCTTGCGTTCGCGCAGCCGCGCCGACAGCTCGGGCTGCAGCACGCTGTAGGTGCCGGCCGAGCCGCAACACAGATGGCTCTCGACGGGAGCGAGCCCGACCTCGAAGCCGAGCGCACGCAGCGCGCTCTCGACCTGCCCCGAGAGCCGCTGGCCGTGCTGCAGCGTGCACGGCGGGTGGTAGGCGAGCTTGCGCGGGCGTGCGCTGCGCAGCCTGGGCGCGAGCGCCGGCACGAGCCCGGGCAGCAGCTCGCCGAGGTCGCGCGCCAGTTCGCTCACGCGCGCCGCCTTGTCGGCGTACTCGGCGTCGAGCGCCAGCGCCTGCGCGTACTGCTTGACGGCGAGGCCGCAGGCCGACGCGTTCGTGACGATCGCCTCGACCTTGCCCTGCGAAGTGAGGCCCTGCACCAGCGGCCACCAGGCGTCGATGTTGCGTCGCGCGTCGGCCAGGCCGCCGGCAACGTCGCCCAGGTGCGTGCGCAGCGCGCCGCAGCAGCCGGCGCCGTCGGCCGCCAGCGTCTGGATGCCGGCCGCGTCGAGCACGCGCGCCGTGGCGCTGTTGATGTTGGGCCGCATCGCCGGCTGCACGCAGCCGAGCAGCAGCAGCACCTTGCGCGGGTGCTCGCGCTGCGGCCAGCGCCGCGCCTGCGCGCCGCTGCGCGCCGGCACCTTGTCCTCGAGCACGGCGGGCAGCAGCGGGCGCAGCATGCGGCCGAGCGCCAGCGCCGGGCCGAACCACGGCGACGTGAGCCCGTTGGCAAGCACGCTGCGCGCGAGCCGCTCGCTGCGCGGCCGCTCGACGCGCTCGTCGACGATGCGCCGGCCGATGTCCACCAGCCGCCCGTAGGCGACGCCGCTCGGGCAGGTGGTCTCGCAGTTCAGGCAGGTCAGGCAGCGGTCGAGGTGCAGCTGCGTCTTGCGCGTCACGGGCGCGCCCTCGAGCACCTGCTTGATGAGGTAGATGCGCCCGCGCGGACTGTCCAGTTCGCTGCCCAGCAGCTGGTAGGTCGGGCAGGTGGCGAGGCAGAAGCCGCAGTGCACGCACTTGCGCACGATGGCCTCGGCCTCGCGGCCTTCGCGCGTGTCCTGGAACTCGGCCGCGAGCTGGGTCTGCATTCAGGCCAGTGTGTACGACAGGAGCCAGTAGTGGCGGTGCTCGATCCACTCGGGTGCGCGCGCGCGTGGGCCCAGCCGCGCGAGCGCCTCGTCGCGACCGGGGAAGTTCTTCAGCACCTCGTGCGTGCTGCCGTCGTCGAGCTGGCGCCGCTGCCAGCTGTTGCCCTCGGCATCGCGGCGCGCGATCGGCGTGCTGCCGCCCGGCACGAACAGATTGTCGAGAAACACGACGCGCGCGCCCGCAGCGAGCTTCGAGTGCAGCAGGGCCAGCCAGGATTGCAGTCGCGCCAGCGGCACGTGGCTCCACCAGCAGGCGGCGAACGCGCCGTCGAAGGGCGGCGCAGCGGGCGGCTCGCCGCCCGGGTGCAACGCCTGTTGCGCCGCGCCACCGCCGGCCGCCAGCGCTTCGAGCCCGGCCAGCGTGTAGGCGTCGAGTTCGGCCAGGCGCACGCAGCGCGGCATGGCCTTGGCGCGCGCCAGCGCCAGTGTCTCCGGGCTGAGGTCGGTGGCCAGCCACGAGCGCGCATGGCGCGCCGCGTGCAGCGTCCACCAGCCGGTGCCGCAGGCGATCTCGAGCACGCGGCGGCCGGCAAAGGGGCCGTCGGGCGCGGCGAACGCACGCTCGATGGCGCGCAGCTCGGCCTGGCGTTCGGGCTTGTGATAGATGCGCTCGTAGCTGTGCGCACGCCGCGCGTAGTAGGCCTGCATCGCGCGCACGCCGTCGGCGTCGGCGCTGCCGGCGGGCGGGTCGTCATCGTCGGCGCTTGCGCCGTGGCCGCCGCTCGTGTTCACGGCTCGGGGTACAGCCGGCCGCGGTTGAACACGCGGTCGGGGTCGAACGCGCGCTCGAGCTCGCGCTGGATGCGCTCGGCCGCCGGCGCGAGCGGCGCGAAGACGCCGCAGGACTTGTCGCGCGAACGGAACAGCACGGCGTGACCGCCCGCGCGCCGGGCGGTTTCGCGCAGCAGCGCCGGCGCAGCGCTGGTGCACAGCCAGCGCTGCGCACCGCCCCACTCGATGAGCTGTTCGCCCGGCAGCTCGAGCGCGGGCGTGGTCAAGGGCACCGACAGGCGCCACAGCGCGGCGCCGCCTTGCACGGCCTTGGCGGCGCCGGCGAAGAACTCGTCGCCGTGGTCGCGCAGGCCACGCCAGAAGTCCTCGGCCAGCGTCGCCTCGACGGCCTCGCCGCCCAACTGCGCGCGCGCCGCCTGCACGGCCGCCGTCGCACCGGCCAGGCGCACGACGAGCATGCCGTCCCACCAGGCGCTGGCATCGAGCGGCAGCGGCCTGGCCGCCCAGTCGTTGACGCGAGCGAGCGCGCCCGCCTGGTCGAGCTCGAAGCGCAGCGTCAGCCGGGCCGGCGGGATCGGCAGCACCTTGAGCGAGACCGCGCAGATCGCGCCGAGCACGCCCATCGAGCCGACGAGCGCGCGCGAGATGTCGTAGCCGGCCACGTTCTTCATGACCCGGCCGCCGAAGGCGAGCACCTCGCCCCGGCCGTTGATCATCGTCGCGCCGAGCACGTGGTCGCGCACGCCGCCCGCCGCGGCGCGCGCCGGCCCGGCGAGGCCGGCGGCGACCATGCCGCCCACCGTGCCGCCGGGCGCGAAGCGCGGCGGCTCGAAGCGCAGGCACTGGCCCTGGGCGGCCAGCGTCGCCTCGAGCTCGGCCAGCGGCGTGCCGGCGCGCGCCGTGACGACGAGCTCGCTCGGCTCGTAGTTCGTGATGCCGGCGAGCGGCCGCATGTCCAGCGGCGCGCCCTCGGGCGCCTCGCCGTAGAAGGCCTTCGTGCCGCCGCCGCGGATGTCCAGCGCCCGGCCCGCGGCGCGCGCGGCATGCACCTGCTCGACGATGCGTGCCAGCGCCTGCGGCATCAGAAACGCTCCAGGTTCGCGAACGGCAGCAGGCCCCTCTTGGCGTAGGCCTTGCCGTTCTCGATGCAGCGCTGCAGCGTCGGGATCATCTTGCCCGGGTTGAGCAGGCCGCGGGGATCGAATGCGCGCTTGAGCGCCTGCATCTGCGCCAGTTCCTCGGGCGTGAACTGCACGCACATCGAGTTCAGCTTCTCGACGCCGACGCCATGCTCGCCGGTGATCGTGCCACCCAGGCGCACGCTGGTCTCGAGGATGTCGGCGCCGAACATCTCGGCACGGTGCAGCTGCTCGGGGTCGTTGGCGTCGAACAGGATCAGCGGGTGCAGGTTGCCGTCGCCGGCGTGAAAGACGTTGCAGCAGCGCAGGCCGTACCTGTCCTGCATGTCCGCGATCGCCTCGAGGATGTCGCCCAGGCGCTTTCTCGGGATCGTCGAATCCATGCACATGTAGTCGGGGCTGATGCGGCCGGAGGCCGGGAACGCGTTCTTGCGCCCGCTCCAGAAGGTCAGGCGCTGCGCCTCGTCCTTGCTCACCTCCAGGCGCGAGGCGCCGCTGGCGCCGAGCACATCGAGCAGGCGCTCGATCTCCTCGGCCACCTCCTCGTGCGTGCCGTCGCTCTCGGCGAGCAGGATGGCGGCGGCGTCGAGGTCGTAGCCGGCGTGCACGAAGTCCTCGGCGGCGGCCGTCATCGCCTTGTCCATCATCTCGAGCCCGGCGGGGATGATGCCGCGGGCGATCACCGCCGCCACCGCGTCGCCGGCCTTGCGCACGTCGTCGAAGCTGGCCATCACGCAGCGCGCCAGCGCCGGACGCGGCAGCAACCTGACCGTGACCTCGGTGACGACGGCCAGCATGCCTTCGCTGCCCACCATGAGCGGCAGCAGATCGAGACCGGGCGTGTCGAGCGCGGTCGAGCCGAACTCCACCGGCTCGCCGTCGGCGCCATAGCCGCGCACGCGCAGCACGTTGTGCACCGTCAGGCCGTACTTGAGGCAGTGCACGCCGCCCGAGTTCTCGGCCACGTTGCCGCCGATCGTGCAGGCGATCTGGCTGCTCGGGTCGGGCGCGTAATACAGCCCGAGCGGCGCCGCCGCCTCGCTGATCGCCAGGTTGCGCACGCCGCACTGCACGGTGGCGGTGCGCGCCAGGCGGTCGAGCGCGACGATCTTGTCGAACCTCGCCAGCGACAACGTCACGCCCATCGGGTGCGGCAGCGCGCCGCCCGACAGGCCCGTGCCGGCGCCGCGCGCCACCACCGGCACGCCGAGCCGGTGACAGGTGCGCAGCACGGCGGCGACCTCGGCCTCGGCCTCGGGCAGCGCGACGACGAGCGGGCGCTGGCGGTAGGCGGTGAGGCCGTCGCACTCGTAGGGCGTGGTGTCCTCGCTGTGCCACAGCAGCGCGTGCGCCGGCATCACGGCCGCGAGCGCCTCGACGACGCGGCGCTGCAGCTCGGCACGCTGCGCGCCGCTCGGCGCCGGGGGCTCGCGGGCAGCGCTGACGGTCGATGCGGTGGTCACGGCGCGCAGGGGTGGCGGTGACGCGACTCTACGACACGGCGTGGTGCGCACCGTCCGCGGGGGCGCGCCGCTGCGGACGGCCGAGGGGATGAACGACCGAACGACCGAAGGGCCGAAGGGCCGAAGGGCCGAACGGGCGAAGAGCCGGACCGGCAGACCGCCGAACGCCGCGTCGAACGGCGATCGGCACGCCGCAAGGCCGATGCGCCACGCGGTGCGCAGGGCGCCGCGTCGGGCAGCCGGCGGCTGCGGCTCAGCTCTTGCGGCTCAGCTCTTGCGGCTCAGCTCTTGCGGCTCAGCTCTTGCGGCTCAGCTCTTGCGGCGACGTGCGCTGGCGGCGGATGGCGCGTCCGCGCTGCCCGCTGCGCTGCCCTTGGCCGCGCCCGCCTTGGCGCGCGCCGGGGTGGCGCTGTCCGCGGGGCGAGCGGCGGCGGCCGCGGCAGCGAGATTGCGCGTGGCTTCGGCCGTGGACTCGCGCAGCGCCTTGGCGGCGATCTCGGTGAACTGCTGGGTGAGCGCGCCCCACCACTGCATCGGGTCGACCGCGGGCTTGGCACCGGCCGCCGCGGCCTCGCCGGCGCCGCCGCCGGCCGCACTCGCGCTCGCCGCGCCGCCCGCAGCACTGCTGCCGGCGGCGGCATCGGCCAGCGGGTTGGCGCCCGGCA
>JAFECX010000030.1 GCA_018241895.1 Pseudomonadota bacterium
CCTACAACTGCTCGCCGTCGTTCAACTGGAAGAAGAACCTCGACGACGCGACCATCGCCAAGTTCCAGCGCGAGCTGGGCGCGATGGGCTACAAGTTCCAGTTCATCACGCTGGCCGGCTTCCACGCGCTGAACTACTCGATGTTCAACCTGGCCCACGGCTACGCGCGCCACCAGATGAGCGCCTTCGTCGAGCTGCAGGAGGCCGAGTTCGCCGCCGCCGACAAGGGCTTCACCGCCGTCAAGCACCAGCGCGAGGTCGGCACCGGCTACTTCGACGCCGTGACGACGACGATCGAGAAGCTCGCCTCCACCGCGGCGCTCAAGGGCAGCACCGAGGACGAGCAGTTCCTCGACGGCACGCGTCACTGAGCGTCGTGGCGCCCGCCGGCGGCGCGCTCGCGACCTCGAATCGAGAACGGCCCGCGGGGGCCGTTCTTCATGACCGATGCATCGCGCCCCCGTCCGACTGCTGACGCCGGCGATGGCCGGCGTGCTCGAGCGCATCAGACGTGCCCGGCGCCCGGCGCTGCACACGCTCGGGCCCGAGGCCGCGCGTGCCCTGTACGCCGCCGGTGCCGAGGTGCTCGATCTGCCGCGCGCGCCGCTGGCGCGCGTCGAGGACATCACGCTGCCCGGCGGCGACGGCCAGCCGCGGCCCGCGCGCCTGTACGCGCCGAGCCGCGAGCCGTTGCCGGCCCTGCTGTACCTGCACGGCGGCGGCTTCGTCATCGGCAGCCTCGAGACACACGACAGCCTGTGCCGCCAGCTCGCTCTGCGCTCGGGCGGCGCGGTGGTCGCGCTCGACTACAGGCTGGCGCCCGAGCACCGCTTCGCGGCTGCGGTCGACGATGCGTGGGCGGCGCTGCAGGCGCTCGTCGAGCAGCCGGCGCGCTGGGGCCTGGCGAGCGTGCCACCCGCCGTCGGCGGCGACAGCGCCGGCGGCACGCTGGCTGCGGTGAGCGCCCTGCACGCACGCGACCGCGGCTGGCCGCTGGCGCTGCAACTGCTCGTCACCCCGGGGACGACGGCGTACGCCGACACGCCCTCGCACCGCCTGTTCGGCAACGGCTTCCTGCTCGACACGACGACCATCGAATGGTTCTTCGCCCAGTACATCGACCGCAGCAAGCGTCGTGACTGGCGCTTCGCACCGCTCGAGGCCGACCTGGACGGTGTGGCGCCCGCATGCATCCTCCTGGCCGAGTGCGATCCGCTGGTCGACGAGGGCATCGCCTACGCCGACCGACTGCGCGCCGCCGGCGTGCCACTGGACTTCGAGCTGTACCGCGGTGTGACGCACGACTTCGTCAAGATGGGCCGCGCGCTGCGCGAGGCCGGCCAGGCGCAGGCCGTGGCCGCAGCGGCGCTGCGGCAGGCGTGGGGCAGCGGCTGAAGCCGCGGCGGCAGAACGCCTGGGGGAGGGACAATCGTCGCATCCGCCTTTTCGCCTTTTCGCCTTTTCGCCTGGCGCCGTGCGCCTTGCGCGGCACGGCGTCGCGACACGCGGCAGCGGCGCTGCGCACCCCGCTCCAAGGAGATCTCCGATGCCCACGTTCCCCGAATCCGATCCGCTCCATGGCGCCCAGCGCCGCCACTGGCTGCAGTGGCTGGCCGGCGCGGCGGCTGCGACGGCGCTGCCGGGCTGCTCGCGGGCGCGTCCCGACGACGCGGCGGACCCGGTGCTGATCGAGGTCTGGAAGGATCCGAGCTGCGGCTGCTGCGGCGACTGGATCCGCCACGTGCAGGCCAACGGCCTGGCGGTGAAAGTCAACGACACGGGCAACGCGGCGATGCGCAGGCGCCTGGGCATCGACCTGCGTTACGGCTCGTGCCACACGGCGCTGGTCGGCGGCTATGCGCTCGAGGGCCACGTGCCGGCGCGCGAGATCCATCGCCTGCTGCGCGAGCGTCCCGAGGCCCTCGGCCTGGCCGTGGCGGGGATGCCCGTGGGTTCGCCCGGCATGGACGGCGCGGTCTACGGCGGACGCAAGGATCCGTACGACGTGCTGCTGCTGGCGCGCGACGGCAGCGCGACGGTGTACCGGGCCTATCGCTGAGCCGCGGGTTTCGGGCCCTCAGGTCCTGGCCGGCAGCAGTTGGTCGCTGGGCGGCGTCACCGGCTGCTGCTGCGCGAAATAGCCTTCGGTGTGGATGAGCGCGGGCGTGGCGCCCAGCGCCTTGACCGCCGCGACGCAGTCGTCGACGAAGGCCGGGCTGCCGGCGACGAACACGCTGAACGCCGACAGATCGTCGAACAGGCTGGGCAGCAGCGCCGGGATGCGCCCGTGCAGTCCGCTCCAGCCCGCGGGCTTCGGACCGGTCAGCGTCGGCAAGTAGCGGAAGTTGCGGTGCTTGGCCTCCCACCAGGCCATGATCCCAGAGTCGTAGAGGTCCTGCGGCTCGCGACCCGAGTACATCAGCGTCACCGGCTCCTTGTAGCCGCGGCGCAGCGCCGCCTCGGCCAGCGCGAGGATCGGCGCCAGCCCCGAGCCCGCCGCCAGGCACAGCACCGGCGTGTGCGCGCTGGTGTCGCCGATGAAGGTGCCGTAGGGCCCCGACAGCGTCAGCCTGGCGCCGCTCGTGAGCCTCTCGTGCACCCACTTGCTCGTCGTGCCTTCGTCCTGGCGCGTGATCTGCAGCACGATCTCGCCGTCCTCGCGCGGCGCATTGGCCACCGAATAGCTGCGCGAGGGCACGCCCGCCGAGGTGTCGCCCAGCATCACGTACTGGCCCGGCCAGTAGCGCATCGGCGTGCCCAGCGGGCGCATGCGCAACTCGACGATGCGTGCCGTGCGCGCGATGCGGTCGGTGACCACGAACCACATGTTCTCGCGCGGCGCGAAGAGCTTGGGTTTGGCGTCGGCCGTGCCCCACTCGATCACCATCTCGTCGCACAGCGGCTTGGCCATGCACATGAGGCCATAGCCGGCGCTGCGCTCCTCGGGCGACAGCGCCATGTCGAGCACGAAGCCCTGGTCGTACTCCCCCGAGACGACCTTGACCTTGCACTCGCCGCAGGCGCCGGCGCGGCAGTTGTTCGGCAGCGCGTAGCCGCCTTTCTCGAGCGCCTCGAGCACGGTGCGCCCGCCGTCGCACGCGACGGTGCGGCCCGAGGGATGCAGGCGGATGGTGCTCACGATGTCGAGCTTCAGAACACCGGAATGATGTCGACCATGTCGGCGTCGCTCACTTCCTCACCGGTGATGCCGACCTCGGGGATGGCCGGGAACGGGATGCCGTACTTGTCGAGCACGCCCTTGAGGTTGAGCATCGCCGCCTTCCAGTTCTGCTTCTTGGCCTCGTATTCGGGGATGAAGAAGCCGGCCTGGCGTGCCACCGCCTCGATCTCGCGCTGCCAGGCGACGAAGTCCGACGGGATGTCCCAGAAGTCCTCGGGGGGCTCGTACAGGACGCCCGACAGGAACAGGAAGCCGGCGCGGATCTGCTTGGTGATGAGGGGCTTGTCCGCGAGGTCCATCTTCGGGTAGTCGCGCTCCATCAGCGACAGGCAGATCGCCATGTGGCGGCCCTCGTCGCGGCCGATGCTGCGGAACGCCTCCTTGAAGACGGGCTCGGTGCACTTGGCCGCCATCTGGTGGAAGATGGTCGCGGCGGCGATCTCGCCCATCAGGAACGAGCTGAACAGCACGGCGAGGCTGTACCTGGGCACGGCGCTCTTGTAGCCGCTCCAGTAGCGCGCGCCGTTGTGGTACAGCCAGTGCGCATTGCGCTGCGCCTTGCGCCCGGTCTCGGTCTTGGGCACATAGGTGAGCGGATCGGGGTGCTCGAGCAGCTTCGTGACGAACAGGCCGCACACCTGCTCGTGGTTCTGCTCGTCGCGCGTGACGCTGAAGAAGCAGCGGCGCACCGGGTCCTCCTCGTGCGCCTCATAGGTCTTGATCATCGCGGCGGCGAACACGGGCGGCGCCGAGGCGTCGAACACCGACAGCACCGTCCACCAGTAGGCGATCGCCTCGCGCTCGGCCCACGAGTACTTCGAGGGGTCGAAGCTGTCCCAGGGCAGCTTCTTCGGATCCCAGGTCTCGCGCTGCGAGGCGTCCCAGATTTCCTCGAGCTTCTTCGTGTGCGCCTGCCAGCTCAGCGGATAGACGTTGGGCTGCTCGATGGGCGGGGGCAGCGCCATCGTCTGCGCGAGTCGCTCGTGCTTGGCCATCGGGGTCTCCTTGCGGTTCGGGGACGATTCCGAGCGTGCACCGGCAGACGCGCCGGCCGACACGCGACCGTGTCGCCCGGCGCGCCGATCGGCCGCTCGCCGACCCCCTTCTTGATCTGGATCAAAACGGCGTTCGAGTCTATCGCAGGCAGGCTGCGGGCCGGTGGCGGGAGCCCGGCGAGTGCTCTTCCACGGCGCGGTCTTTGCGGCTGCGTGGCGGCTGCAGCGGCGGCAAGCCGAGCCCCCGGCGGCCACTGGCCAGCGTGATGCGGGCGGGTTGCCGCCTCACTCGGGTTGCGCAGGAACCGGGTAGGGCTGCGGCACAACCACGCTCAGCGCGGGACCCGCGGCGCTCCCGGCACGCAGTTCGCCTCGCGCAACCGCCTCGATCTTGAGCGCCGCCAGTGCCGCATGTCTGCCGGCATGGCTGGCAGCGAGTGCCACCAGACCCGCGGGTTGCGTCGGGTCCGCCGCGTCGAACAACTCGTCGCCGGCCGCGAGCGGCACCTCGCTCGCCAGCACGTAGCCGCGGCGCTTGAGCGTGCCGCGGTACTGGCTGCGCGCGACCACCTCCTGGCCGGGGTAGCAGCCCTTGTCGAAGGCGACGCCGCCGGCGAGCTCCAGATTGACCATCTGCGGCACGAACTGCTCGGCGGTCGCGGCAACGATGCGCGGCACACCGCTCAGGGCTTCGAGCCAGCGCCAGACGTCGGTGCCGAGCGCCGGCAGTGGCGGCGGCGCCGGCGTGCCCGCGAACAACGCGCGCGGCACCTCGACGCCGTCGATGCGGGCCGGCGGCAGCGTGATCAGGTCGCCACCGTCGGCCTGCAGGCGGCGCCAGGCGGACGCCGGGGCACCGCGTGCGGCCATCGCCTCGGTACCGGCCAGCCCCCACAGGGGCAGCTCGGCGGTGGCGTCGTCGAGCCGGCATCTGGCACGCAGCACGAACCTCGACAGGCGCTCGAGCGTCGCAGCCAGCAGCTCCGCGCTGCAGGCGAGCAGGACCGCGCCGTCGCCGCCTTGCCAGACCACGAAGCTCGCCAGCAACCGCCCCTTGGGCGAGCAGTAGCCGGCCAGTCGCGCGTGCGCGGCATCCAGATGCTGGATGTCGTTCGTGAGCTGGCTGTGCAGGAAGCTCTTCGCGTCGTCGCCGCGCGCGCGCATCACGCCCCAGTCGCTCAGCCGCACGGCGCCCGAGGGCAGGGCGGCTGCCTCCGGCGAGGAAGGCGTGGCAGAAGACGGAGGACTCGACGCGGCACTCGGCGGGACACTCATGGCCGGCTGATTATGATGAGCCGCGATGGTTGCGCGTTCTCGAGGGCTTCGGCTGCGGCTGCTGCCGGCCGTGGCCGGCGTGCTGCTGCTGTCGCTGGCGATGGCCGCCGCGGCGCTCTGGTGGTGGGTCGAGCGGCCGTTGCCGCTGGCCGGCGAGCGTGCCGAACTGTCGATCGAATCGGGCATGGGCCCGCGCCAGGTCGCCCAGGCCTGGGTCGGCGCCGGCGTGCAGACCTCGCCGTGGCTGCTGTACGAGTGGTTCCGCTGGTCGGGGCAGGCGCGACGCATCCGCGCCGGCAGCTACGAGATCGATCCCGGCATCTCGCCGCGGCGGCTGCTGGCGAAGATGGTGCAGGGCGAGGAGACGCTCGAGCAGGTGCGCTTCGTCGAGGGCTGGACGGTGCGCCAGATGCGCGCGGCGCTGGAGGGCGCGCCGCACCTGCGGCTCGCCAGCGCCGGCATGAGCGACGCCGAGCTGATGGCCGCGCTCGGTGCACCGGGCGTGCCGGCCGAAGGGCGCTTCTTCCCCGACACCTATCTGTACAGCCGCGGCGTGAGCGACCTCACCGTGCTGCGCCGCGCGCTGCACGCGATGAACGACCGCCTGGCCGCGGCCTGGGCCGAGCGCAGCCCCGGTCTGCCGCTGGCCGGCCCCGAGCAGGCGTTGATCCTGGCCTCGATCGTCGAGAAGGAGACCGGGCTGGCGGCCGACCGCGGCCTGATTGCCGGCGTGCTCCTCAACCGCCTGCGCGCCGGCATGCCGCTGCAGACCGACCCGACGGTGATCTACGGCCTGGGCGAGGCCTTCGACGGCAACCTGCGCAAGCGCGACCTGCGCGCCGACACGGCCTACAACACCTACACGCGCGCCGGGCTGCCGCCGACGCCGATCGCGCTGCCGAGCCTGGCGTCGTTGCGCGCCGTGGTGCGCCCCGAGCCGACGCGGGCGCTGTACTTCGTGGCGCGCGGCGACGGCAGCAGTGCCTTCAGCGACAACCTCGCCGACCATAATCGCGCCGTGAACAAGTTCCAGCGCGGCACACGATGAGCAAGCCGGCCCCGGTCGGCCGCTTCGTGACCCTCGAGGGCATCGACGGCGCCGGCAAGAGTTCGCACCTCGAGGCGCTGGCCGCGTGGCTGCGCGGCCACGGCCACGAGGTGGTGCTCACGCGCGAGCCGGGCGGCACGGCGCTGGCCGAGGCGCTGCGCGAGCTCGTGCTGCACCAGCCGATGGACGCGCTCACCGAAGCGCTGCTCGTGTTTGCCGCACGGCGCGACCACCTGCGCGCGCTGATCGAGCCGGCGCTGGCGCGTGGAGCCACCGTGCTGTGCGACCGCTACGCCGATGCGACGTTCGCCTACCAGGGCGCGGGGCGCGGCTTCGACCGCGAGCGGCTGGCGGTGCTCGAGCGCTGGGTGCAGCAGGGCCGCGAGCCCGACCTCACGCTGTGGTTCGACGTCGATGCGGCCACCGCTGCCGCGCGCCGTGCCGCCGTGCGCGCGCCCGACCGCTTCGAGGGCGAGGACCTGGCCTTCTTCGAGCGCGTGCGCGCCGGCTACGCCGAGCGCGCCGGCGCCGCCGCTGCGCGTTTCGTTCGACTGGACGCCTCGCATCCGCCGGCCGCGGTATGGCAGCAGATCGAGGCCGCCATGTCGGCGCGCGGCTGGTGGTGAGCAAGGGCGCCGCAACGGCCGGTGCGCCGCCCGGCCTGACCGTCGACGAGTCCGGCGCGCTGCCGCTGCCCTGGCTCGAGTCCACGCTGCGCGAGACGCTCGCACGCCAGCAAGGGCATGCGCTGCTGCTGCACGCGGCACCGGGCATCGGCGCGCTGGCGTTCTCGGCCTGCCTGGCGCAGAGCTGGCTGTGCGAGGCGCCGGGCACCGGCGGCCTGGCGTGCGGGCGCTGCGCGAGTTGCCGCGCCGTCCAGGGCCACGTGCACCCCGACCTGCATGTGCTGCTGCCCGAGGCGCTGCGCCGTGAGACCGGCTGGCTGCTGGCCGACGACAAGCCCGAGGGCGAGGAGGGCAAGCGCAAGCCCAGCCGCCAGATCCGCATCGACGAGGTGCGCGCCGCCATCGACTGGGTGGGGCGCACCAGCGCGCGCGGCCGCGGCAAGGCTTGGGTGCTGCACCCGGTCGAAGCGCTCAACGAGCATTCGGCCAGTGCACTGCTCAAGACCGCCGAGGAGCCGCCCGCGGGCACGCGGCTCGTGCTGACCTGCAGCGACCCGCTGGCGATCCTGCCGACGGTGCGCAGCCGCTGCCATCGCGTGGCGCTGGCACCGCCCGCAGCCGAAGTGGCCGCGCCGTGGCTGGCTGCGCTGGGCGTGGCCCGGGCCGACGTGCTGCTGGCCGGCTGCGGCGGGCGCCCGCTGGACGCGCTGGCTCTCGCGCGCGACGGCATCGATGCCGCGGCCTGGGAGGCGCTGCCGACGGCCATCGCGCAGGGCCGGGCGCAGGCGCTGGCCGGCTGGCCGGTGCCGCGGGCGCTGGATGCCCTGTTCAAGCTGTGCGGCGACGCGCTGGCCCGCGCGGCGGGCGCGCCGACGCGCTACTTCGATGCGCGCCGGCTGCCCGCCGACGCGGATGTCGCGCGGCTGGCCGATTGGTCGCGCGAGCTGCAGCGCATCGCCCGCCACGCCGATCACCCGTGGCACGAGGCGCTGATGATCGACGCGCTGGTAGCGCGCGCGCACTGGGCGCTGATGCCCACAGCGTCACGCTCGCCGCTGCCGCCAGCCGGGCGGCGCTTGGATACACTGAACGGATGAGCGAACGCGGCGAACGCATCACCACGCGCGCGGCCCACCTCGGCCCGCCGCAGCCATCGGTGCCGGGCACGCCGTCGCGGCCGAGCGTGATCCAGCTCGTCTTCCGCGAAAAGGGCGCGCTGTACGCGGCCTACATCCCGTTGCTGGCCGACGGCGGCCTGTTCGTGCCCACGACGCGCGAGTACCGCCTGGGCGACGACATCTACCTGCTGCTGTCGCTGCCCGACGACCCGCAGCGCTTCCCGGTCGCCGGCAAGGTGGCCTGGATCACGCCCACCAACGCCTCGGGCGGACGCACGCAGGGCGTCGGCGTGCGCTTTCCGAACGACGACAAGACACGCCAGCTCAAGATCAAGATCGAGGAACTCCTCGGCACGAGCCTGCAGTCGTCCAAGCCGACGCAGACGATCTGAGACCTGTGAGCGCATCACCCGCGGCCGCGCGGCCGCCGCGCTTTCGCGTGCACGCAGCATGTTCGTCGATTCGCACTGCCACCTGAGCTTTCCCGAGCTGCGCGAGCGCATCGACCAGATCCGCGCCGAGATGGCCACGGCACGGGTCGCGCGGGCGCTGTGCATCTGCACGACGCTCGAGGAGTTTCCCGCCGTGCACGCGCTGGCCGCCGCGTACGACAACCTGTGGGCGACGGTCGGCGTGCATCCCGACACCGAAGGCATGGCCGAGCCGGCGGCAGCCGACCTCGTCGAGCGGGCCCGGCTGGCGCGCGTGGTGGCGATCGGCGAAACCGGGCTCGACTACTACCGGCTCAACGGCCGCAGCATCGAGGACATGGCCTGGCAGCGTGAGCGCTTTCGCGTGCACATCGCGGCCGCGCTGCAGACCGGGCTGCCGCTGGTCGTGCACACGCGCGCCGCCGGCGCCGACACGCTCGAGCTGCTGCGCCGGCACGGCCGCGGCCACGTGCGCGGCGTCTTTCACTGCTTCACCGAGACGATGGAGGTGGCGCGCGAGGCGGTGGCGATGGGTTTTCACGTGTCGTTCTCGGGCATCCTCACGTTCCGCAATGCCGAGGCGCTGCGCGAGGTGGCGCGCTGGGTGCCGCTCGAGCGCTGCCTGATCGAGACCGACAGCCCCTATCTCGCGCCGGTGCCGCACCGCGGCAAGATCAACTCGCCGGCGTACGTGCCGCAGATCGCGGCGATGCTGGCCGAAGTCAAAGGCTTGCCGCTCGAGGAGGTGGCGCGCGCCACCAGCGCGAACTTCGAGTCCTTGTTCGGCGTGCCCGCCCTGGACGCGTCACCGTGAGCCGGCGCATGACGCTGCCGCGGCGCAAGCTGCTCGGCCTGGGCGCCGCTGTGGCCCTGGGCGCCGCGGCGCCGGCGCTGGCGCTGGCGGGCTCGTACGAGGACTTCTTCCACGCCGTGAACATCGACGATGCGCGCACCGTGCAGTCGCTGCTGGCACGCGGTTTCGATCCGAACACGCGCGACGAGAAAGGGCAGGTGGCGCTCTATCTGGCGCTGCGCGACGGCTCGCCCCGGGTGGCCGAGGCGCTGCTGGCGCATCCCGGGCTGGAGGTCGACGCCGCCAACGCGGCCGGCGAGACGCCCCTGATGATCGCCGCGCTGCACGGCGAGTCCGCCTGGGTGCAGCGGCTGCTCGCGCGCGGCGCGGCCGTCCAGCGCAAGGGCTGGACGCCGCTGCACTACGCGGCCGCCGGCCCCGAACCGCGCCTGATCGCGCTGCTGCTCGCGCGCGGGGCCGCGATCGACGCGCGCGCGCCCAACGGCACGACCGCGCTCATGATGGCCGCGGGCTACGGCGCGATCGACGGCGCGGCGCTGCTGCTCGAGCACGGCGCCGATCCACGAGTGCGCAACGACGCCGGCCTCGCGGCCGCGGATTTCGCACGTCGCGCCGGCCGCGATGCGCTCGCGGCGAGGCTGGACGCGGCCGCGAAATCACCCCGGTAGGGCGTGCACGACGCGCGCTGGCCGCACGCGCGACGCCACGCGCCGTCCGACAAGCGTGTCGGAAATCATCCGACAGCCGTCTTGGCCGCGCGCCGACTTGGGTGACGCGACGTCGACGCCTAGAGTTGCCGATATCCACTCGTTGCCAATCAGCGGAGCATCGCGATGACTCAGCCCAGCACCACCTCGCACAATCCCTTCATGCTGCTGCTCGATCCCGCGGCGGTTCTGGCCGCGGTGGAGAAGTCCGAGCGCCTGAACGGACTGAACCGGCACCTGTGCCGCCCGCTCGACCGCCCGACGCCGACGACGACGCGCAGCGGCGAGGAGGCCGAAGAGACCGAAGAGACCGAAGAGCCCGAGGAGACCGCGGCGTGCGACTTCGTCGACGCCGCACAAGCCGCCGACGCTGCAGCCGAAAGCCTCGACGGCGAGCGGACCGCGCACGAACTGCCGCTGGGGTTGTGGGGTGCATCCCCGACGACGCTGCGCTGGTAGGCGCAGCGCTGCGGCCCGCGACGCGCGCGGCATGGGGCGCGCCGCCGCGGTCCAGTCGAGCCCGGAGCGGCACGCCGCGGCGGTGCCGGTCGATGCCGTCCCGCGCAGAACGGCAGACTCCTTCACTTTAATATTGCGGTTTACATAATACACATTGTAGCGTCTATGATGGGCGCTTCTCGCCGTTGAATCCGTGCGCCGGCGCGCCGCCTCGCCCTTGCCCCGCCCCGCTATAGTCGCCCCTGCAGCGGACGGGATCTTCAACCAGACGGCGCCGAAGCGATGATCCGAGTGGTGTTCAATCAGAAGGGCGGCGTCGGCAAGTCGACGATCGCGGTCAACCTCGCGGCCATCGCTGCCGAACGCGGCGCACGCGTGCTGCTCGTCGATCTCGACAGCCAGGCCAACGCGTCGCAGTACCTGCTCGGCGCCGGCGTGGCCGACGCAACGCCGACGGCCGCCGACTTCTTCGACGGCATGCTGAGCTTCAAGCTGTCGCGCGAGCCGATCGACACGTACATCCACCGCACGCCGTTCGAGCATCTCGACGTGCTGCCGGCCAGCCCCGCTCTCGCGGAGCTGCAGGGCAAGCTCGAAGCGCGCTCGAAGATCCTGAAGCTGCGCGAGGCCCTGCGCTCGCTCGCCAAGGAGTACGAGCAGATCTACATCGATACACCGCCGGCGCTGAATTTCTATACGCGCTCGGCGCTGATCGCAGCCGACGGCTGCCTGATCCCGTTCGATTGCGATGATTTCTCGCGTCAGGCGGTGTATGGGCTGCTCGATGCCACGGCCGAGATCCGCGCCGACCACAACGCCGCGCTGCGCATCGAGGGCATCGTCGTCAACCAGTTCCAGAGCCGCGCCAGCCAGCCGGCGCGGGTGGTGCAGCAGTTGATCGACGAAGACCTGCCGGTGCTCGATGCGAGGCTTTCGGCTTCGGTGAAGATCCGCGAATCGCACGATGTCTCGCAGCCGTTGGTCTATTTCGCGCCCGGCCACAAGCTGACCGACGAGTTCCACGCCCTATACGACGAACTCGAGGCGGCGCGCAGGAAGAAGTCGCGCCGCTGACGCGCGGCGGGGCCCGACCCTGCGCTGCGGAGGCGCACCCCTCCCCCGCGCCCGCGCGCCCGCATCAGGTGCCGCAGAAGGTCCGGTACGCCGCCGTCACGTCGGCCGGCGCGGGCTCGGCGTAGGGTGCCTGCGCCGGCGTTGCGGCAAACGGCCGCCGCACGGCATCGAGCAGCCGCTCGAACGGCGCCAGGTCGCCCGCCTGCGAAGCGGCCACCAGCGCCTCCTCGACGCGGTGGTTGCGCGCGATCACGTACGGGTTGACGCCGCGCATCCGCTCGGGGCGCGGCGCGGACGATCGATCCCCACCAGCCACATCGTCGGCACTGCAGCGTGCGCGCCAGCGTGCGAGCCACGCCTGCAGCGCCGCGGCATCGCCGAAGAGCGCGCGCAGCGGCGCCTCGTCGCCCGCAGCCGCGTCGGCCAGACGGCGCCACGCCAGCGTGTGGTCGACGGCCTCGCGCTGGAGCAAGGCCAGCCAAGCGTCGGCCAGGGCGGCGTCGGGCGCATCGTCGGCCGGCGCGGCGTGCGCAAGGCCGAGCTTGGCGCGCTGGCCGCGCAGCAGCGCCTCGCCATAGAGCGCGCCAAACGCGTCGATCACCTCGACGACACGGGGCAGTGCGCGCTTCAGGGCGGCTTCGTCGTCGCAGCCCGCCACCAGCGGCAGCAGCGTCTCGGCCAGCCGCGCGAGGTTCCAGCGCGCGACGAGCGGCTGATTGGCGAACGCGTAGCGCCCGCCATGGTCGATGCTGCTGAAGACGGTGGTCGGGTCGTAGGCCTCGAGGAAGGCGCAGGGCCCGTAATCGATCGTCTCGCCCGAGATCGTCGTGTTGTCGGTGTTCATGACGCCGTGGATGAAGCCGACGTTCATCCACTGCGCGACGAGCGCCGCCTGGCGTCGCGCCACGGCCCGCAGCAGGCCGAGATGCCGATCGGCAGTGCCGACGAGTTGCGGGTCGTGGCGTGCGATCGCGTAGTCGGCGAGCCGGCGCAGCCGCTCCAGGTCGCCGCGCGCGGCGTAGAACTCGAACGTGCCCACGCGCAGGTGGCTGGCGGCGACGCGCGTGAGCACCGCGCCCGGCAGCACCTGCTCGCGGTAGACCGGCTCGCCGGTGGTGACCACCGCCAGCGCGCGCGTGGTCGGGATGCCCAGCGCGTGCATCGCCTCGCCGAGGACGACCTCGCGCAGCATCGGCCCGACGGCGGCCTTGCCGTCGCCGCCGCGCGCGAACGGCGTCCTGCCCGAGCCCTTGAAGGCGATGTCGCGGCGCTGCCCTTGGCGATCGATCACCTCGCCCAGCAGCAGCGCGCGCCCGTCGCCCAGTTGCGGCGAGAAGCCGCCGAACTGGTGTCCGGCGTAGGCCTGCGCCAGCGGCTCGGCGCCCTCGGGCACGCTGTTGCCGGCGAAGATCGCCGCGCCGGCGTCGCCCGCCAGCGCGTCGGCGTCGAGGCCGAGCTCGAGCGCCAGCTCGCGGTTGAAGAAAAGCGGCCGCGGCGCCGGCACCGCGGCCGGCTTCCAGGGCACGTAGAAGCCGGGCAGGTCGCGGGCGTAGGTGTTGTCGAACTCGAATGTGGCCATGCAGAGCTTGATGACGCGCGCCCAGGCGGTGGCGCCAGCGAGTGTGGCGCCGTTCGGCATCCGGGCGCAGGACGAGGGCCAATCGTCGGCCGCGGTCTACCGGGCGCCCCTCTGCGGCGCTCGTGCGCCTGCCGCCCCCGGCGCCGTCTTCTGCAGCGGCGGCGCAGGCCGCGTGCGGGTCTTGCGCGCGTGCTGCGCGCGGCGCGGCCGGCCGGCTGGTACCCTCACCGTCTGCCGCCCACAGCGCCGGCGCCGCGCCTCCGGCCGGTGCGGCAGCCGTCACACCATGAAGCCCAGCGTCCACGACAGCCCGCCGAGTCCGCGCCCTCCCGGGCCCGTCCGCTCGAGCGCGCCGCAGCAGACGCCTGCGGCCGCGCCGGCGCGCCGGCGCGCGACGTCGCACGCCCGCGAGCGCCGATGATGCTGCCTCGCTTCGGCTTCGTCACCGTGCACGGCCGGGCGCTGGACGACGGCCCGGCGGCCGAAGACGAGTGGAGCGCGCGTGCCGTGGCCACGGGGCGCGCGGCAGCGCACGTGTGGCATGCGACGCCGGGGCTGATCGTGCCGCGCCAGTACACGCGGCTGCCCGGCTGGGCCGAGGCATCGCGCCGCCATGCGGTGCACGTGCGCGCGTCGGGCGGCGGAGTCGTTCCCCAGGGGCCGGGCGTGCTGAACCTGAGCCTCGTCTGGCCGGCGGCTGCGAATGCGCCGGTCGTCCTCGACGCGGTCTACGCCGCGCTGTGCAGCGAACTGGCCGCCGCGCTGGCCCGGCTCGACCTGCGGGCCGTGCCGCAGCCGGTGCAAGGCTCGTTCTGCGACGGCCGCTACAACCTCGCCGTGGCCGGGCGCAAGCTGGCGGGCACGGCGCAGGCGTGGCGCCGCAGCGGCGGGCGCACGGTGGTGCTGGCGCACGCGGCGCTCGTCACCATCGGCGACCCGCAGGCGCTCACCGAGCAGGCCAACGCGTTCGAGCGCGACGTCGGCTCGGATCGACGCTACCGCGCCGATGCGCTCACCAGCGTCGCGCTCGCATGGCGAGAGGGCCACCCGGGCGCCGTGGCCGCCGACCTCGACGCGCGCGTGGCCCACCTGCTGGGCGAGCAGTTCGCGCGCATGATCGCGCCGCACGAGGCGCAATGACCACCCGCCGCACGAAGGAGACCCGAAGATGGTGCTGCTCGAATTCTCGATGACCCCCGCAGGCCAGGGCGACAGCTACACGGCCTCGGTGGCGCGCATCCTCGACCTCATCGACCGCAGCGGCGTGCCGTACCGCTTCACGCCGATGGGAACGATCCTCGAGGGCGAATGGCCGGCGGTGATGAAGGTCGTCGGCGACTGCTTCGAGGCGCTCGCCGCCGACTTCGACCGCGTCGGCGCCCAAATCAAGATCGACTGGCGCCGCGGCGGCACGAGCCGCCTCGCCTCGAAGACCGAGTCGGTCGAACGGCAGCTCGGGCGCAAGCTGTCCACCTGACGCATCGGCTGCGAGCCGACGGCAGCCCCGGAGACGACGTCATGAAGATCTCGATGTACCAGGCCAGCGCACCGCGTCTGGCGCACATGCTGGAGAACCTGTCACGCATCCTCGACAAGGCGCAGGCGCAAGTCGATGCCGGCAAGATCGACATGCCGGCGCTGATGGCGTACCGGCTTGCACCCGACATGTTCCCCTTCTTCAAGCAGGTGCAGATCGCCTGTGACAAGTCGCGCAGCGTGGTCGCGCGCCTGGCGGGGCTGGAGGTGCCGCCGTACGCGCCGGACGAGACGACGCTCGCGCAGCTCCAGGAGCGCATCGCCGGCACCGTGGCGTTCCTGCGCAGCGTGAGCCCCGAGCGCATCGACGGCACCGAGGACAAGGCGATCGTGCTGCCGGTGGCCGGCCAGCCGACGCGCTACAGCGGCATGCAGTTGCTGCTCGGGCACTCGCTGCCCAACGTGTACTTCCACATCACCACCGCGTACAACATCCTGCGCCACCTCGGGGTGCCGCTGGGCAAGCGCGATTACCTCGGCAATCCCTGATCGGCGCGCGGCTGTCGCGCGGCGCCGGAACCACGCACTCCGGCACCGGCCCGACCCGGTGCCGAGGGCGCACGACACGGCTCAGGTTGCCGCCGGCTGGCGCGGCGCGGGCAGCGCGCCGGCGAACAGCGGCTCGAGCGCCAGGCCGATCGCCAGCAGGCGGCGGTCGCTGCCGGCCGGGCCGTCCAGCGCCAGTCCGACCGGAAGGCCCGTGCGCGCGCCCAGCGCGATCGGGATCTGCAGCCCGGGCAAGGCGGCGTTGCTGCCAGGGTCGGTGTTGCGGATGACGCGCGCGAAGGTCGCGGCGCTGCTGGCCAGGGCGTCGGCCGGCATCGCCACCTGGGGCACGGTCGGGAACACGAGCGCGTCGAGCCGCCGGCGGCTGAAGGTCTCGGCATACAGGCGCCGCAACGCGGGCCGGTGGCGCTGCATCGCCGCCTCGTAGAGTGCGCGGGCGTCGATCACGTCGTGAGCGGCTGCCGGCAGGCGCGCGGGGACGATCAGATCGCGGTACAGGCTCTTGACGTCGGGGCTCGCGATCGCGTCGACCAGGCACTCGAGCGTCAGCGTCGGGCAGTGTTGCACTAGGTAAGCCACCATGCCCGCGCGCGCTTCGTACAGCGCCACGGCGAAGCCGATCGCGTCGCTGAGCGCGGGCAGCTGCGGCAGCGCGACTTCGACCAGCGTCACGCCGGCCGCGCGCAGGTGCGCCAGCGCGGCATCGAACGCGAGCCGGGTGTCCTCGTCCAGGTCGGCGACGAGGGGCTGCGCCAGGCCGAGGCGCAGCGCGCCGAGCGCGGCCGGTCGCGGCAGCGGGCTGCCGGTGATCACGCGGTCGGCCAGCGCCAGGTCGCCCACCGTGAGCGCCATCGGGCCGGGGGTGTCGCGGCTGCGCGAGATCGGCGCGATGCCCTCGGCCGGATAGCGCCCGAGCGTCGGCCTGAGCGCCGCGACGCCGCAGAACGCGCCCGGTATGCGCACCGAGCCGCCGGTGTCGGTGCCCAGCCCGAGCGCCGCCACGCGCGCACCCAGCGCGGCACCGGTGCCCGAAGACGAGCCGCCGGCGCTGCGACGCCGGTCGTACGGATTGCGCACGCCGATCTCGGGGCCGGGGCCAGAGGCCGGATTCCAGCCCGAGATGCCGAGCGCCAGTTCGTGCATCTGGGTCTTGCCGATGACGATGGCGCCCGCGGCGCGCAACCGCGCCACCACCGCAGCGTCGGCGCCAGGGACGAACGCGCGCAGTGCCGGCGTACCGGCGGTCGACGGCAACCCCGCGACGTGGATGTTGTCCTTGACGACGATCGGCACACCGGCCAGCGGCGCGCAACGGCGCCGATTGCGACGCGCGTCGCGGCCGCGTCGACGGACTTCGGCGTCGACGCGGCGCGCCGCCGCAAGCGCGCCGGCCTCGTCGAGCGTCACGAAGGCGTTGAGCGGCGCCGCCGCACGCGCACGCGCCAGCGCCTCGGCCACCAGCGCCTCGCTGCTCACCAGGCCCGCGCAGACCCTGCGCGCCAGCCGTGCGGCCGGCTGCGCCGGATCGACGCCGGCGCTCGCGGGCGTCACTTGCGCTGATTCCAGGGCGGCGCCATCTTCAGCTGCCAGCCGCCCGGCACCGCCGGATACACCAGGTGCAGCCGGCCCTGGAACCACTGGTTGGCCGAGCTGCTGATGAGCGCCAGACCGTCGGGCGCGAACTTCACGTCGCCTTGCACCGTGTCCTTGAACTCGTGGCCGGCGACGGCGTCGCGCACGGTCTTCGGGTCGAGCGAGCCGGTCTTGTCGATCGCCTGCAGCAGCACCTGCGCGTTGGCGTAGAACATGCCGGCGGTCACGCTCTGCTTCTTGTACTGCTTCTCGTAGCGCTCGCCGAGTTCCTTGGCCCCGGGGTATGGATAGTCCATCGACCAGAAGCCATCGGCCAGGATGTAGTCCGACGCCGCCTGCAGCGCCTCGTGGAACTCGCCCGTCCAGGTGCCCTTCCAGCCGTGGAAGTACGGCACGCTGAAGTTCTGCTCCTTCATCTGGCGCACCAGCGTGATGGCGTCGGTCGGGTTGCAGAACAGCAAGATCGCATCGGCGCCCCTGGCCTTCATCTTCAGGATGTAGGCCGAGTAGTCCTTGGCGCCCATCGCCAGCGGCTCGTTCATCACGACCTCGGCCTTGTGCTTCTTGGCCATCGCCGCGAAGGCGCCGCCGAAGCCCTGGCCGTCGGGCGAATCCTCCATCACGATCGCCGTCTTCTTGGGGCGCTCGGCCGCGGGCAGCTTCTCCCAGATCAGGAACGGCACTTCCGCGCCGCCGCCGGCGTCGTAGAAGAACAGCGCCGACCACTTGAACTTCTTGGGCGTCCACATGTGCGGCCACAGCGTGGTGATCATGTAGAACTTCTTGTACTTCTCGGCCGCCAGCGCGCCGGCCATGTTGAGGTCGCCGCCGTGCGTGGACAGCAGCAGGTCGATCTTGTCGATCTTGATGAGGCGCTCCATCGCGTCGGTGACCTTGGCCGGATCGCTCTGGTCGTCGGCGACGACGAGCTTGACGGGCAGCTTCTTGCCCGCCGCCTTGTTGAAGACGCCGCCCTTGGCGTTGACGTCGGCCACCGCCTGCTCGTAGGCCCATTTCTGCTCGAGGCCGTCGGCCGCCAGCAGGCCGGTCATCGAGATCGGCGCGCCGATCGTCACCTCGGTGGGTGCGGCCGCGAAGGCGATGCCCGGAAGCACCGCGCTTGCTGTCGTCCCGGCCACCAGGCCCAACATCTCACGCTTTCTCATCGCAGTCTCCTCTATCGGATTTCCGGGTTCACCACACATGCCGGCGCGGTGCCGGCGCCCTTGCCCCGCCGTCGTCAGCGCACGCCTTGCCTCGTGTCTTGGGCCTTCAAGATGCCGTTGGGCATGAAGAGCATCACCAGGATGATCAACGCGCCGGAAAATATCGGGTGCGCGGTCGGCAGCCAGACATTGGCCGCCGAGAACACCGCGGTCATGACGAAGGCGCCGAGCACGGGCCCGAGCACGGTGCCGTTGCCGCCCATCACGCACATCAGGATCGGGTACAGCGTCCAGTTCAGGTTCAGGAACCCGCCCGGGCTGACCGCGAAGACGTAGAACGCATACAGGCCGCCCGCGATGCCGGCCATGAAGCCGCCGGCGGCGAAGGCCAGCACCTTGAACAGCAGCACGTCGACGCCGCTGGCCGCCGCCGCCAGCGGGTCCTCGCGGATCGCCATCAACGCCAGGCCGAGGCGCGAGCGCGAGATCGCGTACACGGCGGCAGTCGCCAGCACCGCCAGCAGCAGCCCCACCCAGTAATGCGGCCTGAGGGTGTCGAACGGCTCGGACGAGATCGAGATGCCGAACGAGCCGCCGGTGACGCTGCCGCCCTTGACGAGCGCCACGCGCACGATCTCGCCGAAGCCCAGCGTGCCGAGCGCGAAGTAGTCGCCGGCGAGCTTGGACAGCAGCGGCACGCCGATCAGCGCCGCGAACAGCGCCGCCACGACGCCGCTGGCCAGCAGCGTCCACGGGTTGAAGTAGTAGCTGCCGTCGGCCAGCAGCGTGGTCGAGACGACGGCGGTGGTGTAGCCGCCGATGCCGAAGAAGGCGTGCTGCGCGAGGCTGATCTGCCCGGTGTACCCGGCCACCAGGTTCCAGCCCTGCGAGATGACGATGTGCACGAAGACCAGGAACAGGTAGAAGAACAGGTAGCTGTCCGGCGCGCCCGGAACGAACGGCACCAGCGCGAACACCAGCACCAGCAGCGCGGCGGCGGCGTAGAGGCTCCTGCGTGGCACGGTTCAGACCTTGCGCAGCGAGCGCACGAACAGGCCTTGTGGCCGGAACATCAGCACCAGCAGGAACACGGTGTAGGCCACCGCGTCGCTCCAGCCGGGCAGGAAATATGCCGACGTGCTCTCGACCATTCCGAGCAGGACGCCGCCGGCCAGCGCGCCGCCGACGTTGCCCAGGCCGCCGAGCGCCAGCGCGATGAGCGCCTTGAGGCTGAGCAGGAAGCCGAAGTACGGGTCGATCGTGTAGGTCGCCGCCAGCGTGCAGCCGGCGACACCCGCCAGCGCAATGCCGACCGCGAAGGCGATCATGTTGACGCGGTGCGGTGCGATGCCCACGAGCGAGGCCGACACCATGTTCTCCGAGACGGCGCGCACCGCCTTGCCGGCCAGCGTGCGGCGCAGGAACAGCGTCACCACCAGCGTCGCGGCGATGGCGATGGCAAAGCCGATGGAGCGCGTGAACGAGATGCGCATGCCGCCGAGCACGAAGCTGGTGGCGGTGTAGCCGGTGGTGATCGAACGCGGGTCGGGCGTCCAGGCCACCGACATCAGGCTCTCGAGCATGAAAGTCAGGCCGACCGCGATCAGCAGCGACACGTTCTTGTCCTCGAGTGCGGCCACGCGCCTGAACAGCAGCTGGTACACGAGCGCGCCGGCCAGCAGCGAAGCGGGCGTGAGCAGCACCAGCGTCACGTAGGGGTCGACGCCGAGCAGCTTGAACGCCCAGTACGCGCAGTAGCCGCCGAGCACGATCATCGCGCCCTGGGCGAGGAAGATGATGCGCATGGTGCCGAAGATCAGGCTCAGCCCGATCGCCGCCACGCCGTACATGGGGCCGAACAGCACGCCGTTGACGACGAGCTCCCCCACCAGGCGCAGCGACAGGTCCTCGAACATGCTCAGCCGATGCTCCCGATGTAGGCGCTGCGGATCGCCGGGTCTTCCAGCAACTGCGCGCCGGGCCCGCGCATCACGACGTGGCCGGTCTGCAGCACGTAGGCGTCGTCGGCGATCTGCAGTGCCTGGTGGATGTTCTGCTCGACCAGCAGGATCGTGACGCCGTCGCGGTTGAGCGTGCGCACGAGGCCGAACATCTCGTGCACGACGAGCGGGCTCAGGCCCATCGACGGCTCGTCGAGGATGAGCAGCGACGGGCAGGCCATGACCGCGCGGCCGATGGCGAGCATCTGCTGCTCGCCGCCGCTCAGCGAGCCGGCGATCTGCCCCTGGCGCTCGCGCAGCCGCGGAAAGAGCGCGAACACGCGCCGCAGCGAGTCGGCGGCGCGCGCGCGCACGTTGGCCGGGTAGGCGCCGAGCTCGAGGTTCTCGAGCACCGTCATCTGGGTGGACAGGCCCCGACCCTCGGGCACGTGCGACAGCCCCGCGGCCACGATCTGCTGCGGCGCCAGCCCGACGATCGAGCGGCCGCGAAAGACGATCTCGCCGCGCCGCGGCACGATGAGCCCGGAGATCGCGCGCAGCAGCGTCGACTTGCCGGCGCCGTTGGCGCCGACCAGCGAGACGATCGCGCCTTCGGCGACCTCGATCGACACCGACCACAGCGCCTGCGTGTCGCCGTAGCCGGCGTCGAGCCCGCGCACCTCAAGCAACGGGTTCGCCAAGGTAGGCCTCGATGACGTGACGGTCGCAGATGACCTCGGCCGGCGTGCCGTCGGCGATCTTCTCGCCGTGGTCGAGCACGACGACGCGGTCGCAGACGTTCATGATGGCGTCGACCTTGTGCTCCACCCACAGCACGGCAACGCCGCGCTCGCTGCGGATGCGGCGGATGACGGCGATCGTGGCCTCGATCTCGATCGCGTTGAGCCCGGCCATCGGCTCGTCGAGCAGCACCACGGTGGGCCGGCAGGCCATGGCGCGCGCGATCTCGAGCAGGCGGCGATCGGACAGCGTCATCTGCGCGGCCCGCCGCTCACGCTGCCCTGCCAGGCCGACCAGTTTGAGCGCGCCCAGGGCCTGCGCGCGCGCATCCCTGCGCCGGCCCGGGTGGCCGTAGACGGCGCCGACCAGCACGTTCTCGAGCGCACTCATGCGCTGGAACGTGCGCACGAGCTGGAAGGTGCGCGCGATGCCGCCGTGGCAGATGCGGTCGGGGCGGCGGCCGGTGATGCGTTCGCCGGCAAGGAAGACATCGCCGCGGTCGGGCCGGTAGACCGACGTGATGACGTTGAAGCAGGTCGACTTGCCGGCGCCGTTGGGTCCGATCAGCCCGACGACCTCGCCGCGCCCGACCGTGAAGCTCACGCGCTGCAGCACCTGCAGGCCGCCGAACGCGATGCTCACCTCGGCCATCCGCAGCACGGCATCGGCGTTGCCGCGGGCCGGTGGCGCTGGCGTGGGGGCGACGGCACTCACCGCAGGTCCGGGCAAACCGTCGCCGGGCGGGCGACCATCCGCGCCGGCGTCATCCCGGCGCGCACACCGGGCGCCGCACGTCCCGATCGTCGCGACGATCTGCAGGCGCCGGCCCGAGTGCGCTGGTCAGCGTCACGGCAGCGGCCGCTTCGGCCAACCGGTCCAGCGAGAGATCCTCCGGGTTCATCGCGTGCTCGCTCCCTGTGCCAGCCGGCAACCCCGCCGTGGTGCGGCAGCACCGCCGTGGCCGTGTGCTGCCCCGCCGCCGCGACCGCCGTGGCGCACGCCCACGCGCGCGCCGATGGCACGCCTTCCCGGCCGCAGTCCGGCGCAACTGTACCTGCGCCACCGGCTCCGCGTCTTGACTCGCAGCGCAGTCGCGCTGGCCCGCGGGCGCATCGAGCGCGGCGCGCGCGCCGAGGAGGACATGCGCGTCATGGACCGTCCCGGGCGGCCGGGCGACATCGCGCCCGTGGTGGCCTTCTTGCTGTCGGACGGCTCGGCCTGGATCCGCGGCACCAACATCGCGGTCGACGGCGGCATGCACTCCAACGTGCTGTGCCAGATGCACGGCTGGGGGTAGGCCGGCGCCGACGCCGCCCGGGCGGCCGAGCCGGCGCGCTGCGCCCTTCAGGACACGCGCAGCCCCGGCACGATGTGGCCGCGTGCCACCCAGTCGTCGAAGATCTCGAGCACGGCGTCGGTGAAGCCGGCGTCGTTGATGTGCGCGTCGGTCTCGACCAGGCACACCGGCGGCGCGAGGTGCGCGCGCAACTCGGCGCCGAACGCGGCCAGGCCCTGCGCATCGTGCAGCGGCTCGCCCGGCCGGTCCCAGGCCTCGATGCCGCCGCGCGGCAGCACGAAGGCCGTGGGGCCGCGCGCCTTGGCGAGCTTCGAAGCCACCAGCCGGGCCGCCGTGCAGCGCTCGTCGGCCGACATCAGCACCGAGCCGATGAGCCGGTTGTGCGCGTGGTACGGCCGCCCCTCGTGCGCCGGACGGCGCGGCTTCCACGACTGCTGGTCGATCATGTCGAGGCCGCCCGGCGCGACGATCTGCGGGATGCCCATCGCGCCGGCGCCTTCGAGCCGGTCCGGCCCCGAGGTCACGACCGAGCCGTGCGCCTCGTTGCCCAGCTCCTGCAGGCACAGGTCGAGCACGGCGACGAAGCGGCGCTGCCGCGCCAGCGCCTCCATCGCGTGGCCGCCCATGCCGGTGCAGTGGAAGACGGCGACGTCGTAGCCGCGCGCCTCGAGCGCGGGTTTCAGCCGCCCCATGTAGGCCAGGCAGCTGCTGCCCAGCGAGCTGATCGCCACCATCGGCGCCACCCTCGGCGCCTCGCCCGGCACCCCGCCCGCGGCCGTCTCCTGCACCCCGCGGCAGGCGCCGACGATGGCGCCCGCGGCCTGGGCGAGGCTGGCGCGGCAGATCGGATTGAGGCCGTGCAGGCCGCCCGCCCACAGCACCATCGTCAGGTCGGGCGCGATGCGCTCGGGCGGGATCAGGTGCGAGAAGGCCACCGTCGACAGCAGCAGCTTGGGGCAGCCGATCGGCAGCGCCGCGGCCACGTCGAGCGCGAGGTCGGTGCCCATCGTGCCGCCGAGCGCGAGCACGCCGTGCACGGCGCCTTCGCCGTACAGGCGCACGGCGAGCGCGGCGGCGCCTTCGGCCATCGCCGCCATCGCGGCGTTCTCGTCGCCGAGCGCGGCCACCTGCTGCAGCGCGCGACCGCCGGCGGCGGCGACCTCGTGGTTCGGCAGTTCGGGCGCGAACGGCGGCGTGCCGAGCACGCCCACGTCCATCATCGACACGCGCGCCCCCTGCGCCTCGATGCAGCGGCGGATGAACAGCAGCTCCTCGGCCTTGGTGTCGCAGGTGCCGAGGACGAGGATGTGCGGTGCGGCGCTCGTCATCGGCCTTGCCAGTGCGGTGCGGCGGCGCTCGTCAGGCGCGTTCTTCAGGCGCGCCCGACGCTGCGCGGCGGGCGCGCCCTGCGGCGCGCTCCCGAGCGGTGCATGGGGTCGCCGTCACGGCCGCTCAGAACCTGTGAATGAACCGGGCGCGTCGAGCGGGCGTGAGTGGCTCGTTCACAGGTTCAGCCCTCGACCTCGGCGAAGGCGCCGGCCAGCGCATCGCACAGATGGTCGATCTCCGCGCGGCTGATCGTGAGCGCCGGCGACAGGATGACGTTGGCGCCCGAGGTGCGTACCATCGCACCGCGCCGGTAGGCGCTGCGCGCCACGGCGCCGATCTCCCTGGCGCCGCGTGCGAGCGGCTTGCGCGTCGCCTTGTCGGCGACGAGCTCGAGGCAGGCCATGAGCCCGACGCCGCGCACGTCGCCCACCAGCCGCGAGCGCGCGCCGATCTCGCGCAGGCGCTGCAGCAGGTGCTCGCCCTGGCGCGCGGCGTTGCCGACCACGTCCTCCTTGTCGAGCACGTCGAGCGTGGCCAGCGCCGCCGCCGCCGCCACCGGGTGACCGCTGTAGGTGTAGCCGTGCGCCATCGAGCCGAGCGCCGGATCACCCTCGACGAAGGCGTCGGCCACGCGCGCATTGACCGCCGTCGCGCCCAGCGGCACGTAGCCCGACGAGATGCCCTTGGCCAGGCACCACAGGTCGGCCTTGACGCCCCACAGCCGCGTGCCGAACCAGTGGCCGGTGCGCCCGAACCCGGTCACCACCTCGTCGGCGATCAGCAGCACGCCGTGGCGGTCGCAGACCTCGCGCACCAGCGGCCAGTAGGCAGCGGGCGGCACGATCACGCCGCCGGCGCCCTGCACCGGCTCGGCGATGAAGGCAGCGACCGTGTCCGGGCCCTGGAAGACGATCTCGCGCTCGAGCAGCTCGGCGCAGAGGCGCGCCAGCCGCTCGGGGTCGTCGCTGTACGGATTGCGGTACAGCCACGGCGTGTCGACGTGAAAGCACCCCGGCAGCAGCGGCTCGTAGGCGCGGCGGAAGTTGGTGTTGCCGTTGACGCTCACGCCGCCGAAGTGCACGCCGTGGTAGCCCTGGCGCAGCGCGATGAACTTGCTGCGGTCGGCCTGGCCCTTCAGCTTCCAGTACTGGCGCGCGATCTTGAGCGCGCCCTCGACCGAATCGGAGCCGCCGTTGCCGAACAGCACCGCCGCGACGCCGTCGGGCTGCATCAGTTTCACCAGGCGCGCCGACAGCTCGATGGCGCGCGGATGCGTGGTGCCGCGGAAGGTGTTGTAGAAGGCCAGCTCGTCGAGCTGCGCGACGATCGCGTCGCGGATCTCGCGCCGCCCGAAGCCGAGGTTGGCGCTCCACAGGCCGCCCACGCCGTCGACCATCTTGTGGCCGTCGATGTCCCAGATCCAGCTGCCCTCGCCGCGCGCGATGATGTCCGGCGGCTGCTCGTGCATGGCGCGCGGGTGCGCCATCGGATGCCACAGGTACTTCGCATTGGCGGCCTTCAGCTCATCCGTGTTCATGTGCGGCATGCGAACTCCTCGGGCGGCAGCCTCAGCCGCGCGGCGACCGCGGCGATGCTGCCGTCGACGTCGCGCAGCTCGAAGAACTGCGTCTGCAGCCCGGCGCGGTGCGCGCCGGCGATGTTGCGGAACTGGTCGTCGACGAACAGGATGCGCTCGGCGCTCACGCCCAGGCCCTCGCAGGCCAGCGCGTAGGCGCGCGCATCGGGCTTGAGGATCTTGGTGTGCGTGGCGTCGACGACGACGTGCATGTCCTGCACGATGTCCATGCGGGCGAGGAAGTCGGCACCCCAGAACAGCTCGAGCTCGTTGCTGAGGATGCCCACGCGCAGGCCGCGCTCGCGCGCCGTGTGAACGAGGCGCTTGATGCCCGGGCGGGCGACCGCGTTGGGCACCGCGTGGCGCAGGCGCTCGAGCATCGCCAGCATGTCCCAGCCCGACTCGCCCACCGCCTCGCCCAGCTCGCGCGCGCGCCGGGCCCAATACTCGCGCTCGCTGATCTCGTCGCGCTGCATCGACTGCCACAGCGCATCGGTGGCCGGGTCGAGCGGCCCGAGCCAGGTCAGGCTGCCGGAGGGCAGGCCGAGCTCGGATTCGGTGACGCGGTGCCGCTCGAACATCGACACGCTGATGACGTTGCCGAAGTCCAGCAGCAGCGCCTCGGGTCGGGCGTGGTTCACTTGCATCCCTGCGTCCATATCCGTGTTCATGGCGCGGCCACGCTCACGAGCTTGAGCTCGGTGCAGCCGAGCAGGCCTTCGAGCCCGCTCTCGTGGCCGATGCCGCTTTCCTTGACGCCGCCGAAAGGCGTCTCGGGCTGCGAGACGCCGAAGTGGTTGATGCCCACCATGCCCGCCTGCAGCTCCTGGCCGAGCCGGTGCGCGGTGGCCAGGTCGCGCGTGAAGGCGTAGGCCGCCAGGCCGTAGGGCAGCGCATTGGCGCGCGCGATGGCCTCGTCGAGGTCGTCGAAGGCGTCGAGCAGCGCGATCGGGCCGAACGGCTCCTCGCTTTGCAGGCGCGCGCGCTCGGGCGCCCCTTCGATGACGGTCGGCGCGTAGAACCAGCCGGGCCGCTCTATGCGCCGCCCACCGCACAGCAGCCGCCCGCCGCAGGCCAGCGCGTCGTCGACCAGTTGCTGCATCAGCGCCAGGCGCCGCTCGTTGACCAAGGGGCCGAAGTTGGTGCCTTCGGCCAGGCCGTCGCCCACCTTCAGCGCCTGGGTGCCGGCGACGAAGGCGTCGCGGAAGGCATCGAGGCGCGCGCGCTGCACGAGTAGGCGCACCGGCGACGCGCAGACCTGGCCGGCGTTGCGGAACTTGGCCACCACCGCCAGCCGCGCCACCGCCTGCGCGTCGGCATCGGCGCAGACGACGACGGGCGCGTGGCCGCCCAGCTCGGCCGTGTAGCGCTTCATGTGGCGCGCGGCGAGCTCGCCCAGCTGCTTGCCTACCGGCACCGAGCCGGTGAACGAGATCTTGGCGATGGCGGGCTCGGCGATCAGCGTCGACGAGATGTGCGGTGGGTGGCCGAGCACGACGTTGAGCACGCCCGGCGGCAGCCCGGCGTCGTGGAAGGCGCGCACGAACTCGAGGCAGGTGCCGGGCACCTGCTCGTCGGGCTTGAGGATCAGGCTGCAGCCGGCGGCCAGCGCGCCGCCGATCTTGCGCGCCGGCAGGTTGGCCGGGAAGTTCCAGGGCGTGAATGCCGCCACCGGGCCGATCGGCACGCGCTGCACGGTCTGGCTGAGCACGCCCGCGGTGCGCGGCGGCACGCCGCGCGCGGCCAGCCGCTTGGCCTCCTCGGCGAGGAAGTCGATGATGTCGGCCGACAGCTGCACTTCGCGCAGCGCCTCGGCCAGCGGCTTGCCCTGCTCGAGCGTGAGGATGCGCGCGATCGCCGCGGCGCGCTCGCGGATGAGCGCCGTGGCGGCGGTGATGATGCGAAAGCGCTCCAGCGCCAGCTTGCGCGACCACACGGCAAAGCCGCGCGCCGCGGCGGCGACGGCGGCGCGCAGGTCGGCGTCGTCGGCCGCCGCGTAGTCGGTGAGCAGCACGCCGTCGGCCGGATTGCGCACCTCGAGCCGCAGCGCGCCGCGGCCGTCGACGAAGGCGCCGTCGATGTACAAGCGGATCGAGGGGTGGTTCATGTCGGCGCGGGCTGTCCGCCCAGCCAGGGGCAAGGGCGCATCATGGGCAGAGGTCGTTTCGTTGTCAACGAATTCACACCCCGGGTTTGCGCGTATCTTCCCACTTCCCACTTCCCACTTCGCACTTCCCACTTCGCCTGGACGCGCACGGCGATCGGGCGGCTCCGCCGGCCCGCGGCGCCGTGCCCGCGCTGGTCGGGCCTGCGGCTACACTGCCGCGCCCGCCGCGCCCGCTGCACCCAGGGCCGCCCGCACCTGTCGCTGCACCTGCACCGCCCTGCCCGTGACTCCCGCCCGCAAGTCGCTTCCGCGCCCGGCGCGCAAGGCTGCACCGGCGCGCCGCATGGCGGTCAAGCGCGCCAACCTCGGGCCGATGGGCAAGCTCGACGACTTCATCCCGTACAAGCTGTCGGTGGTCGCCAACCGCGTGTCGCAGTCGATCGGCCGCCTGTTCGACAGCCGCTTCGGCATCCAGATGCCCGAGTGGCGCATCGCGATGGCGCTGTACGCCTATGGCGACCTGCCGTTCAACGAAGTCGTCGAGCGCACCAGCATGGACAAGGCGCGCGTGTCGCGCGCGCAGCGCCGACTCGTCGACCTGGGTCTGGTGCGCACCTGCGACGTCCCCGACGACCGCCGCAAGGTCGTGCTCGCGCTGGCGCCGGCCGGCGTGCGCATCTGCGAGGACATCCTGCCCGAGGCCGCCAAGCGCGAAGCCTGGTTCCTCGCCGTGCTCGACGACCACGAGCAGCGCCAGCTCGACATCATCCTCGACAAGCTCATGATGCGCAGCCAGGAGCTGTGAGGCGCGCGCGGTGGCGCCGCCGCGGCACGGCGCGGCGCGCGGCGCCGCAGCATCCACCCGCTTCGGGGTTTGTCCGCAGGTTGGCGCACGGCGCTGCAGCGCACACTGGGCACGGCCCGTGCACGCCGGATGGCCAGCGCGGCCCGACCGACCGCATGAACCACTACCACTTCGACACCCGCAGCACCGAGGCCGGCGAGCGCGCGCAGTGCTGGAGCGCGATCAACCGGGATTTCTTCGGTCCACTGGGCGTCGAGTGCCTCGACGACGGTCCGCTCGACGCGCAGATGTCGGCCTTCGAGGTGGGGCCGCTGCGCCTGTTCCGCATCACGGCGCCGGCGCACCGCGTGCAGCGCGGCACGACGCGCGACATCTGGCCGATCGACGACAAGTACAAGATGGTGCTGCAACTGGGCGGGCAGGCGCAGATCCGCCAGCGCGAACGCAGCGCGCGGCTGGGCGCCGGCGAGTGGAGCCTGTACGACCCGCGCGTGCCGTACTCGATCACGAACTTCGAGCGCTCCGATCTGCTGGCGCTGCAGATCCCGCGCGAGCAGCTGCGCGGCTTCAAGGTGCCGGCGCTGCACACGCGCGAGGCGGCATCGAGCGACGTCGTCGGCCTGCACGCGGTGCTGGGCTCGTTCCTGCGCGCGCTCGCCGGGCAGCTCGAGAGCCTGCCCGAGGGCGTCGCTCAGCCGCTCGCCGAGACCATCCTCGGCCTGCTCGCCTCGACGCTGGCAGCGCACCAGGCCGAGCGCAGCGCCTACGCGACGCTGCCCGACGTGCTCAAGGCGCGCGTGCGGCTGTACGTGCAGACGCGGCTCGCCGATCCCGAACTCGGCATCGACAGCATCGCCCGCGCGATGCGCTGCTCCAAGCGCTACCTGCACCGCGTGTTCGAAGACGAGTCGACGACGCTCGAGCGCTACATCTGGGCCAGCCGCCTCGAGCGCTGCCGCGATGCGCTGGCCGATCCGGCGGCGCGCCGCCGGTCGATCTCGCAGACGGCCTACGCCTGCGGCTTCAAGAGCAGCGCGCATTTCTGCCGCCTGTTCAAGGCGCATTACGGGATGGCGCCGCGCGAGTTCCGGGCGCAGGCCGGCGCTACCCGGCATTGAGCGGCGCCGGCGCAGCAGCGCGATGGCGCGGCGGCGCGCAGCCTGCTCCAGAGCGTCATGCGCAAGCCGGGCCGCGCAGCACTCGCAGACGACGGACACCGGGCGCACGTTGCCCGCCGTGGCGTGCACTCATTCCTTGGCCGCAATCTCCGGCGCCCAGGCCACGCCGTTGATGTGGCTGCCGCCATCGACGAACAGCGTGTTGCCCGTCAGGTAGCGCGCGTCTTCGCTGGCCAGGAAGACGGCGACCCCGCCGATGTCGGCCTCGGGGTCGCCGATGCGCCCCATCGGGTTCTGCGCCTCGACGAGCCTGGCGTTGTCGGGCGAACCCTCCTTGAAGCGGCGAAACGCCGCCGATACCGCGGCCGGGCAGATGATGTTGGCCGTGATGCCCAGCGGCGCCCACTCGCGCGCGGCGCTGCGCGTGTAGGCCCGCAGCGCCTCCTTGCCGACGTTGTACTCGGCCGAGTACATGTGCGCGTTGACGCCGTTGAGCGAGGCCACGTTGACGATGCGGCCCCAGCGGCGCGCCTTCATGTGCGCGAAGGCGGCCTGCATCGACCACTTGGCCGCGAACAGCGAGATGTCGATGCCGTACTGCATCACCTCGTCGCTCTTGTCCTCGATGCGGCTGTAGCCGAGCCCGCGATAGGCGTTGTTGACGACGATGTCGATCGAACCGAAGCGCTCGAGCGCGGCGCCGATGGCGCCCTGCACGCTCGGCTTCTTCGTTGCGTCGCAGAACACGAACGCTGCCGTGCCGCCGGCGGCTTCGATGGTCCGCGCCGCCTCGGCGCCCTTTTCCGCATCGAAGTCGGCGACGATGACGCTGGCCCCTTCCGCAGCCATGCGCGCTGCGATGCCGAAGCCGACACCGTCGGCGGCACCGGTCACGACGGCCGCGCGGCCGCTGAGTCGTTTCACATTCATGGCTGGTCCTCCAGGTGCGCCGGGAGATCGGCGGCGACTCGCGACGGGGCCGATTCTGCCGCCCGCCGGCAGCGCTGCGCGCCAGCGGCGCCCACGCCGGCCACGCGCGCGCCGAATACGCGCGCCTCGCGCAGCGGCGTGCCGATCACGCCCGTGCTGCGGCGCGCACGGCGGCTGCCACGCACTATGCTCCGGCGCGGGGCAGTCGGCCGTGGCGGCATGGCGCAATGCGGTATCCGGGCCAGCCGGACCACGCCCCGGAACAATCCCTCCAAGGCTCGATCGGAGACCGAATCATGGCAACGAGAAAACGTCGCGCAGAGGCGGCCGCGCCCCGGCCGCTGCGCGTGTGCATCCTCGGCGGCACCGGGCTGCTGGGCTATCACGCGGCACTGGAGTTCCTGCGTCGCGGACACGAGGTGCAGACGATCGCACTGCGCGACATCGAGCTCGGCGCGTGGTTTCCGCGCCAGATCGAGGTGCACGAAGCCGACATCACGCAACTCGACGAGCGCGCGCTCGTCGAGCGGCTGCGCGGCGTCGACGCCCTCGTCTACGCGCTGGGGCCCGACGACCGCACGGTGCCGGACGCGCCGGCCTACGAGTTCTTCCGGCAACGCCTGGTGCGCCAGTGCGAGCGCATCTTCATCGCCGCACGCAAGGCGGGCGTCACGCGAGGCACCGTGCTCGGCTCGTACTTCACGCACTTCGATCGGGTCTGGCCGCACAAGCAACTGGCCGAACGGCACGCCTACATCCGCTGCCGCGTCGAGCAGGCGCGACGCGCGATCGCCGCCGGCGGCCGCACGCTCGCCGTGAGCGTGCTCGAGCTGCCGTACATCTTCGGCACCATGCCGCAGCGCGTGCCGCTGTGGAAGGAGTTCGTGCTCGACGCGCTGGTGCGCATGCCGGTGGTGTTCTACCCGGACGGCGGCTCGACGATGATCACCGCGGCACACGTGGGCGAAGCCGTGGTCGGCGCGATCGAGCGCGGCGTGCACGGCCAGCACTACCCGATCGGCGACGAGAACCTGAGCTGGGACGAGATGCTGGGGGTGATGCTGCGCACGCTGGGCATGCCCGACAAGAGGGTGATCCACATCGGGCCGAGGATCGGCTCGCTGCTGGGTCGCGTGCAGCGCGGCATCGAGGCGCGCCGCGGCAAGGAAAGCGGCCTCGACGCCGAACTGCTGTTCCCCGACGTGATGTGCGAGCGCCTGTTCATGGACCCGTCGCTGTCGGCCGCCGCCCTGGGCTACGGACGCGGCGGCGTACGCGAGGCGATCGAGCAGACGGTGCGTGCCTCGTATCCGGAACGCTTCGCGGCGTCGCACGAGAGCGCTGCGCCGGCCGGCAGGGGCGCTCGGCGCGACGCGCCGAAAGCCCGGGCGGCTGCGAAGTCGGCGCGCTCGGGCGCGCGCAGCGCCAGGCGCTCGACGCGGCCAAGGGCTGGCTGACGGGCGCGCCGCGCCGACGCAGCCGCCTGCCATCGCTGCGTCTGCGCCCGTCCCGACAGGGCGGCGTTCGCTCTCGATCGGGCTGCGGGGAGATCGCGGCACGTTCGCAACGGCGGCGCACTTCAGCGCGCCGCGCGCTCGAGCAACGCCGTGTCGCAGAACTGCTCGAAGCGCCGCACCTTGCCGTCGGCCAGATCCCAGACGTGCGCCACGCGCGCGCGCAGCGGCTTGCCGCTGGCCTGGTGCGTGCCCACGTAGTGGCCGAGCGCGACGACGGTGTCGCCGCCGTCGACCAGGCGCTCGAGCTCGAAGCCGAAGCCCGCCCAGTCGCGGCCGATGGGCGCGAACACGCCGGCGACGATCGCCGCGCGCCCGACGTAGGTGCCCGCGAGCGCCGAGCCCGCCATCTCGACCCACTGCACGTCGTCGGCGAGATCGGCGAACATGCCCTCGGGATCCTGGCGGGCCGCCGCCGCGTAGTGGTCGGCGACGATCTGGCGGTGGCTGCGCATGGCGGCTCCTCGGTGGCTCGGGCGCGCCGACGCAGGCCGGCGGTGCTCGGGAGGCATCGGTTCAGACCGGTGCCGTGTCGGGCGGATAGAAGGTCATCGAAGCCTTGGTGACGAAGGCACCGGCCGGGTCGTTGGAGATCGCGCCGGCGGCGGTCACGCCGAGGAACTTGCCGGTCGAGCGCAGGTCGCGGAAGTTGAAGAAGAAGACCGACGCCACCGGGATCAGGAACTCGCGGAACGTGAACACGTACAGATCGGGCGCGAAGCGCCAGTAGCTCGCGAGATCGACGTCGCCATGGCCGCGCTGCACGCCGCGCAGGCACTGCCAGGCGTAGCGCCTGGAGCTGAGGTACGTGTGCTCGTAGGTGTGGTTGGGGCTGTAGGTCTGGAAGGTGCGCAGGCCGATCAGGTCGCGCGTCTCGGCCGGCGCCTCGCCGCTGGCCTGCGCCGCATCGTCGCCCAGCGTGCCGGGCCAGAAGTCCTGCGGCACGCGCGGCTCGCCGCCCGCCTCCTCGGCGCTGACGATGCGGCAGCGCACGGCCAGCACGCGCAGCGTGCGCGTGTCGACGACGAGCGTGAGCGCCTCGGTCGGGCGCGCGGCCTGGGTCAGGTCGATGAAGTACGTGTCGGCGGCGACCTCGATCGCCTCGTACCAGTCGCGTCCGCTGCCGCCGCGCCCGCCCTCCTCGCGCCAGTCGGTCTCGTGCCGCGAGCGCGGCGCGAGCACCAGCGTCATCCCCTCGAGGCGGATGCGCAGCGTGCGGCCGACCAGCGCGTCGGTCGGCGCCAGCCGGTTGGTCGCGATGCCGGCGGCGAAGTCGTCGAAGTTCTTCCAGTCGTCGGGTCGGGTCTGCGCCATGGGGGCCTCCGTGCGGATGCGGATGCGGATGCGGATGCGGATGCGGATGCGATGGCCGTCGCGATGGCGCTCACGGGGCGAAGGCCACCGTCGGCAGATCGACCGCCGAGGCGCCGCCGTCGACCATCAGCGTGGTGCCGGTGATCATCGCGGCCTGGTCGGAGGCGAGGAACAGCACCGCGTCGGCCACTTCGTCGGCGCTGGCCGGGCGGCCCAGCGGCACGTCCCTGGTCACCAGCGCGTAGGCGGCCTCGACGTCGGCCAGCCCGCGCAGCTCGACCAGCGCCTGCATCTGCTCGTCGGCCATCGCGGTGCGCACCCAGCCCGGGCACACGGCATTCACGCGCACGCCGCGGCGGCCGTAGTCGCGCGCCACCGAACGCGTGAGGCCGACCAGCGCGTGCTTCATCGTCACGTAGCCGACGACGCCGGGGCCGGCGAAATGCCCGGCCAGCGACGACAGCACGACGACGTTGCCGCGGCGCGCGATCAGCTCGGGCATGAGCTCGCGCATGCAGACGAAGGCCGTGTCCAGGTTCAGGCGCGTCGCCAGCGACCAGGCGGCGTCGTCGGTGTCGACGAGCGTGCCCAGGCCGTGGCCGCCGGCGTTGGCCACCAGCACGTCGACGCCGCCGCAGGCCTGGCGCGCAGCGGCCAGGGCACGGCGCACGTCGGCCGCGTCGGCCGCATCGCCCGCGATCGCCAGGCCGCCCAGCGGCGCCGCCACCGCCTCGAGCGGCGCCGCGCGCCGGCCCATCAGCACGACCTTGCCGCCGCCGGCGGCGAACTGCGCCGCCACCGCGGCACCGATGCCGGTGCCGCCGCCGGTGATGAAGGCCACCTTGCCTTGCCACGAGGTCATCGGTCGTCCTCTTTCGTTCGGAACGTCAGTCGGGCGCCGCCGGCGCGACGAGGCCGCGCTCGGCGTCGCGCAGCACGAACTCGGCGCAGCGCTCGGCGATCATGACCACCGGCGCGTTGGTGTTGCCGCTGGTCAGCGTCGGCATGACCGACGCGTCGCACACGCGCAGCCGCGCGATGCCGTGCACGCGCAGCTCGGGATCGACGACCGCCGCGTCGTCTGCGCCCATGCGGCAGGTGCCCGACGGGTGGTACACGGTCTTGGCGCGCCTGCGCACGTAGGCCTCGAGCGCCTCGCCGCCGGGGTCGTCGCCGGCGGCGGGTTCGAGCTCGCCGCTGACCACCGCCTGCAGCGAGGGCGCGCGCAGGATGCGGCGCGCCAGCCGCACGCCGCGCACCAGCGTGTCGACGTCGGCCTGCGCCTGCAGGTAGCCGCCGTCGAACACGATCGGCGCCATCGGGTCGGCGCTGCGCAGCGCGACGCTGCCGCGCGACAGCGGGCGCAGGAAGCACGGGTTGATCGTCAGGCCGTGCCCGGCGATCGGTTCGCGGTCGACGTCGCCCACCAGCACCGGCAGCACGTGGAACTGCACGTCGGGCCGCCCCTGGCCGGTCGTGTCGACGAAGCCGCCGCTTTCGACGACGTTGGAGGTGAGCAGGCCGGTGCGCGTCGTCATCCACTGCACGCCGTGGCGCAGGGCGGCCAGCCCGCGGTCCTGGCCGGCCAGGCTGATCGGCTGGCGCGCGCGCGCGTAGACGCCGACCTCGAGGTGGTCGTGGTAGTTGCGCCCCACGCCCGGCAGGTCGCGCCGCACCTCGATGCCCAGGCGCTGCAGCGCCGCGCCCGCGCCGATGCCCGAGAGCATCAGCAGCTTGGGGCTGGCGAGCGCGCCGGCCGCGAGCACCACCTCGCGGCGCGCCTGCACGCTCACCTCCTCGTTGCCGCGGCGGTAGACCAGCCCGCGCGCCTGGCCGCCTTCGACGACGAGGCGCAGCACGTGCGCGCCGGTGAGCACCGTGAGGCGTTCGCTGCCGCGCACGGCGGCCAGGTAGGTGGCGGCGGTGCTGGCGCGCGCGCCCTCGAAGGTCGTGGTCTGGTAGAAGCCGACGCCGGCCTGCGCAGCGCCGTTGAAGTCGTCGTTGTAGGCGAGCCCCGTTTCCTGCGCCGCCTTCACGAACGCCAGGCTGAGTGCATGGCGGTGGCGCGTGTCGCTCACCTTCATCGGCCCATCGACGCCGTGCAGCGGCCCCGACAGCCGCTGGTTGCCTTCGGCGCGGCGGAACACCGGCAGCACGTCGTCCCAGCCCCAGCCGCGGCAGCCCTGGGCCGCCCAGCCGTCGTAGTCCTGCGGCTGGCCGCGGATGTAGACCATGGCGTTGACCGAGCTGCCCCCGCCCAGCGTGCGCCCCTGCGGCACGGACAGCCGCCGGCCGGCGGCCGCGGGCTGCGGCTCGGTCTCGCAGAGCCAGGTGCGATCGGTGCCGATCACGCGCACGAAGGTCGCCGGCATCTGCACGAAGCGGTCGTTGTCGGGCGGACCTGCCTCGAGCAGCAGGACGCTGTGGCCGGCCTCGACCAGCCGGTGCGCCATCACGCAGCCGGCCGAGCCGGCGCCGGCGACGACGTAGTCGTGGATCTGTGCTGCCATGCGTCTCGCCCGTGGATGCCGCCGGTGCGGCGCGTCGCGCCCTCGCCGGCAAGGGTCGCGTCGCGTCGCGTCGGACCGCGTCGGACCGCTGGCCGGATGCTGCCGCCAACGTGCCGGCTCCACAAGGCCCCGAGCTCGACGTGCGCGCGCAGTCAAGGCGCAGTGCGTCTGCGGTTCGTTCGCTGCCTGGGCTCTACACTGGCGCGCCGCGGGCCTGCGGCCCCGGGGCTCGGCAACCGCCGCTCGCTGGGCGCTGCCGCACCCCGACGGCGCTGACTGCCGGACCGCGCCCGCCGACGAACCCGCCATCCGAGCGCCATGAGCACCTCCCTGGTCGCGCGACTGCGTGCATCGCTCGAGACGATGTCTCCGGCCTACTTCAGCCTCGTCATGGCCACGGGCATCCTGTCGCTGGCGGCGCACATGCTCGCGGTGCCGGTGCTGCCGTGGGCGCTGTATGTGCTGAACTGGCTGCTGTTCGTCGTCGTCGCCGTGCTGGCGCTGGCACGCGCGCTGTGGCACACGCGGCGGGTCGTCGCCGACCTGCTCGACCACCTGCGCGCGCCGGGATTCTTCACGTTCGTGGCCGCCTGCGGCGTGCTCGGCAGCCAGACGCTCGTCATCGGCGGCAGCTTCGGCCTGGCGGTGCTGCTGGGCGCCCTCGGGCTGCTCGGATGGATCGTGCTCACCTACGCCATCTTCACGGTGCTGACGGTCAAGCGCAACAAGCCGCCGTTGGACCGCGGCATCAACGGCGGCTGGCTGCTGGCGGTCGTGTCCACGCAGTCGATGGCGGTGCTGAGCACATTGATCTCCGAGCACGTGCCGCAACCGCTGCGCCTGGAGCTCAACTTCTTCGCGCTGTCGATGTGGCTGTGGGGCGGCATGCTCTACATCTGGCTGATGGCGCTGATCTTCTACCGCTACATCTTCTTCGAGTTCTCGCCGGCCGACCTGTCGCCGCCGTACTGGATCAACATGGGGGCGATGGCGATCTCGACGCTGGCCGGCTCGCAGTTGATCCTCAACACGCCGCACGCGCCGTTCCTGGCCTCGATCCTGCCCTTCGTCACCGGTTTCACGGTGTTCTACTGGGCGTCGGGCACCTGGTGGATCCCGATGCTGCTGATCCTCGCCGTCTGGCGCCACGGCGTGCGGCGCTTTCCCTTCCACTACGACCCGCTGTACTGGGGCGCGGTGTTTCCGCTCGGCATGTACGCGGCGTGCACGCAGCGCATGAGCGAGGCGATGCAGACCGCCTTCCTGCGCGCTGTGCCGCCGCTCTTCCTGGGGCTGGGGCTGCTGGCCTGGCTGGTCGTCTTCGTCGGCCAGCTGCGATCCCTGCGCCGCAACTGGGCCGCCACCGGCCGGGCCTGAGCCGGCGGCGCACGCCGCGCGGCGCCGGCGCTGGCGCGCTGCCGCAGCGACGCTCAGCGTATGCGCTCGCCCGGGTGCCGCGCCGCGTCGGTGCCGGGCGGTGCCACCTCGTCCAGCCAGGCGCCGAGCAGCGCATCGAAGGCGGCGGCGTCTTCGTAGACCACCCAGTGGCCGGCACCGGGCACCCAGCTCAGGCGGCGAAAGTGCGGCGCCAGCCTCAACGCCTCGGCCACGATCGGCTCGCGGCCGAGATAGAGCACGTCGCGCTCGCCCCAGATGCCGGCCAGCGGGCAGGCGATGCCCGGCAGCATGCGGCGCAGCGCGTCGGTCAGCATCAGCCGCCGACGCCGCATGCGATCGCGCTCGACGTTGGCGCCGTGGATGGCGATGGCGAGCACATCGGCAGCGTCTTCGTGCGCCAGCATCAGCGTGCGCAGGTTGTGGCGGTGGATCGCATCGCGGCGCGCGCCGGCGGGCACGCTGCTCCAGCGGCGCAGCGGCAGCGGGGCGCGCCGCTCGGCACCGAGCGCAGGCGCGCCGACCAGCATCAGGCTGGCCACGCGCGCCGGCTGCGACTGCGCCAGGTAGCCGCCCACCAGGCCGCCGAAAGAAAAACCGACCACGTCCAGCGCGCGCTCGCCGAGCAGCCTCTGCAGACCCTGCCCGAGCCAGGGCGGCAACTGGTCCGCATCGAGGCAGCCCGGCGGCAGCGCCGAAGCGCCGAAACCCGGCAGGTCGGGCACCCACACGCTGCGCCCGGCGCGTCGCAGCGCCGCGATGTTGCGCACCCAGTGCGTCCAGCTGCCGGCGCCGCCGTGCAGCAGCAGCACCGGCCGGCCGGCATCCGACGCGTCACCCCAGGCGTGCCAGACCAGCGCGCCCGTGCCGCCGCACGGCGTGTGCCGCACGCGCGCGGCCGCCGCCACGGCTGCGAGATCGGCCAGCGACGAGACGGCAGGCGGCAGCGGCGACATCACGCCGGCGAGTGTTCCATGGTTGGTCGCGGCACGCCGACGCGCGCCGGACCCCACCGCGCGCTGCCCGCCAAGGCCCTGCACTGCCGCACTGCTGCGCTGCCGCACTGCCGCACTGCCGCACTGCCGCACTGCCGCACTGCCGCACTGCCGCACTGCCGCACTGCCGCGTCAATCGCGCACGAACTCGGCGACGACATCGACCGTGCCGCGGCGGCCCAGGTGCGCGAAGTGCTCGTCGAGCCAGCGCTCGGCCGCGGCATGCCCGGCGCGGTGCAGTTCCAGCAGGTGGTGCCACGAGGTCTGCAGCAAGGCCGGGTTGGCGATGCGGTCGAGGCCCGCGCCGCCCTCGATGCGATGCAGGCGCAGCGCCGCCGCCTTGCGCAGCAGCGGCGAGCGCGCCTGCGCGGCGTCGATGCCCTCGTCGAGCACCATCTGGCGCAACAGCGCGAACGAGCGCAGCTCCTTGACGAGCGCGCCGTGGAAGCTGATCTCGTTGATGCGCTCGAGGATCTGCATCGGCGTGCCCGGCACCGAGTCGCGCTGCGACGGGTGCACCTGCACCAGCACGAGATCGAGCTGCGGCGACTCCATCAGCAGCGGCACCAGCGACGGATTGGCCATGTAGCCACCGTCCCAGTACGCCTCGCCGTCGATCTCGACCGCCGGAAACAGCACCGGCAGGCAGGCCGACGCCAGCACCGCGTCGAGGCCGATCTGCGCGCCGCGGAAGATGCGCAGCCTGCCGCTGCGCACGTGGGTGGCGCCGACGAACAGCTGCATCTCGGTGCAGCGGCGCACGAGCTCGAAGTCGATCGTCTCGGCCAGCACCGTGCGCATCGGGTTGGCGCCGTTGGCGCCCAGCCACCACGACTGCGCCATGTCCCAGGCGGCCCGAAACGGCAGGTTCGGCGGCTCGAGCCGGCCCGGCGCGCCCAGCAGCCAGGCATCGGCCCAGCGCGTGGGCTGCAGGCTGTCGGCCACGCGCGACCACAGGCGCCGCAAGGTCTCGCGGGCGCCGGCGCGTCCGCCGGCCGTCCAGCCCGCAGCCAGCGCCACCGCGTTCATCGCCCCCGCGCTCGAGCCGCTGACGGCGCCGAAGCGGATGCGCTGGTCGACCAGCAGCCGGTCGAGCACGCCCCAGGTGAACGCGCCATGCGTGCCGCCACCTTGCAGTGCAAGATCGACGCGGCGCGATTTCATGCGCCGCCTGGTGCATGCGGCGTCGCCGCCGCGGCCGCCCCGCCACCGCGGCGCAGCACCGCCGGCGCCGGACCCGAGCGCGTCATCGACCGCACCGGGCCCTCGCCACGAGATCAGCGCGACGACGGGCGCGCGCGGCTCACCTCGATCAGCGCGTTCAGCGCGTCGGTGACGGTGAAGATGCCGAGGAACGAGCCGTCGGCCTCGGTGACGATGACGCTGCCGATCTTGCGATCGGACATCACGTAGGCGACGTCGTCCAGCGGCGTGTCGGCCCGCACCGACACCGGATCGGTGCGCAGCAGATCGCGCGCCTGGACCTGGAAGCGGTGCTCGCGGCTGAGGCCTTCGACCAGCCGCAGATCGCGCTCGCTGATCACGCCCACCACGGCGTCGCCGCGCATGACGGGCAGATGGCGTACGCCGTGCGCGTCCATGCACTGGCGCAGCTCCTCGATCGACAGATCCTCGGTCGCGGTGACCGGGTTCGGCGTCGTGTACTCCTCGACCGGGACTCTGAGCGGCATGGCCGGGCTCCTTGCGCGGCGCGCCCGCGGCGCCGCCTGGGTTGACTTCGCCGCCATTATCTTAGGTGCCGGGTCGCGGCGAGCGCGTTTCGGCGCGACGGTGCAACGAGCACGCGCGGCGGCCGCGCACGACGCCGTGGCTCGTTCGTTCAGCTTCGGGCGCCGCGTGCCGCCGCGTAGGCCTCGTAGCCGGCCACGAAGCGCGGCGAGACGCCGCGCAGCCGCTCGGCATCGACGCGGCCGCTGCGCTGCACGTACTGCCAGGCGAGTTCCCAGGGCTCGAGCCGCATGTGCTCGGCGAAGTGCTCGTACCACCCGGCGCTGGCATTGGCCGCGTCGACGAGCTTGCGCACGACGGGCTTGCGCGCCGCCTCGTAGGCCGCGAGCGCGTCGGCAAGCACGCGCGGGTGCTCGCGCAGCGCGCGCGCCAGCGCGATCGCATCCTCGAACGCCAGGCGCGTGCCCGAGCCGATCGAAAAGTGCGCACTGCGCAGCGCGTCGCCGACGAGCACCGTGTTGCCGCTGGACCAGCGTTCGTTCCACACCTTCGGAAACCGACGCCAGATCGAGCAGTTACCGATCAGCGGGTGGCCGTCGAGCGTGGCGGCGAACACGCGCTCGCAAACCGCCTTCGTCGCCGCCTCGTCCATCGCCGCAAAGCCCGCGCGCTGCCAGGTCGGCGCATCGCACTCGACGATGAAGGTGCTCGCGCCGCTCGCGTAGCGGTAGTGGTGGGCGTTGAAGCTGCCGGCCTCGGTCTGCACGAAGGTCTGGCTCAGCGTGTCGAAGGGACGCGTCGTGCCGTACCAGACGAAACGGTTGTCCAGCGGCTCGACGCAGGTGCCGAACTCGGCTTCGCGGCCGCGCCGCACGAACGAGTTGACGCCGTCGGCGCCGACCACCAAGTCGCAGCCTTCGAGCTCGCGCGCGTCGTTCACCGCAAGGTCGTAGCGCGGCCGCACGCCGACCGTCGCCAGGCGCTCGCGCAGCAGTTGCAGAAGGCGCAGGCGCCCGATCGCCGCGAAGCCGATGCCGTCGATCACGATCGACTGCCCGCGGTGGTTCACGGTCAGGTCGCTCCACTGCTGCATCGCTGCCGTCAGCAGCTCGCAGGTTTCGGGGTCGTCCTCGCGCAGGAACTCGAGCGCACGCGCGGAAAACACGACGCCGAAGCCGAAGGTGGAATCGGGCGCGTTCTGCTCGACCACGCGCAGCGCCCAGTGCGGGCTCTGGCGCGCGAGCAGATAGGCGAGGTACAGGCCCGCAGGGCCGGCGCCGACGATCAGGACGTTCATCGCTTCAACCCCCTCACGGCGCCCGGCGGCGCCCGGCGGCGCCCGGCGGCTCGTGCCGGCGCGCTGCGGCTTGTGCTGGCTCCTGCGGGCTCGTCGCCGCCGCGGGCGCCCCGAGCCGGGCGCTATGCTGTCGTCGCGCCGCGCGCACCAGGTGCTGCACCTCGCCGGCGCGCACGGCCAGGGCACGCAGCCCATGCCGCCATGACGACGCCCATCTACCTCGATCACCACGCCACGACGCCGCTCGATCCGCGCGTGCTCGAAGCCATGCTACCTTGCCTGCGCGACGAGTTCGGCAACGCGTCGAGCCGTCACCATGCCTACGGCCGGCGCGCGGCGGCGCTGGTGGAGCAGGCGCGCGAGCGCGTCGCCGCGGCCATCGCCGCGCGCTACTCGGAGCTCGTGTTCACGTCGGGGGCGACCGAATCGAACGCGATCGCGATCCAGGGCACGGCACGCATGCGCCCGGGTGCGCACCTCGTCACCACCGCCATCGAGCACCGCGCGGTGCTCGACACCTGCCGGCGCCTCGAGCGCGAGGGCTGGCCGCTCACGGTGGTGCCGGTCGACCGCTGCGGCCGCGTCGATCCGCACGACATCGCACGCGCGCTGCGCGCGGACACCGCGCTGGTGTCGGTGATGGCCGCCAACAACGAGATCGGCACGCTGCAGCCGCTGGCCGAGATCGGCGCGCTGCTGCGCGATGGGCCCGCCCTGTTCCACGTCGACGCCACGCAGGCGGTGGGCCGGGTTGCGCTCGACGTCGACGCCCTGGGCATCGACCTGCTGTCGATGTCGGCGCACAAGCTCTACGGCCCCAAGGGCGTCGGTGCGCTGTACGTGCGCCGACGCCCGCGCCGCGTCGAGTTGCAGCCCCTGGCCGACGGCGGCGGGCAGGAAAACGGGTTGCGCCCGGGCACGCTGAACGTGCCGGGCATCGTCGGCCTGGGCGTCGCCTGCGAGCTTGCGCTGGCCTGCCGCGACGAGGAGAACGCGCGCCTGGGGCGCCTGCGCGAACGGCTGCTGGGGCACCTGAGGCAGGCCCTGGACGGCCTGAGCGTCAATGGCCACCCCGAGTGGCGGCTGGCCGGCAACCTGAGCATCGGCATCGAGGGCGTCGAGCCCGAGGCGCTGCTGCTCGGACTGCCCGAGCTCGCCGTCTCCGCCGGTGCCGCGTGCTCGAGCGCTTCGGCGCGGCCTTCGCACGTGCTGGAGGCGATCGGCGCCACTGGCGCCACCACGCGCGCCGCGCTGCGCGTGGGCATCGGGCGCTTCAACACCGCCGAGGAGATCGACCGCGCCGCGCAGCTCGTCGTCGAACGCGTGCGTGCGCTGCGCGCTGCGCGCTGAGGCGCGGCGCTGCACAAGTCGCAGCGCGGATCCGAGGCTGGCGGCCGCATGCCGATACGGCCGCATGCCAATACGGCCGCATGGCGATACGGCCGCATGGCGATACGGCGGCCGGTGCGACGACGCGCGGGCGCGGCGGCACCGCCTTGATGCACGACAAGAAGAGCGATCGGCGACGTTTGCTCTCGCGCAAGCGCTGTGTAGGATCGACGCGATACCGACAAGCAGCGAGGAGACGACATGCTGGCGGGCTGCGTTCCCTGGCCGGCCGACGATGCGGCACGCTGGCGCCGGCTCGGTCTGTGGGAAGACCTCACGCTGGGGCAGATGCTGCGGCACACCGCGACGCGGCTGCCGCACAAGGTGGCGCTGGTGGCGGGCGAGCAGCGCATCGGCTACGCCGAGCTGCTTGCGCGCAGCGAGCACCTGGCGCGCAGACTCGCCGACGAAGGGCTGCGCCCGCTCGACCGCGTGGTGCTGCAGCTGCCCAATGCGCCCGAGTTCGTCTTCGCGTTCTTTGCCCTCGTGCGCCTGGGTGCGATCCCCGTCATGGCGCTGCCCGCGCACCGCCACAGCGAGGTGCGGCACTTCGTGCGCCATGCCGGCGCGCGTGCGCTGTTCGTCGCCGAGCGCACGCGCGAGTTCGACCACCGCGCGATGGCCGACGAGTTGCGCGCCGAATGCCCGACGCTCGAGCAGGTCGTGGTCGCCGGCGTGCCGCTGGCGGGCCAGCGTTCGCTCGCCGCGCTGCTCGCGGGCGGCGACGACACGCCCGCCGCCGCCGCGCCCCTGCCCGAGCCCGCGCCCGACGAGGTCGCGCTGATGCTGCTGTCGGGCGGCACGACGGCGCTGTCCAAGCTCATCCCGCGCACCCACAACGACTACGTCCTCAACGCGCGCGCCTCGGGCCGCGCGGCCGGCATCGACGAGTCGACGGTCTTGCTCGCCGTGCTGCCGCTGGGCCACAACTACAACCTGGCGAGCCCGGGCCTCCTCGCCTGCTTCGCCTGCGGCGCCACCGTGGTGCTGGCGCCGGCTCATGGCGCCGAGGTGGTGTTCCCGCTGATCGAACGCCATCGCGTCACGCTCGTGGCGGCCGCGGTGCCGCTCGTCACGCAGTGGCTGAACTCGGACGTGCCGGCGCGCCACGACCTGTCGTCGCTGAAGGTGGTGCAGAACGGCGGCGCGCGCCTGGCGCCCGAACTGCGCCGCCGCGTGCGCGAGCAGTGGGGCTGCACGCCGCAGGAGGTCTACGGCACCGCCGAAGGCCTCATCAACATGGTGCCGCTGGACGCGAACGACGAATTGATCCTCGAAAGCTCGGGCCGCCCGGTGTGCGAGCACGACGAGCTCAGGGTTGTCGACCTGGATGATCACGAACTGCCCGACGGCACGCCGGGCGAGCTGCTCACGCGCGGCCCGTACACGATCCGCGGCTACTACAACGCACCCGAGACCAACGCGAGCGCCTTCACCGCCGACGGCTTCTATCGCATGGGCGACGTGGTGCGCAAGGTCGGGCGCGACCTGTACACCGAAGGCCGCAAGAAGGACCTCATCAACCGCGGCGGCGAGAAGATCAGCAGCGACGAGGTCGAGAACCTGATCCTGATGCACGCGGCCGTCGACAGCTGCTGCGTGGTCGGCATGCCCGACCCCGTGTACGGCGAGCGTGCCTGCGCGTTCGTCGTCGTCAAGCCGGGCGCTGCGCTCGGGCTGCGCGAGCTGGCCGAATTCCTGCTCGCGCAGCGCATCGCCAAGTACAAGCTGCCCGAGCGCCTCGAGCTGCTCGAGCGCATGCCGATCAGCCCGGCCGGCAAGATCCTGCGCCGCGACCTGCGCGAGCGCATCGCCCACACCCTGGCCCGGGAACGGGCGCGCTGACGAGCTCCGCATCGATCGCGGCAACGACCCCTGGCGCGAGTGCCGACCCGACCCGACCCGACCCGACCGACCCGCCCGGCCCGCCCGACCCGACCCGACCACCCGCAAGAGCGCCACGAGGACCCCGCGATGAACCATCCGCTCGCCCGCCTGTTCGAGCCCGCCGCCTGGGGCAAGCTGCAGAGCAAGAACCGCATCAAGTACGGCTCGTGCTGCGTGTCCAACTACAACAACCGCGACGGCACGCACACCATCCGCGAGCTGGCGCGCACGCAGGTCATCGCGCAGACCGGCTGCGGCATCATCACCAACCAGGGCGCCTACCCCGACCCGCTGGGCGAGGGCAAGGGCTACTTCCGCCAGGTCGCGATCTACGACGACAGCTGCATCCCCGAGTTCGAGAAGATCGCCGGCTACATCCACGACGCCGGAGCGATCGCGGTGCAGCAGGTGCTGCACGCCGGGCGCTACGGCGGCATCGACCTGGGCTACTGCCTGCAGCCCTCGATCGTGCCGCAGACGCTGCCGCACTTCCGCCCGCCGCGCGAGATCACCAAGGAGCAGATCCGCGCCACCGTGCAGCAGCACGCCGAGGCCGCCAGGCGCGCGCTGAAGGCCGGCTTCGACGCCACCGAGGTCACGAGCTTCATGGGCTACCTGCTGGCGACCTTCAACTCCAAGTTCACGAACCGGCGCACCGACGAATACGGCGGCTCGCTGAAGAACCGCGGCCGCTTCATGTGCGAGCTGATCGACGCGATGAAGCAGGCGCAGGGCGACGCGCCGCTCGTCATCCGGCTGAACGGCAACGAGCTGATGGACCGCTGGGGCGGCAACACCGAGGACGAGTGCTTCGAGCTCATGCAGATGGCCGCCGAGCGCGGCGTCGACATGATCAGCGTCACCGTGGGCTGGCAGGAGGCGCCCGAGTCGTCGATCGGCCGCGACGTGCCGCCCGGCTACTGGCGGCGGCTGGCCGCGCGCGCCAAGAAGATGCTGCCGGGCACGCCGATCGCCTTCGGCAACCGCCTGCCCGATCCGCACATGGCCGCGCAGTGCATCGCCGACGGCGAGTTCGACTTCTGGGAGGTCTGCCGCCCGATGCTGGCCGACCCCGAGCTCGTGCACAAGGCCGCGGCCGGCCGCATGGACGAGGTCAAGCGCTGCATCGGCTCGCTCAACTGCCTCTCGCGCCTGTTCCGCGACCTGCCCTACACCTGCACGCGCAACCCGCAGCTCGGCCACGAGTACGACCCGGCCTACCAGCTCACGCCGGCGCCGATGGCCAAGAAGATCATGGTCATCGGCGCCGGCCCCGCGGGCATGGAGTGCGCGATCACGGCCAAGCGCCGCGGCCACGACGTGATCGTGTTCGAGCGCGGCGCCGCGATCGGCGGCGCGCTCGCCGGCTATGCGAAGAACGATCTGGCCAACAGCGACGACCTGACGAGCGTCGTCGCGTACTACCGCAAGATGGCCGAGGCGCTGGCCATCGAGGTGCGCCTGAACAGCACCATCGACGTGAAGGCGATGCGCTCCATGCTGCACCGGTACGACGTGGCGGTGATCGCCACCGGCGCGCGCATCGACTCGCGCTTCCTGCCCGAGTGCACGCAGCCCGGGCTGCTGGTCGACGCGCTCGACGTCGCCGCCGAGCGCGTGGGCACCGGCGCGCGCGTGGTCGTGCTCGGCGGCGGCAAGGTCGGCCTCACGCTGGCCGAATCGCTGAAGAAGAACCACGGCCGCGAGGTGACGGTGGTCGACTCCGACAAGCGCATCGCCGGCGACGTGATGCCTTCGTTCAAGTGGCGCCACACGGCGTGGATCGAGGAGCTCGGCATCCCCACGCGCACCGGCGCCAGGGTGCTCGCGATCGGCGCGGGCGGCGTGCAGATCCGCACCGCGCAGGGCGAGGAAGAGTTCCTGCCCGCCGACACCGTCATCTCCGCCGTCGAGCGGCGGCCCAACCAGGAGCTCTTCCACGAGCTCGAGTGGATGATCGACGAGGTGCACGGCTGCGGCGACTCGCTCGTGCCGCGCGGCCTGACGCAGGCCATCCACGACGGCTTCCGGCTCGGTGCGCGCATCTGAAGCGCACGCAGCAGATGAGTTCGTCATTCCCGTCCGGGGGGGCCGGCAACGCGGCCACGCCGCCGGTGCATGGCGGCGGCCGGCAGTCCGACGCGATGGCGCCGATCGACGCCGACGCGTGGAGCGATCGGGCCGGCTGGCAGGCGCTGCTCGCGCGCGAGCAGCTGCTGTTCGAGCCGATGTGCGCCGGGGCTTCGGTCGGCTTCGTCGCGCGCGCGAGCACCGACGCGGGCGCCGGCGAGATGCTGGTCTGGCGGCGCAGTGCCGAGGGCATGCAGGTCGCGCATCAGCCGTTCACCGGCTTCGCCGACTGCCCGGTGGCGCTGCTCTTCGTCGCCGAGCCGGGGGCGCTCGAGGCGGTGCACGCGCGCCGGCACGACAACGCGCTCGGCACGCTCAAGCTGCAGCTGCGTGCGGGGGCGATGCTGCTGTACGTGATCGTCGCCAAGCGCCAGCTGCTCGACGACGGCTACGAAGACTTCCTCGAGGCGCTCGGGCTGGCCTTCCTCGGCGCCTGCCGCTAGCGCTGCGACGCGCCGATCCGTCGCCCCGCCCAGCCCCGACCCCCCGAGCCCGGAGCGCACCGATGATCTTCGAGAACCCCGCCGGCGCCCCCGAGCTCGCCTGCAACCACTGCGGCTGCCGCTGGTTCGACCGCATGAGCGGCGCCTGCTACGAATGCGGCGAGCCCGTGCCGCGCGCGGACATCGACGCCTATCACGCGGCGCTGCAGGCCTTCCACGAGCGCAAGGGCATTCACGCCAACGACCCGAGCAAGGACGCGCAGATGAGCGAACGCTGGTTCGAGGACTACCAGCCCGGCGCGGTGCACGAGCTGGGCACGCTGCAGGTCGACGCCGACGAGGTGCTCGAGTTCGCGCGCCGCTACGACCCGCAGCCGATCCACACCGATCCGGCGCTGGCCGCGCGCGGACCGTTCGGCGGCATCATCGCCAGCGGCTGGCACACGGGCAGCCTGATGATGCGGCTGTACGCGCTCAACTACCTGTCGAGCGCATCCAGCCTCGCCTCGCCCGGCCTGGACGAGCTGCGCTGGCTGCGCCCGGTGCGCCCCGGCGACACGCTGTCGGTGCGCGTCACCGTGCAGGACGCGCGCGCCTCGGCGTCCAGGCCCGACCGCGGCGTCGTGCACTCGCTGATCGAGGTCTTCAACCAGCACGGCGAGCCGGTGATGACGATGCGCGCCGTGAACATGATCGCGCGTCGGCCGGCGCAGGCTTGACCGCCTTCACCGCGCCCCGGTGTCCGCCGTCCCGGCCACGCCCGTCGTTCGCGTCGTGATCGGCACGCGCGCCGTCGCCGCGCAGTGCGCGCGCGAGCAGCCGCCCGTGCGCACCGGCGAGTGGGACGCGCAGGGCTATGCGCGCGAGCGCGCCGCCCTCTGGCGCGACGCACTGCAGGTGCCCCTGGCCGAACGCGGAGTCGGCCTGCAGGTGGTTGTCGACAGCGACGAGCCGGCCTGGCGTGCGGCCACCGGCCCGTGGCTGCGCATCGGCGGCGACGAGGTCGGCGTCGCGGCAGGCGACGGCACGGCGCAGGCGCTGCTGGACTTCGTCGCGCAGGCGGCGCGCGCCGTGGCCGCCGACACCGGAGGCTGGCGTCGGTTCCTGCACCCGGGGTGGTTCGAGCGGCACCGGGCATGGCGCCGCGAGGTGGGGAGCCCGATCCAGCACTGACGCGCCGCAGGCGTGCGCTGCCGGGGCGGTTGCGCCGGCCGGCACGGGCAGGCCCAGCGATGACCGGGCATCGACGCCGACCCGGCACGCCGGCCGACGGCCCCGGGGCTCTTGTCTGCGGTCTGCATGCCAGACTGGTCACGCGCCGCGCGAGTGTCGCCACTCCGCGCCAGTCTCGTCACGCCGCGCGAGTCTCGTCACGCCGCGCGAGTGTCGTCACGCCGCGCGAGTGTCGTAACGCCGCGCGAGTGTCGTAACGCCGCGCGAGTGTCGTAACGCCGCGCGCGAGTGTCGTCACGCCGCGCGCCAGTCTCGTCACGCCACGCGCGAGTGCGCCGCGCAGCGCACTCAGCGCCGGTCGACCAGCGCGTAGGCGATCGTGCTCAGGTCCACGTATTCGAGCTCGCTGCCCGCCGGCACGCCGCGCGCCAGCCGCGTCACCTTCAGGCCGCGCGCCTCGAGCGCCTGGCGGATCGCCTGCGCCGTGACCTCGCCCTCGGCGCTGAAGCCGGTGGCGAGGATCACCTCCTCGACGACGCCGTCGCAGGCGCGCGCCAGCAGCCGCTCGACGCCGACGTCGGCGACGCCGATGCCGTCGAGCGGGCTCAGCCGCCCCATGAGCACGAAGTACAGCCCCCTGTAGCCGCCGCTGCGCTCGAGCGCGGCCTGATCGGCCGGCGTTTCGACGACGGCGAGCAGCCTCGCGTCGCGCCGCGGGTCGCTGCAGGTGCTGCACAGCTCGGACTCGGTGAACGTATTGCAGCGCGCGCAGTGGCGCATGCGCTGCAGCGCGTCGCCGAGCGCGTCGGCCAGCCGCCGCGCGCCGGTGCGGTCGTGCTGCAGCAGGTGCCAGGCCATGCGCTGTGCCGACTTGACACCGACGCCGGGCAGCCGGCGCAGTGCGTCGACGAGCGCATCGAGCGCGGGCTCGGCCATGCCGGCGGCGGCACCGGCGGGTTCAGAACGGGAACTTCATCCCCGGCGGCAGCGGCAGCCCCGCGGTGAGCTTGCCCAGACGCTCGGCGCTCGTCTCGTCGGCGCGGCGCACGCCGTCGTTGAAGGCGGCGGCCACGAGGTCCTCGAGCATGTCCTTGTCCTCGGCCAGCAGGCTGGGGTCGATGACGATGCGGCGCACGTCGTGCTTGCAGGTCATCGTCACCTTCACGAGCCCGGCGCCGGAGCTGCCCTCGACCTCGGTGCTGGCGAGCTCGTCCTGCACCTTCTTCATGTTGTCCTGCATCGCCTGCGCCTGCTTCATCAGGCCGGCGAGTTGGTTCTTCATCATCGCGGGGATCCTCGGTTCAGACGGGTTTGATCGTTCCGGGCACGATGCGCGCGCCCTTGAACTGTTCGAGCAGCTCGCGCACCACCGGGTCGTCGCGGATCGCCTGCTCGGCCTCGGCCTGGCGTCGCGCACGCCGGGCGGCGTCGCGGCGCGCCGGACTGTCTTCGGCGACCGCGGCCACCAGTTCGAGCTCGAGCGGCGCGCCGCTGGCAGCAGCCAGCGCGGCGGCGAGCTTGTCGCGCAGCGCGGGCGAGCGCAGCGCCTCGCGCTCGACGGCCAGGCGCCACAACGGCGGCACGCGCTGCAGGTCGATGCCGAGCAGCCCCGAGGACCAGGCGAGCTCGCGCGTCAGCGCCTGCACCGTGCCTTGCTCGATGAGCCCGAGCACGATCGTGTTCCAGCGCTCGGCGAGCGCTGGCGACGCGGGCATCGCCGCCGCGACGTCCGGCAGCTCCGGCGCCCCCGACGCGTCCGGCGCCCAGGATGCGGCGCGCGCATCGCGAGGCGATGGCGCGGCAGCCGGTGCCGATGGCGGCGCAGGCGCTGGTGCCGCTGGCGGCGCAGGCGCAGGCGCCGGTGCCGATGGCGGCGCAGGCGCCGGTGCTGTGGTCCCCGGCGCAGGCGCCGCTGCTGCGATCCTCGGCGCAGGGGCCGGTTCGCGGGCCCGCGGCGCAGCCGCCGGCATGCTGGCCGAAGCCACCGTCGGCACGCGCAGCGCTGCCGACGAGCGCGCATCGCGGGAACGATCCGTGCCTCGCGAGCGATCATCGGGCGCTCGCGCGCCCTCGCCGTCGTGCGCGGCGCGCGCGAAGCGCTCGTCGTTGCCGTCGCGTCCCTCGGCTGCACCGCGCGAATCGGGCGCCGCCGGCGCCGCCCGAGCGGCGTCGGCCGGCGCAAAGGCGAGAAAGCGCAGCAGCACCATCGCGAGCGCGCCGTGCTCGTCGTTCATCAGCGACAGCTCACCGCGTCCGTGCAGCGCCACGCTGTACAGCAGCTGCAGCTCGTCGGCCGGCAGCAGCGCCGCGAGCTCGCGCGCATCGGCGGCGTCGGGCTCGTCGGCGTCGAGCGCACCCGGCACCGCCTGCTCCACCGCGGCAAGCTGCGCCAGCTGCGCGAGCGCCTCCAGCAGGCCCGCTGCCGACGTGCCGCGCGCGCGCAGTTCGTTCAGCACGGCGAACATCGCCTTCGCGTCGTGCGCTGCCAGCGCGCACGCCAGCGCCAGCGCGTGCGAGCGCTCGACGCTGCCCAGCATCGCGCGCACGGCGGCCTCGTCGACACGCCCGCCGCCGTAGGCGATGGCCTGGTCGGTGAGCGACAGGCCGTCGCGCATCGAGCCGCGCGCGGCGCGCGCGAGCAACGCGAGCGCGCCGTCGTCGAACGGCACGCCCTCGGCCGCCAGCACGCGCGCCAGGTGCTCGCGCACCGTGGCCGGCGCCATCGGCCGCAGGTTGAACTGCAGGCAGCGCGAGAGCACCGTCGGCAGCATCTTTTCGGGGTCGGTGGTGGCCAGCACGAACTTCAGGTGCTCAGGCGGCTCCTCGAGCGTCTTGAGCAGCGCGTTGAAGGCGTCCTTGGTGAGCTGGTGCGCCTCGTCGATCATGAATACCTTGTAGCGGCCCACGCTCGGCTTGTAGGCGGCGCGCTCGATCAGCTCGCGCGCGTCGTCGATGCCGCGGTTGCTGGCGGCATCGAGCTCGATGTAGTCGATGTAGCGGTCGGCGTCGATCTCGGTGCAGGCGCTGCACACGCCGCAGGGCTCGGCCGTGACGCCGCCCGTGCCGTCGGGGCCCACGCAGTTCAGGCTCTTGGCCAGGATGCGCGAGACGGTGGTCTTGCCGATGCCGCGCGTGCCGGTGAACAGGTACGCGTGGTGCAGCCGATTCGTCGCCAGCGCGTTCGTGAGCGCGCGCACGACATGCTCCTGGCCCACCATTTCGGCAAAGCGCCGCGGCCGGTACTTGCGGGCGAGGACCACGTACGAGGACATCGACGGTCATTCTATGAGCGCTGCCCGGCCGCTCCGACGGCACTCGTTCCCCCTCGGGGCGACGGCCCGCCGGGCCAAGGGGGCTCTGCATGAGCGCAGGGATAATCGCCCCATGTCCAGTGCCCCCGCCCCCGCGCCTCTGAGCTACGAACAGGCGGGCGTGCAATACGACCTCATCGACCCGCTGAAGGTGGCCGCGCAGCGCGCGGCGGCCGCCACGGCACACCATCTGCGGGCGCACGGGATGACGGAGGTCGCGGCCTCGCGCGGCGAGTCGGCCTACGTCGTCGACGCCGGGCCCTTCCACGTGGCGAGCATCGTCGAGTGCCTGGGCAGCAAGGCACTCGTCGCCGACGAGATGCAGCGCCTCGTCGGCCGCAGCTTCTATGCCGCGATCGCGCAGGACACGATCGCGATGGCGGTCAACGACCTCGTGACCGTGGGGGCGACGCCGCTCGTCGTGCAGGCCTACTGGGCGGCCGGCGGCAGCGACTGGTTCGCCGACGCCGAGCGCGCGCGCGAACTCGTGGCCGGCTGGCAGGCCGCATGCGAGCGCTGCGGCGTCGCCTGGGGCGGCGGCGAGACGCCGGCGCTGGCGGGCATCGTCGAGGCCGGACGCGTCGATCTGGCCGCCGCCTGCACCGGCATCGTGCGGCCCAAGTCGCGCCTGAGCCTGGGCGCGGCGCTCGGCGCCGGCGACGCCATCGTGCTGCTGGCCTCGAGCGGCATCCACGCCAACGGCCTCACGCTGGCGCGCAAGCTCGCCGAACGGCTGCCGCAGGGCTACCTCACCGAGGTCGCGCCGGGCCTGGGCTACGGCGAGGCGCTGCTGGCGCCGACGCTGCTCTACCCGCCCGTGACCGAGGCGCTGGCCGCGGCCGGCGTGCCGGTGCACTACGCGGCCAACATCACCGGCCACGGCTGGCGCAAGCTGCTGCGCCATCCGAGGGCGTTCACCTACCGCATCGACACCGTGCCGCCGGTGCCGCCGGTGCTCGGGTTCATCGCGCGCGAGGCCGGCCACGACGCGGCCGAGGCCTACGGCACGCTGAACATGGGCGCCGGCTTCGCGCTCTTCGTGCCGGGCCACGAAGGCGAGCGCTGCGCCGCGGTGGCGCGCGAGGCCGGCGTCGCCGCCTGGGTCGCCGGCCGCGTCGAAGCGGGCCCCAAGCGCCTCGTGATCGAACCGCTGGGCGTGGTCTACGAAGGCGACGCGCTCGCGCTGCGCTAGCAGTCGCCCGCACCCTCCGGCCCCAGGCTCGCGGTCGCCCGGCGACGCCATGGGCCGGCGCCATGCAGGGTCTCGGGACACCCCCGCTTGCCCTCGGGCCCCGGGTCTGCGTAAATGTGCGTTTCAGCCTGCCGGAGGAAGCCGTTTCATGTTCGAGTCGCACGTCCTCAACCGCATCGACCAGCTTCCCGCCAGTGGCGCGGGGACGTTGGCCGTCGTGTTGCCCGGCGGGCGCCGCCTCGGCCCCGATGCGGCCGACGTGACGCTGCGCCTGCACAGCCTGCTGCCGCTGCGGCATCTGGCGAGCGGGCGCATCGGCGACCTGGCCAACGACTATGTCGAAGGCAAGCTCGACATCGAAGGGCCGATGCGGCGCGTGGCCGACGTGGCTGCCGGGCTGCTGGCGGGCAACCCCGCGACGCCGGCACACGGCACGCATTTGTCGCGGCGGCGCGTCCTCCTGTCGCGCTGGCAGCACCGCAAGTCCGCCGACGCGCGCCATGTCCGGCAGCACTACGATGTCGGCGACGACTTCTACGCGCTGTGGCTGGACCCGCGGCGCGTCTACTCCTGCGCCTACTGGGGCCAGCGCACGCCCGGCATCGCCCAGGCACAGGAGGCCAAGCTCGACCTCGTGTGCCGCAAGCTGATGCTGCATCCGGGCGAGCGCTTCCTCGACATCGGCGCCGGCTGGGGCGGCCTGCTGCTGTGGGCGGCCGAGCACTACGGCGTGCGCGGCACCGGCATCACGCTCAGCCGCAACCAGCACGCACACGTCAACCGCCTGATCGAGGACAAGGGCCTGAGCGGGCGCGTGCGCATGCTGCTGCTCGACTACCGCGACCTGCCCGAGGACGAGCCGTACGACAAGATCGCCTCGATCGGCATGGTCGAGCACGTCGGCCGCGCGATGCTGCCCACCTATTTCGCCAAGATCCGCAGCCTGCTCGCGCCCGGCGCGCTGCTGCTCAACCACGGCATCACCGCCGGCGGCACGCGCAACGCGCAGCTGGGCGGCGGCATGGGCGAGTTCATCGAGCGCTGGATCTTCCCCGGCGGCGAACTGCTGCACATCTCGCACATGATCGAGACGATGGCCGAGCAGGGGCTCGAGGGCCTGGACATCGAGAACCTGCGCCCGCACTACGCACGCACGCTGTGGGCCTGGAGCGACGCGCTCGAGGGCCGGCTCGACGCCGCGCGCGCCCTCACCGGCGAGCAGGTGCTGCGCGCCTACCGCGTCTACCTGATCGGCAGCGCACTGGGCTTCGAGCGCGGCTGGATCGCGCTGCACCAGACGCTGGCCGCGCGGCCCAGCGGGCAGATGGAAGGCACGGTGCTGCGCGGCGCGCAGAGCGTCTATCCGTTTCGGCGCGAGTACATCTACCGCGACGCCTGAAGCCGTGCCGTTGGCGCGCGTGCGTCCCGAGGCGGACGCCCTCATGCGCGCGCGGGCGCCGCAGCGCACGCTGCGCGCTTGCATGAACGACGCCTGACGCGCGGCCGAGCGCACCGACGCCGCCGCCGTCGCGGGCTCGGCACCGCAACGGCGACCCGAACCGATCCCGCAAGGCCCCGTCGCCCGATGCGGGCCCGGACGGCGCGGCGCAGCAGCACGGAGCGAGCAGCGTCGGCTGCCACCGAATGGGCAGCGCCGCGCCCGACATCGCTCAAGTTCGGCTCTCGCGCTCCGATGAGCGGCAGACGGACGGCCGAGCGATGCTGCAGCTGGACATCTTCACCGCGTTCGCCATCTGCGGCGGCAGCGCCGCGATGGCCGCCGGGTTGATGCGTCCGGGACAGGGCGAAGATGCGGAACTGGCCGCCGCGCTGCGGTGCGGGCGCGACGCCTTCGTCGTGCTGGCGGTCTCGCTGACGAGCGTGCTGGCCCTGGACTGGATGCCGGTGCCGTGGGCACAGGCGCTGCTCACGGCGGGCGCGGTTTCGGGCGTGGCCATGATGGGCTGGGCGGTGGCGCGACTGGCCGGGACGCCCGCGCCGCGCTGGTCGCCGTGGTGGCTGCCGCTCGGTGTATCCCTGGCCGTTGCTGCTGTCGTCCCGCTGGGCCTGGCGGGCATGAACATCGCCGTCGCCGTGGGCCTGACGTTGGCGGCGTCCTGGGTCGTCTGGCTCGGCCGGCATCTGGCGTGGCGCCCGCGCAGTGCCAACGAACGGCTGGTCGGCCTTGCCGCCGTGCTCATGCTCGCCAGCAGCCTGCTGCGCGTAGGCTACCTCGTCGGCTGGAGCGGCCCGTTCGGACCCACTCTCATGCACATGCCGGCGTGGTTGGTGACACCGTTCGCGCTGCTGTACGGCATGCTGCCGGTCACGTTCGCGATGCTGTTCATCAACACCGTGAACGAACGACTGCGGCAGCGCCTGCACGAGCGCGCAATGACCGACCATCTCACCGGGGCGATGAGCCGCCACGCGCTGGCCGACGGTGCCCAGCGCATCGTGGGCAGCGTGCGGCGCAGCGGGGATGAGCTGGCGGTGGTGATGATCGACCTCGACCATTTCAAGACCATCAACGACCGGCACGGACACGCCTGCGGCGACGCGGTGCTGCGCCACGCCGCCCTGGTGCTGCGCCGGCAGCTGCGCACCGGCACCCTGCTCGTGCGCTATGGCGGAGAGGAATTCCTCGCGCTGGTGCCGGTGGACGACCTGCCCGCAGCGCGGCGTGTGGCCGAGCGCATGCGCCTGGCACTCGAGGACGCGCCCTGGGCCGATGTGCTCGGCACGCCGACGAAGGCGACCGCGAGCCTGGGTGTGGCGCTGCTGGGCAGCGACGAGGACCTCGAGCGCGCCATCTCGCGCGCCGACGAGGCGCTCTACCGCGCCAAGGCGAGCGGGCGAAACCAGGTCCAGGTGGCATTGCTCGCCGCCTGAAGCCGGCGGCGCCGAATCGGCGGGCGCGGCCGCACGGTCCGGCGGCATGCGGCCCATGTGGGCCGCGACGAGGGCCCCGGCGGCCTTCTTCGCGCACGGCGCATCAGGGGCCGCCACGCAGCGGACTCGATGCGCCGGGGTCCGCGCGGGGTGGTCTGCACCGCATGTGCCCCGAGCGCTCGCCTACAATCCGCAGCGACGGGCCTCCCCGCATGGAAGCGCGCCCAACCGGGTCAGGTGGGGAACCAAGCAGCCCTAAGCGTTGCAACCAGTGCCGGGGTAAGGCTCGTCACCCGCGCCTGCCGCCCCGGCCATCCGTGCCTCCGCGCACTGCGGCACCGGCCGCTGCCCGACCCCCGAGCAGCGCGCTCAGGCGCCACGCACGAACGCCACGACGAGCTGGTCGCGCAACGCGCGCAGCAACGTGAGTTCCTCGGCGCCGAGCGGCAGGCTGTGGGCCGCCGCAGTGTCGGCGTAGACGAGGCCGATCGGTGCGCCCTTGACCATCAGCGGCAGCAGCAAGAAGGCACCCGCGGCGACGCTCTCGCGATACCACGCGGGCAGCCTCGCGGCCACCGTCGCCGTGTCGGCGACATGCAGGTCGGCGCCCTTGGTGCACAGCACCGAAAAGAGGTCGTTGCCGGCCTTGGGCACGATCGCGAAGCTGCGCGCCGCCACGGGGCCGAGCGCGAAGCGGCCATGCAGCGTGCCGCGCGCGTCGCGCAGGCAGAAGACGACGGCACGCAGCGCCAGCGCACGGTGCATCGTCTCGAGCACGAGGCTCAGCAGCTCGTTCAAGCGCAGGCTGCGCTCGTCCAGCGCGCGCTCGACCTGCTGCAAC
>JAFECX010000031.1 GCA_018241895.1 Pseudomonadota bacterium
GCCGGGCCGTGGCGGGGTGGCCGCGGCGCGGGCGGCGCGAGGCCGCGGCGCGTTGAATCGTGCGCGTTGCCGCGGCCGGGGTGCGGCGACCGCCCCCGTAAACTCACGGCTTCGATGGCGACGCGACGCGGCTGTCCCGCGCGGTACCCGATGCCGAGCTTCCAGCAGATCATCCTCCAGCTCCAGACCTACTGGGCCGACCAGGGCTGCGCGCTGCTGCAGCCCTACGACATGGAGGTCGGCGCCGGCACCAGCCATACCGCGACCTTCCTGCGCGCGCTCGGCCCCGAGCCGTGGCGCGCCGCCTACGTGCAGCCCAGCCGCCGGCCCAAGGACGGGCGCTACGGCGACAACCCGAACCGGCTGCAGCACTACTACCAGTATCAGGTGGTGCTGAAGCCGGCGCCGGCCGACATCCTCGAGCTGTACCTCGGATCGCTCGGGGCGCTGGGTTTCGACCTGAAGACGAACGACGTGCGCTTCGTCGAGGACGACTGGGAGAACCCGACGCTGGGCGCCTGGGGCCTGGGCTGGGAGGTCTGGCTCAACGGCATGGAGGTGACGCAGTTCACCTACTTCCAGCAGGTGGGCGGCATCGACTGCAGGCCGCTCACCGGCGAGATCACCTACGGCCTCGAGCGCCTGGCGATGTACCTGCAGGGCGTGGACAACGTGTTCGACCTCGAGTGGACCGCGGGCCTGAGCTATCGCGACGTCTACCACCAGAACGAGGTCGAGCAGAGCGCCTACAACTTCGAGGAGAGCGACGTCGAGTTCCTGCTCGGCGCCTTCGGCGCGCACGAGAAGCAGGCGCGCCTCCTCGTCGAGCGCCAGCTCGCGCTGCCGGCGTACGAGCAGGTGCTCAAGGCGGCGCACACCTTCAACCTGCTCGACGCACGCGGCGCCATCAGCGTCACCGAGCGCGCGGCCTACATCGGGCGCATCCGCGCCCTGGCGCGCGCGGTGGCGCAGAGCTATCTGGCGAGCCGCGCGCGGCTGGGCTTCCCGCTGGCGCCGCGCGCGTGGGCCGACGAGGTGACGGCGCGCCTGGCCGACAGCGCGCTGAACGCGCGCCCGGGCGACAGCGCGCCGAACGCGCGCCTGGCCGACAGCGCGCCGAACGCGCGCCCGGCCGACAGCGCGCTGAACGCGCGCCCGGCCGACAGCGCCAAGAAGGCGGCCTGAGGGAACGACGCGCATGCAGACCCGGAACCTGCTCGTCGAGCTGCTCGTCGAGGAACTCCCGCCCAAGGCGCTGAAGGAGCTGGGCGCGGCCTTCGGTGCCCTGCTGCTGGCCGGCCTGCAGGCACAGGACCTGGCGGGCGCTGGCTCGGCGCTCACCGTCTACGCGACGCCGCGCCGCCTGGCCGCGCACCTGAGCGGCGTGCTCGGCACGGCGCCGGCGCGGGCGGTATCGCACAAGCTGATGCCCGTCGCGGTCGGGCTGGCGGCCGACGGCGGCGCCACGCCGGCGCTGGCGAAGAAGCTGGCCGCGCTCGGCGCCGACGCGAGCGTCGTGGGCGCGCTCGCGCGGCGCGTCGACGGCAAGGCCGAGACGCTGTTCCTCGAGACCACGCAGCCGGGCGCCACCCTGGCCGCGGGGCTGCAGCGCGCGCTCGACGACGCGCTGGCCAGGCTGCCGATCCCGAAGGTGATGCAGTACCAGCTTGCCGACGGCTGGAGCAGCGTGCACTTCGTGCGTCCGGTGCATGCCCTGGTGGCGCTGCACGGCGCCGACGTGGTGCCGGTGCGCGCGCTCGGCCTCGAGGCCGGACGCACGACGCGCGGCCACCGCTTCGAGGCCGCGGTCGACCCGCTGCGGCTCGGGCACGCCGACGACTACGCGCGCCAACTCGCCGAGCAGGGAAGTGTCATCGCCGGCTTCGATGCGCGCCGCGCCGAGATCGCGCGCCAGCTCGAGGCCGCCGCCGGGCGCGAAGGCCTGCGCCCGGTCGAGGACGCTGCGCTGCTCGACGAGGTGACGGCGCTGGTCGAGCGGCCCAACGTCCTCGTGTGCCGCTTCGACGAGGACTTCCTCGCCGTGCCGCAGGAATGCCTCATCCTGACGATGAAGGCCAATCAGAAGTACTTTCCGCTGCTGGATGCGGCCGGGCGCCTCACGAACCGCTTCCTGGTCGTTGCCAACATTCGACCGGCCGACGCCAGCCGCGTCGTCGAGGGCAACGAGCGCGTCGTGCGCCCGCGGCTGGCCGATGCGCGCTTCTTCTTCGACCAGGACCGCAAGCGCACGCTCGCCTCGCGCGTGCCGGCGCTGGCCGCGGTCGTCTACCACGGCAAGCTCGGCACGCTGGGCGAGCGCGTCGAGCGCGTGCGCCAGCTCGCACGCGTGATCGGCGAGCGGCTGGGCGGCCTCGCGCTGGCCGACCTCGCGGACGAGGCGGCGACGCTGGCCAAGGCCGATCTGCTCACCGACATGGTGGGCGAGTTCCCCGAACTGCAGGGCGTCATGGGCGCGTACTACGCGCGCCACGACGGCTGCCGCGACGCCGTCGCCGACGCCATCGAGGATCACTACAAGCCGCGCTTCGCCGGCGACGCGCTGCCGCGTGGGCCGGTCGGCCTCGCGGTCGCGCTGGCCGACAAGCTCGAGACGCTGGCCGGCCTGTTCGGCATCGGCCAGCTGCCCAGCGGCGACAAGGACCCGTACGCACTGCGCCGCCACGCGCTGGGCGTGGTGCGCATGCTGCTCGAGCGCGACCTGCCGCTCACGCTGCCCGAGCTGGTGGCGGCGGCGTTTCGCGTCTTCCCGCACGGACACGGCCAGGCGCAGGCCGAGGTGCAGCACTACGTCGTCGAGCGCCTCGTCGGCAGCCTGCGCGAGCAGGGCTGGACGGCGCAGGAGGTCGACGCGGTGATCGCGCTGCGCCCCGAGCGCTTGGGCGACATCCCGCGCCGGCTCGAGGCGGTGCGCGACTTCGTCGCGCTGCCGGAGGCGGCGGCGCTGGCCGCGGCCAACAAGCGCGTGGCCAACATCCTGCGCAAATCCGAGGGCGACGGCGCAAACGGCGCCGTCGAGCGTGCGCTGCTCGCCGAGCCGTCCGAGCAGGCGCTGCACGCGGCGCTCGCGGCGACCGCGCCCGAGGCCGACGCCGCGTTCGATGCCGGCAACCTCACCGGCTCGCTGCGCACGCTGGCCGCGCTCAAGGCGCCGGTCGACGCGTTCTTCGACACCGTGCTGGTCAACGCCGACGATCCCGCGCTGCGGCGCAACCGGCTCGCCCTGCTGGGCGAGCTGCACCGCGCGATGAACCGCGTGGCCGATCTGTCGCGGCTGGCGGTCTGAGGCGCGACCCCGCGAGGCGCACCGGGCTGCTGCGCGATGGGCACCACCAAGCTCGTCATCTACGGACGCGACGGCATCCTCAACGAGTACCGGGCGGACCATGTCAAGGCGCCCGAGGAATGGGTGCCGGTGCGCGGCGCGCTCGAAGCGGTGGCACGGCTGAACCACGCCGGCTGGCACGCGGTGGTGGCGACGAACCAGGCCGGCATCGGCAGCGGCATGATCGACATGGCGTCGGTCAACGCCGTGCACGCGCACATGAACCGCATGCTGATGGCGGTGGGTGGGCGCATCGACGCCGTCTTCTTCTGCCCGCACGTGCCCGAGGCGCATTGCAGCTGCCGCAAGCCGCTGCCGGGCATGATGCTCGACATCGGGCGGCGCTACGGCGTCGACCTGGCCCAGGTGCCGATGGTCTGCGACACGCTGCGCGACCTGCACGCCGCGCAGGCCGCGGGTTGCCAGCCGCACCTGGTGCTGTGCGGGCGCGCCGCCGCGCTCGGTGACGACGAGCTGCGCCACATGCTGCAGCAGGTGCCGCGGACCCAGGTGCACGAGAGCCTGCTGGCCTTCGCCGAGTTCGTGCTGCGGCGCGAGCATGCGAGCGAATCGGTGCCCGGCAGCCTGATCTGATGCGCCTCTGGTGGGCGTTGCGCTCGCTCGCGTTCGTGCTGTTCATGGTGCTCACGGTCGTGCCCTGGGCCACGGCGATCGTGCTGCTGTCGCCGTTCGCGGGCCGCACGACGCTGTACTGGGCCTGCGTGGGCTGGGTGCGGCTGGCGATCTGGGGCTGCCGCGCGATCTGCGGCGTGCACGCCCGCGTGCAGGGCATGGCGCACGTGCTGGACGCGGCCCGCGCCGGCAGCGCGCTGCTGCTGGCCAGCAAGCACCAGAGCATCTGGGAGGCCTTCGCGCTGCCGACGCTGATGCCGCGCCCGCTGGCCTACGTCTTCAAGCGCGAGCTGCTGCACATCCCGTTCTTCGGCTGGGCCATGTCGCGCCTGGACATGATCCACATCGACCGCAGCAGGCGCACCGAGGCCTGGCACCGGGTGGCCGAGCAGGGCCGGCGCCTGTTCGGCCAGGGCGTGTGGGTGATCATGTTTCCCGAGGGCACGCGCACCCCGCGCGGCAGCCAGGGCGTCTACAAGCTGGGGGCCTCGCGGCTGGCGGTGGCCATCGGCGTGCCGATCGTGCCCATTGCCGTGGCCTCGGGGCGCTGCTGGCCGCGGCGCAGCTTTCTCCTGCGTCCGGGCGTTGTCGACGTCGTCATCGGAGCGCCGATCGCCGCCGCGGGGCGGGACGCCGGGCAGGTGATGCGCGAGGTCGAGGCGTGGATCGAGACCGAGATGCGGCGCATCGATCCCGAGGCCTACGCGCCGCACGACGGGCCGGCGCCGGCGCCGGCGCCGCGCTGAAGAGGCGCGGCGAGGGCGCGCTGAACGTGCGCTGAAGGTGCGCTGAAGGTGCGCTGAAGGTGCGCACCCGTCGCCGCGCCGCGCAGGCGACGCAGGCACGCTGCCTAGAATGCGCGTTCATGCCCAGCGCCAGTGCGTCCTCAGATCCGAAGACGCGGTCGCCGTTCGACGATCTGGCGCCGGCCCCGCTCGTCGCGGCGCCGGGCCTGTCGGCTGCCGCGCAGGCGGCCGCGGCCGCAGCCGCACCCGTGCCGAAGGCGGCACCCGACATCCCTGTGTCGCCATGCCACAGGCCGCGCAGCCTTGCGGCGCACGCCGGGCGCGTCGGGCGCGAGATCCGTCTGGGCGGGCAGCGCGTGAGCTACGAGTTGCGGCGTGCGCGGCGACGCAGCATCGGCTTCGTCGTCGCGCCCGACGGACTCACCGTGAGCGCGCCGCGCTGGGTCGCGCTGGCCGAGATCGAGTCGGCGCTGCACGAGAAGTCCGGCTGGATCCTGCGCAAGCTGCACGAGCAGCGCGAGCGCGCGCAGCGCCTCGAGGCGGCGCGGCTGCAGTGGTGCGACGGTGCGAGCATCCCGTATCTCGGCGAAGCGATGCGGCTCGTGCTCGATGCGCGCATCAGGCGCACGGTGCTGCACGTCGCCGAGCGCGCGGCGCCGGGTGTGCCGCGGCTGGCGCTGCACCTGGGCCTGGCCGGCGACGCGCAGCCGCAGCAGATCCGCGACGCCGCCGGGCGCTGGCTCGAACGACAGGCGCGACGCGTCTTCGCCGAACGCATCGACCTGTACGCGCCGCGCCTGGGCGTGCGCGTGCGCCGCTTCGCGCTCAGCTCGGCCGCGACGCGCTGGGGCAGCGCCAGCAGCAACGGCTCGATCCGCCTGAACCGCCGCCTGGTCCATCTGCGCATGCCGGTCATCGACTACGTCGTCGTGCACGAGCTCGCGCATCTGATCGAAATGAACCACGGCCCGGCGTTCTGGGACGTGGTGCGCTCCGTGCTGCCCGACTTCGAGGCCGCGCGCAGGGAGCTGCGCTCCGAGGTGCTGCCGGTCTTCGAGTAGGCGCACGGCCGCATCGAAGGCGCCCCGCTGCGGGGTGCATGGCGCGGGCGGGCGCTCGCCGCGCAGCGCAGCGGCGGCACCTATGATTGCCGCACACCCTTCGGACCCATCGATCGACGCGGAGGCGCCCATGAACCTGCCCGGTCTCGACTTCCAGCTCGGCGCCGACATCGACGCGCTGCGCGATGCCGTGCGCACGTTTGCCGCCGCCGAGATCGCGCCGCGCGCGGCCGAGATCGACCGCAGCGACCGCTTCCCGATGGACCTGTGGCGCAAGCTGGGCGCATTGGGCGTGCTCGGCATCACGGTGCCCGAGGCCTGGGGCGGCGCCGGCCTGGGCTACCTCGCGCACATGGTGGCGATGGAGGAGATCAGCCGCGCCAGCGCCAGCGTCGGCCTGTCTTACGGCGCGCACAGCAACCTGTGCGTCAACCAGATCCGGCGCAACGGCAGCGAGGCGCAAAAGCGCAAGTTCCTGCCCAAGCTCGTGAGCGGCGAGCATGTCGGCGCGCTGGCGATGAGCGAGCCCGGCGCCGGCTCGGACGCGATGTCGATGGCGCTGCGCGCCGAGGAGCGTGGCGGCCGCTACGTGCTCACCGGCACCAAGATGTGGATCACCAACGGCCCCGACGCCGACACGATGGTGGTCTACGCCAAGAGCGAGCCCGCGCTCGGCGCGCGCGGCATCACCGCCTTCGTCGTCGAGAAGGGCATGCCGGGCTTTTCCAGCGCGCAGAAGCTCGACAAGCTCGGCATGCGCGGCAGCCACACCGGCGAGATGGTGTTCGATGGCGTCGAGGTGCCGGCCGAGAACGTGCTGGGCGAGGTCAACGGCGGCGCCCGGGTGCTGATGAGCGGGCTGGACTACGAGCGCGCGGTGCTCGCCGCCGGGCCCATCGGCATCATGCAGGCGGTGCTGGACCACGTCGTGCCGTACGTGCACGAGCGCAAGCAGTTCGGGCGGAGCATCGGTGAGTTCCAGCTCGTGCAGGCCAAGCTGGCCGACATGTACACCGTGCTGCAGGCCGCGCGCGCGCTGTGCTACACGGTCGGCAAGAACCTCGACGGCCTGGGCGCCGAGCACGTGCGCCGCGTGCGCAAGGACTGCGCCGGCGTCATCCTGTGGTGCGCCGAGAAGGCGACCTGGATGGCCGGCGAGGGCATCCAGATCTTCGGCGGCAACGGCTACATCAACGACTACCCGCTGGGCCGGCTGTGGCGCGATGCCAAGCTCTACGAGATCGGCGCCGGGACGTCCGAGATCAGGAGAATGCTGATCGGGCGCGAGCTGTTCGCGGAGACGATGTGAGCGCCGAACTCGAACCCCTGCTCGCCAACAACCGGCGCTGGGCCGCTGCGGTCGAGCAGGGCGAACCGGGCTTCTTCACGCGGCTGGCGCGGCAGCAGAACCCCAAGTACATGTGGATCGGCTGCGCCGACAGCCGCGTGCCGGCCAACCAGGTCACCGGTCTCGATCCGGGCGAGGTGTTCGTGCACCGCAACGTCGCCAACCTGGTCGTGAGCTCGGACCTCAACGCCTTGTCGACGATCCAGTTCGCGGTCGAAATCCTCGCCGTCGAGCACATCATGGTCGTCGGCCACTACGGCTGCGGCGGCGTGCGCGCGGTGCTGGCCGGCGCGCGCATCGGGCTGGCCGACAACTGGCTGCGCCCGGTGCAGGACCTGCGGCTGCGCCAGCGCAAACGGCTCGAGCACCTGGCGCCGTCGCAGCAGGAAGACGTCCTGTGCGAGATGAACGTCATCCAGCAGGTCGGCAACGTGGCGCTGTCGACCGTGCTGCAGGACGCTTGGGCGCGCGGCCAGAAGGTGGCGGTGGACGGCTGGGTCTACGGTCTGCGCGACGGCCTGATCAAGGACCTGCGGATCACGATCGACCGGCCCGAGGCCGTCGTCGACCAGCTGAATGCGGCCTTCGCGCGCTATCCGCGCGCGCCGGGCGACGTCGGCGCCATCGAGACCGATTGAGCGCGCGCGCCCATGTTCCCGCACCGCCTCACCGACCGCCGCGCCTTCGACATCGCGCAGGCGATGCTCGAAGGCTTCGACCGCCACTACACGCTCTTTCGCGCCACCAGCGCCGCCGCCAAGGGCCGCTTCGAGCGCGAGGACTGGCACGGCCAGCAGCGCGCCCAGCGCGAGCGCATCGAGTTCTACGACCTGCGCGTCAACGAGGCCGTCGAGCGGCTGCGCCGCGAGTTCGACGCCAGCACGCTGTCGACGAGCATGTGGCAGCAGGCCAAGCTGCACTACATCGGCCTGCTCACCAACCACCTGCGGCCCGAACTCGCCGAGACCTTCTTCAACTCGGTGACGGTCAAGCTGCTGCATCGCAACTACTACCGCAACGACTTCATCTTCGTGCGCCCCGCGGTCAGCACCGAGTACATCGAGCTCGACGAGCCGGCGCTGCTGCCCACCTACCGCGCCTACTACCCGACGCGCGAGACGCTGCACGCGACCTGGACGCGCATCGTGCACAACTTCCAGCTCGAGTGCGAGTTCGAGGACCTGGCGCGCGACGTCGACAACGTCGTGCAGGCGATGATGGCCGAGCTCGGCGGCTACCGGGTGCGCGCCAACTTCCAGATCCAGGTGCTGTCCAGCCTGTTCTACCGCAACAAGGGCGCCTACATGGTGGGGCGCATCATCAACGGCTTCGTCGAGACGCCGTTCGCGCTGCCGATCCTGCACGCGTCGTCGCACGGTCTCGCGCCGCGCGGCGGCGCCGGCAGCCGGCTCGTCGTCGACGCGGCGCTCTTCGGCGAGGACGAGCTGCAGATGATCTTCAGCTACGCGCGTGCCTATTTCATGGTCGACATGGCGGTCCCGAGCGCGTACGTGCAGTTCCTGCGTTCGCTGATGCCGCGCAAGGCGCGCTCCGAGCTGTACAACGCGATCGGCCTGCAGAAGCAGGGCAAGAACATCTTCTACCGCGACTTCCTGTCGCACCTGCGCTTCAGCAGCGACAAGTTCCGCATCGCGCCCGGCATCAAGGGCATGGTGATGCTGGTGTTCGACCTGCCGTCGTTCCCGTACGTCTTCAAGGTCATCAAGGATTTCTACCCGCCGCAGAAGGACACCACGCGCGAGCAGATCAAGGGCAAGTACCTGCTCGTCAAGCAGCACGACCGCGTCGGCCGCATGGCCGACACGCTCGAGTACAGCGAAGTCGCGTTCCCGCGCCAGCGCTTCGAGGACGAGCTCGTCGCGGAATTGCAGCACTTCTGCCCCAGCCTGCTCGAGGACGACGGCGAGGTCATCGTCATCAAGCACCTGTACATCGAGCGGCGCATGATCCCGCTGAACATCTACCTGCAGGAGGCTTCGCCCGAGCAGCTCGAGCACGCGGTCATCGAGTACGGCAACGCGATCAAGGACCTGGCGGCGGCCAACATCTTCCCCGGCGACATGCTGTGGAAGAACTTCGGCGTCACGCGCCAGGGCCGCGTCGTCTTCTACGACTACGACGAGATCGAGTACGTCACCGACTGCAACTTCCGCCGCGTGCCGCTGGCGCGCAACGAGGAGGACGAGATGTCGGGCGAGGTCTGGTACGCGGTCGGCCCGAAGGATGTCTTTCCCGAGACCTTCGAGCCGTTCCTGCTCGGCAACGAGTCGGTGCGCGAGGTCTTCATGGCGCACCACGCCGACCTGCTCGACGCCGCGTTCTGGCACGGCCACAAGGAGCGCATCCTCGCCGGCCACGTGCACGACGTGTTCCCGTACGACCCCGGCAAGCGCTTCGTGCACGTGCGCCGCGCGGCCGTGCCGGCAGCGCCGGCGGCGGCGCAGAATGCGCTTTCCGTGTCCTGAAGGAGCTTGGCCATGGCCGATCCGATCGTCATCGTCTCCGCCGCCCGCACGCCGATCGGCGGCCTGCTCGGCGACTTCGCCGGCCTCGCGGCCTGGGAGCTCGGCGCGGTCGCCATCCGCGCCGCCGTCGAGCGCGCCGGCGTCGCCGGCGACGCCGTCGACGAGGTGCTGTTCGGCTGCTGCCTGATGGCCGGCCAGGGCCAGGCACCGGCGCGCCAGGCGATGCGCAGGGCCGGCCTGCCCGACAGCACCGGCGCCGTCACGCTCAGCAAGATGTGCGGCAGCGGCATGCGCGCGGCGATGTTCGCGCACGACATGCTCGCCGCCGGCAGCGCCGAGGTCATGCTGGCCGGTGGCATGGAGAGCATGACCAACGCGCCGCACCTCGTGTTCGCGCGCAAGGGCGTGCGCTACGGCGCCGCCACGCTGTACGACCACATGGCGCTGGACGGCCTCGAGGACGCCTACGAGCGCGGCAAGGCGATGGGCGTGTTCGCCGAGAGCTGCGTCGCCCGGTACGGCTTCACGCGCGAGGCGCAGGATGCCTTCGCCATCGCCTCGACCGAGCGCGCGAAGAAGGCCAACGAGGACGGCAGCTTCGAGTGGGAGATCGCGCCGGTGGCGCTCGCCGCCAAGGGCGCCGAGACGCTCGTCGAGCGCGACGAGCAGCCGTTCAAGGCCCGGCTCGACAAGATCCCGGGCCTGAAGCCCGCGTTCAGGAAGGACGGCACGATCACCGCCGCCAACGCCAGCTCGATCAGCGACGGTGCCGCGGCGCTGGTGCTGATGCGCCAGAGCACGGCCCGGGCGCGCGGCTGCAAGCCGATCGCGCGCATCGCAGCGCATGCGGTGCACGCGCAGGCACCCGAGTGGTTCACGACCGCGCCGGTGGGCGCGATCCGCAAGGTGCTCGACAAGGCCGGCTGGCAGCCGGCTCAGGTCGACCGGTGGGAGGTCAACGAGGCTTTCGCTGCCGTCACGATGGCGGCGATGACCGAGTTCGAACTTTCGCACGAGATCGTCAACGTGCACGGCGGCGCGTGCGCGCTCGGCCACCCGATCGGCGCCAGCGGCGCGCGCATCGTCGTCACGCTGCTGGGCGCGCTGCGCAAGTACGGCAAGCAGCGCGGCGTCGCGGCGCTGTGCATCGGCGGCGGCGAAGCGACGGCGCTGGCCGTCGAGATGCTCTGAGCACCAGGAGGCGGCGCGCGCCGTGCGCCGCGCTGCGGCGCCGTCCACGCTCCTAGAAGCCCACAGACGCGCCCATGCTGCCGAGCGACGACCACCTGGCCGTGCAGGACGCGGTGCGCACCTTCGTGCAGGAGCGCATCGCGCCGCAGGCCGCGGCCTGGGACAAGAGCCACCACTTCCCGCGCGCCGAACTGCGCGGGCTGGCCGAGCTCGGCTGCTACGGCGTCGCCGTGCCCGACGAGTGGGGCGGTGCGGGCCTGGACTACCTGGCGCTGTCGATCATCGTCGAGGAGATCGCCGCCGGCGACGGCGCCACCAGCACCGTCGTCAGCGTCAACAACTGCCCCGTGTGCTCGATCCTCACCGCCTTCGGCAACACCGCGCAGAAGGAGCGCTTCCTGCGGCCGCTGGCGCGCGGCGACATGCTGGGCGCGTTCTGCCTGACCGAGCCGCACGTGGGCTCCGAGGCCGGCGGTCTGAGGACCACGGCGCGGCGCGACGGCGACCACTACGTGCTCGACGGCGTCAAGCAGTTCGTCACCAGCGGCAAGAACGGCGACCTGGCCATCGTCATGGCCGTGACCGACAGGACCGCGGGCAAGAAGGGCATCAGCGCCTTCCTCGTGCCCACCGCCACGCCCGGCTACGTGGTGGCGCGCGTCGAGGACAAGATGGGCCAGCACGCGAGCGACACGGCGCAGATCGTGTTCGAGAACTGCCGCGTGCCCGAGGCCAACCTGATCGGCGACGAGGGCATGGGCCTGCGCATCGCGCTCGCCGGTCTGGAGGGCGGCCGCATCGGCATCGCCAGCCAGTCGGTGGGCATGGCGCGCGCCGCGTTCGAGGCGGCGCTGGCCTACAGCCGGGAGCGCCAGGCCTTCGGCCGACCGATCTTCGAGCACCAGGCGGTGCAGTTCAGGCTGGCCGAGTGCGCGACGCAGATCGAGGCCGCGCGCCAGCTCGTGCGGCACGCCGCCGTGCTCGAGGACGCCGGCCGACCCTGCCTGAAGGAGGCGGCGATGGCCAAGCTGTACGCCAGCGAGATGGCCGAGCGCGTGTGCTCGGCCGCGATCCAGGTCTTCGGCGGCTACGGCTACGTGAGCGACTTCCCCGTCGAGCGCATCTACCGCGACGTGCGCGTGGCGCAGATCTACGAAGGCACGAGCGAGGTGCAGAAGATCCTCATCGCGCGCGCGCTGGCGTAGCCGGCGCGCGCCGTGCGATGCTGCGCGCGGGCGCAGCCGGCGCCGCGCGATGCCGCCGCGCGGCGGCGCAGTGCGTGCGGCTCGCGCCGTGTCGTTCGGGAACGCGGCGCATGCGGAAGATGGCGCTACATTGCGCCGAGCCGTGAGCCCAGACATCGCCGTCTTCGACGAAGCCACCGCGCGCCGGGTGCTGCTGGTGCGCGCCTGCGAGACGGCGCCGGCCGGCGACATGCCGGCCGCGCTGTGGTCGGCCGCCGATGGCGAGTGGGCGACACGCCTGGCCAACGAGACCGCGGGCGAGCAGGCCGCGCCGGCGCAGTGGCTCGTCGCGCGCACGCGCCACGCCTGCGAGCGGCTGCTGGCACGCAGCAAGCCGCTGGCCGCGGCGGCTTCGGGTGGCGGCTGGCGTGCGGCCTGGGTCGTGCTCGCGATGCTGGTCGGTCTCGTCTTCGGCCTGGCCGGCGACGCGCTGGGCGGCCGCACGCTCAACCTGCTCGCGCCGCCGTGGCTCGCGGTGCTGGCGTGGAACCTGCTCGTCTACGTCGCGATCGCCGTGCATGCACTCGGGCGCCGGCGCC
>JAFECX010000032.1 GCA_018241895.1 Pseudomonadota bacterium
CGGCGCGCGTACCGCGCCGCCCGTGTCGGCGCGCGTACCGCGCGCGTGGGCCGCGGCGACGTCTCAGCGATGGAAGCGCACGGCGTCGGCCAGGGCCGCGCGCGGCGTGCGGCAGGCGTTGGCCGGCGCCTGCCTGTCCTCGTGGCCGAAGGAGATGCCCAGCAGCAGCCGCTGCTCGGCGGGCACGCCCAGCAGTTCGCGCACGATGTGCGGATGGAACGTCAGCGCCGCCTGCGGGCACGACGCGAGCCCTTCGGCCGTGAGCAGCAGCATCAGGTTCTGCGCGTACATGCCGCAGTCCACGGCTTCGCGCGCGCCGAACGGTTCGGGCAGGAAGACGAAGGCCGCGTGCGGGGCGTCGAACATCGCGTAGTTGCGCAGGCCGGCCTGCGCGCGCGCGACGCGGTCGTCGCGCGCGATGCCCATCGCCGTGTACAGGCGCGCGGCGGCGTCGTGCTGGCGTTCGCGGTAGATGCCGGGGAACTTGCCGTCGAAGGGAAAGTCGGGCCGGTACTGCTGCAGGTCGGCGCCGGCCACGAGCAGCCGCTCGCGCAGCGTGCGCAGCGTCGTGCCCGAGGCCACGTGCACGATCCACGGCTGCGCGTTGCAGTTCGACGGTGCCGCCTGCGCCTGGGCGAACACGCGCTCGAGCGTCGGCTGCGCGATCTCGTCGGGCAGGAAGGCGCGCACGGCGCGGCGCTGGGCGATGGCTTCGGCGGTCGGGAGCATGCGGTATGGGTGTGGTGCGTTGCGTGCGCGTCGCGTGAGTGGGGCGCAGGAGGGCAGGGTAGCATCGCAGTGTCCGAGCCGGCGCAGCGCCGAGGCATCGTCCGTTTGGCGGGGGCGGGTGCAGGGCGCGACAAGGACACTGCCGCCGTTGTTCCATCCAGAACCCAAGGCCGAGCAGGCCAGGAGACATCGATGTCACTCATCGTCATCAGCGGTGCGGCGTCCGGGATCGGCGCCGCGACCGCCAAGCGCTTTCGCGATGCGGGCCACCAGGTGATCGGCGTGGACCTGCGCAACGCCGACGTCTGCGCCGACCTGTCCAGTCCGCAGGGCCGCGCCGACACGGTGGCGGCGGTGCTCGAGCGCAGCGGCGGTGCGATCGACACCCTCGTGTTGTGCGCCGGGCTGGCCTCGCACTTCAAGCCCGTCTCGACGATCGTCGCGGTCAACTACTTCGGCGCCGTCGAACTGCTCGACGGCCTGCTGCCGGCGCTGCAGAAGGGGCACTCGCCCAGCGCCGTCGTGGTGTCCTCGGTCGCCTCGACGCAGCTGCCGTGGAGCCGCAACCCGCTCGGCGAACCGCTCGAGGCGGGCGACGCCGCGCGCGTCGAAGCCGCGCTCGCCGCTGCCGGCGAGCACGCCGGCCACGTCGCGTATGCGGGCTCCAAGAACGCCGTCACCGTGGCGGTGCGCCGGCGCGTCGTCGCCTGGGGCCAGGCCGGCGTGCGCCTGAACACGGTCGCCCCCGGCGCCGTCGAGACGCCGCTGCTGCAGGCGGGCCTGGCCGACGAGCGCTACGGCAAGGCGATCGCCGAGTTCGTCGCCCCGATCCCGCGGCGCGCCAGGCCCGAGGAAATCGCCGCGACGATCGCCTTCCTGGCCGGCCCCGACGCGCAGTTCATCCACGGCGCGCAGTTCTACGTCGACGGCGGCATCGACGCGCTGGCGCGCCCGACTCAGTTCTGATCGTCCCGGCCGGCGCTGCGCGTGCGCCGGGCCGCGGCGCGCAGCCCGAGCGCGGTGAGCCGCTCCCAGGCGGCGTCGGGCAGCAGCCAGTGCAGCAGGATCGCTGCGCGCGCCTCGAGCGGGGTGGCGTAGCGGCGCCTGGGCGCGGCGCTCGACAAGGCGCGAACGACGGCGTCGCTGACGACTTCGGGTGAGGCGGCGCCGCCGTAGTCCTCGAGCAGGGCGGCCAGCGGTTCGACCCGATCGCGGTACACCGAGGCGCGGCTGCTCTTGCGCAGCGTGCGCGCCGCCGTCGCAGCCCATTCGCTCTCGACGCGGCCGGGCTGGATCACGACCACCCTGACGCCGAAGGGCTCGACTTCGACGCGCAGCACGTCCGACAGCACCTCGAGCGCGTGCTTGGTGGCGTGGTACCAGCCGCCGAACGGCGTCCAGCCGCGCCCGGCCATCGAGCTGACGTTGACGATGGTGCCGCCGCGCTGCGCGCGCATCGTCGGCAGCACGAGCTGGCACATGCGCACGAGGGCGAACACGTTGACCTCGAACTGCCGGCGGGCCTCGGCCAGCGACACGTCCTCGAGCGCGCCGTACGAACCGTAGCCGGCGTTGTTGACGAGGGCGTCGATGCGCCCGTGCGCATCGAGCACGCGGCGCACGCAGGCCTTCATCGACGCCTCGTCGCTCAGGTCCAGCGGCCCCACCGTGGCGCCGGCGGCGGCCAGTTCGGCCATCTGCTCGACGCGGCGCGCGGCACCATGCACCGTCCAGCCGTGCTGCAGCAGGCGCCGCACGATGCTCTTGCCGATGCCGGCGCTCGCGCCGGTGACCAGGGCCACGCGGCCTGCGGCGGGCCTGCCGGCGCTCATGTCACGCTCCGCGGCGCGCCTGCGCGCCGTGGCCAAGCGCGCTACCGCCACCCGACGACTGCCGCCAAGCCGTTGTCATGAAAGGGAAAAGGGAGGAGGGCAAGGTGCGCCCGACGAGTGCGCCACAGGTGCGCGCCAGTATCGTCTATTTGGACGTAGGGTCGCGCCGGGGCGCTGCCTAGACTGGCCGCCATGGATCAGGGCAATCACGCCGGCCGGGTCGTGCTGGTCACGGGCGGCACCAAGGGCATCGGCCGCGGCATCGCCGAGGGGTTTCTCGAGCGCGGCGACCGCGTCGTCGTCTGCGCGCGCCAGCCGCCCGACACGCTGCCGGCCAGCGCCGGGCGCTGCGCCGAGTTCATCGCCTGCGACGTGAAGGACGTCGAGTCGATCAAGGCGTTGTTCGCCGCCATCGTCGAGCGCCACGGCGGCCTCGACGTGCTCGTCAACAACGCCGGCGGCAGCCCGCCCGCGGACGCCGCGACGGCCTCGCCGCGCTTTCACGAAGGCATCGTCCGGCTGAACCTGCTCGCGCCGCTGAACCTGGCGCAGGCGGCCAACGCGCAGATGCAGCAGCAGGCCGGCGGCGGCGTGATCGTCTTCATCGGCAGCATCAGCGCGCTGCGGCCGTCGCCGTACACGGCGGCGTACGGCGCCGCCAAGGCGGGCGTGCTGAGCCTGGTGTCGTCGCTGGCGATCGAATGGGCGCCCAAGGTGCGCGTGGTGGCCGTCAGCCCGGGGCTGGTGCGCACCGAGCAGTCGCACCTGCATTACGGCGACGACGCGGGCATCGCCGCGGTCGGCGCGACGATCCCCGCCGGCCGCATGGCCGAGCCGGCCGACATTGCCGCCGCGGTGTGCTGGGTCGCGTCGCCGCAGGCGGCGTACATGAGCGGCACCAACTTGCTGCTGCACGGCGGCGGCGAGCGCCCGGCCTTCCTGGGCGCGTCGAACGCGCAGGGCGCGAGCGGTGGCTGAGGCGCGCCGGATGCGCGGACCGTGCGCGCGCGCATCGCGGCGTGCACACGCGCTGGCCTGAGGAACGGTCGCATGGAGTTCGCTTACACGGAGGACCAGCAGGCGTTTGCCGACAGCGCACGCGCGCTGTTCGCCGACTACTGCAGCGACGAGGCGCTGCGCGCGCACGACGGCGGCGCCGAGCCGTTCATGCGCACGCTGTGGGCGCAGTGCACGGCCACGGGCATGCACGCCGTGCTCGTCGGCGAGGCCCACGGCGGGCTCGGGCAGGGCGTGTGCGAACTGGCCGCGGTGCTCGAAGAGCAGGGCCGCGCGCTGGCGCTGGTGCCGCTGGCCGAGCACCAGCTCGCCGCGGCCGCGCTCGAGCGCCACGCGCCGCAGGCGGCAGACGAGATCGTGCGTGCCGCGGCGGCGGGCGGGCAGCTGCTGACCTTGTCGCTCGACGCCGTGCCCGCGGCGCTCGGCCCGCAGATCACGGCCCGCCGCGCCGGCGCGGCCCTCGTGCTCGACGGCCGGGCGCACGCGGTGCCGCTGGCCGCCCAGTCCGATGCGGCGCTGCTGCCGGTGCGCCTGGACGGCGGCCTGCGCCTGGTGCTGCTGCGCCGCGGCACGCCGGGCGTCGCGTATGTCGAAGGGCGCAGCCAGCGTCATCTCGCCGTGGCCGACATCGTGCTCGAGGGCGTGCGGCTCGATGCCGGGGCCCTGCTCGCCGATGCCGCACTGGCGTGGCTCGAGCCGCGACTGGTGGCCGCGCTCGCCGCGCAGCAGGTCGGCGTGTCGGCCGGCCAGCTCGTGCGCACCGTCGAATACATCAGCCAGCGCAAGCAGTTCGGGCGCGCGATCGGCACCTTCCAGCTCGTGGCCGGCCAGATGGCCGACGCCAAGATCGCGCTCGAGGCGCTGCGTTCGGCGCTGGCGCAGCTCGTCTACCGGCTCGACGCCGCGCTCGGCTGCGAAGCGCAGGCGCACGCCGTCAAGGTGCTGGCGGCCCGGGCGGCGCATCTGGTGGGCCACAAGGCGCAGCACGTGCACGGCGGCATGGGGGTCGACGTGACCTACCCGATCCACCGCTACCTGTACTGGAGCCGCGCGCTCGCCAACACGCTGGGCGGCGAGGCGGCGGCGCTCGAGCGCCTGGGCGACTGGCTGGCCGGCAACGACCGCCTGGGCTGGAAGTACGACCTGCCCGAAGACCTGGGAGCCGCCCATGCGCAATGACGACATCGCCGCGGCGCAGCCGCATGGCGCGCGGCGCCGCTGCGGCAGCGCCCGCACCGGCCGCGGCGTGGTGTGCCGCGCCTAGACCGAGGGACATCCGGTGTTCGTCGATCTGACCCCCGAGCAGCAGCGCCTGCGCGCCGAGGCGCGCGACTACTTCCAGGCGCTGATGACGCCCGAGCTGCGGCTGGCGATGCGCGGCGCCGAGTCGGGCGAGACCTTCCGCCGCCTGGTGCGGCAGATGGGCCGCGACGGCTGGCTCGCCCTCGGCTGGCCCAAGGCGTACGGCGGGCGCGGCTACAAGGGCACCGAGCAGCTCATCTTCTTCGAGGAAGCCAACATCGCCGGTGCGCCGCTGCCCTTCGTCACCATCAGCACGGTCGGCCCGGCGCTGATGGAGCACGGCAGCGAGGCGCAGAAGCAGCGTTTCCTGCCCGGCATCGCCAGCGGCGAGATCCACTTCGCGATCGGCTACTCGGAGCCCGAGGCCGGCACCGATCTGGCGACGCTCAAGTGCGCCGCGCGCCTCGAGGGCGACCACTTCGTGGTCAACGGCAGCAAGCTGTGGACCTCGGGCGCCGAGGCGGCCGACTTCGTCTGGCTGGCGGCGCGCACCGACCCCGAGCGCCCGCGCCACCTCGGCATCTCGCTGCTGATCGTCGACACGCGCGATCCGGGCTACTCGCACACGACGATCGAGACGGTCGGCAACATGACCGCCGCCACGTACTACGACAACGTGCGCGTGCCGCTGGACATGCTGGTCGGCGCACTGCACGGCGGCTGGAGCCTCATCACCGCGCAGCTCAATCACGAACGGCTGGGTCTGGGGGCGTGGTCGGACAAGGTGTTCGCGCCGTATCGCCGCGTGCTGCTGTGGGCCAAGGCGCCCGACGAGCAGGGCCGCCGCGCGATCGACCAGCCGTGGGTGCGGCGCGCGCTGGCCGACTGCTACGTGCGGCTGGAAGCGCAGCGCACGCTGAACTTTCGCATCGCCGCCGACGTCGAGGCCGGGCGCATGGACGTGGCGTTGGCCTCGACGGCCAAGGTCTACGGCTCGGAGACGGTGATCGAGGTGCTGCGCCAGCTGATCGAGATCGTCGGCGCTTCGGCGCTCGTGCGCGGTGGCTCGGCCGCCTCGGCGCTGATGGGCGAGCTCGACTACGAAGCGCGTCTGGCGACGATCAACACCTTCGGCGGCGGCGTCAACGAACTGCAGCGCGAACTGATCGCGCAGTTCGGCCTGGGCATGCCGCGCGCAGGGCGTTGAGCACGGGCACGACGATGTCGATGGTCCTGTCCGCAGCGCAGGTGTGCGCCCCCGGGGCGGCCGCGCTGCCGGCGATCCCCGCGCGCGAAGCCACGCAGGCCAGGCTCGACCGGCGCGGCGCCGTGGCGGCGAAGTACCGCGCGTCGTCGCCGTTCACGCTCGGCGACCTGCTCGAGGCGCGCGCGCGCGAGCACGGCGCGCGCGCGCTGCTGCGCTACGGCGAGCGCGAGTGGAGCTACGCCGAGGTCAACGCGCAGGCCAACCGCGTCGCCCACGCCGCGCACGCGCTGGGCGTCGGGCGCGGTGACGTCGTCGCGCTGGCGATGGAGAACCGGCCCGAGTTCTTCTTCGCCTGGTTCGGCCTGGCCAAGCTGGGCGCCGTCGCCGCGTTCTTGAACACGCAGATCGGCGGTCGTGCGCTGGCGCACGCGCTGGCCGCCACCGGCGCGCAGCGCGTGATCGTCGGTGCGGAGTGCCTGCACGCGTTCGCCGCGCCCGAGGTCGACCACGGCGGCCTGGCCCTGTGGCGGATGGCCGACGCGGAGCGGCCGGCGGGCGAGGCCACGCGCGGCCTCGTCGCGCTCGACTTCGACGCGCGCGTCGCCGCCGCGCCGCCGCACGACCCCGACCCACTGTGGCGCAGCGGGCTCGTCGCCGGCGATGCCGCGGTCCACATCTTCACGTCGGGCACGACCGGCCTGCCCAAGGCGGCGATCATCAGCCACGCGCGCTGGCTCATGACCGGCGAAGTCATGCAGGTGACGATGGACATCGGCGCTGCGGACTGCTTCTATTGCTATCTGCCGCTCTTTCACGGCGCGGCGTCGCTGTCGGTGGGTGCCACGGCGATCTACGCCGGCGCGAGCATCGCGCTCAGGCGCAGGTTCAGCCGGCGCGCCTTCTGGGCCGACGTGCGCCGCTGGCGCGTCACGGTCTGCCAGTACGTCGGCGAGACCTGCCGCTACCTGCTCGCCGAGCCGCCCGCCGCCGGCGAGCGCGAGCACACGCTGCGCAAGATGGTCGGCGCCGGGCTCGGCGTGCAGAGCTGGACGCAGTGGCTCGAGCGCTTCGGCCCGATGGACATCTACGAGGGCTGGAGCGCGACCGAGGCCAACACCACCCTGATCAACGTCGACAACCGCGTCGGCTCGTGCGGGCGCATCCCGTTTGCCGACAAGACCAACCTGCGCCTGGTGCGCTACGACGTCGAGCGCGACGAACACGTGCGCGACGGCGACGGCCGTCTCGTGCCGTGCCGCCCGGGCGAGGTCGGCGAGGCGATCGGCATGATCTGCGATCTGCCCGACGTGATCGCCGGGCGCTTCGAGGGCTACACGTCGGCCGAGGCGACCGAGCGCAAGATCATGCGCAACGTGTTTCGCGACGGCGATGCCTGGTGGTCCTCGGGCGACCTGATGCGCATCGACGAGGACGGCTACTGCTGGTTCGTCGACCGCATCGGCGACACCTTCCGCTGGAAGAGCGAGAACGTCTCGACGACCGAGGTGGGCGAAATCCTCGGTGAGCTGCCCGGCATCGAGTCGGTGAGCGTGTACGGCGTCCGCGTGCCGGGCGCCGAGGGCCGTGCCGGCATGGCCGCCGTGGTGATGGCGCCCGGCCGCCCGTTCGACCCGCTCGCGCTGTACCGGCACGCGGCCGCGCGGCTGCCGAGCTACGCGGCGCCGCTGTTCGTTCGCGTGCGGCCGGCGGCGGACATCACCGCCACCTACAAGCTGCGCAAGGTCGAGCTGCAGCGCCAGGGCTTCGATGCGGCGCAGATCGCCGACCCCTTGTTCGTGCGCGACGAGCAGGCCGCGCGCTACGTGCCGCTGACGCCCGCGGCGCTCGCGCGCGCGCTGGCCGGCTAGGCATCCGATGGCCGAACTCGACCCCCGTGCCGCGCCGTCGCTGCGCCCCCGCCGGCGCGCATCGGCCGCGCTCGAATATCCGTACGCCGCGCCGACGCCCGACGGCGCGGTGGTCGAGATCGCGCCGGGCGTGCTGTGGGCGCGCATGCCGCTGCCGATCGCGCTCGATCACCTCAACGTCTGGCTGCTGCGCGGCGACACCGGCTGGACCGTCGTCGACACGGGCATGTGCACCGAGACGACGCGCATGCTGTGGGAGCGCATCGTCGCCGAGCACCTGGGCGGCGCGCCGATCGAGGCCCTCGTGTGCACCCATTACCACTACGACCACACGGGCCTGGCGTCGTGGTTCAGCGAGCGCTTCGACGTGCCGGTGTACATGTCGCTGGCCGAATTCCTGATGCTGCGCGGGATGGCCGACGAAATGGCCGCCGACGGCCCGCCCCCGGCCGAGCTGCAGCGCTACCTCGACCGCGCGGGCATGCCGGCCGAGCGCTCGCAGCGCCTGGTCGAGGCGCTGCGCAGCGACCCCTACATGCCGCCGCCGCTGGGCCAGTTCCGGCGCCTGCGCGCGGGCGACGAACTGACGATCGGGCGGCGCCGCTGGCAGGTGCTGATCGGCGAGGGCCATTCGCCCGAGCACGTCTGCCTGTACTGCGCCGAGGAGCGGCTGCTCATCGGCGGCGACCAGCTGCTGCCGCGCATCACCTCGAACGTGCTGGTCACCGGCTTCGAGCCCGAGGCCAACCCGATCGGGCTGTTCTTCGCCTCGCTCGACCGCCTCGACCGCTGCGCGGCCGACACGCTGGTGCTGCCGGCGCACCAGAGCGCGTTTCGCGGCCTGCATGCGCGCACGCAGGAGCTGCGCGAGCACCACCGGCACCAGTTCGAGGTGCTGCGCCGCTACGTCGCGGAGCAGGGCGAGGCGACGGCCTTCCAGGCCATGCGGGCGCTCTTTCCGCACCTGCGCCAGGCGTCGGAGGACATCCTCGCGCTGGGCGAGACGGTGGCGCACCTGAACGCCTTGCGGGCCGAAGGTTCGCTGCAGCGGCGCCTGGGCGCAGGCGGCGTCTGGCGCTACACCCCGGCCCCGCTGCGCGAAGAACAACCCGAGGTGCACTGGTGAGCGAACCCGACGGCTTCCGCGCCGAGACCCGAGCCTGGCTCGAAGCGAACTGCCCGGCGCCGATGCGCACGCCGATCACCAGTGCCGAGATGGTGTGGAGCAGCTCGCGCACGGTCTTTCTCGACGACGACCAGCGCGTGTGGTTCGAGCGCATGCGCGACCGCGGCTGGTTCGTTCCGGGCTGGCCGCGCGAGTACGGCGGCGGCGGGCTCGACGCCCGGCAGCAGCGCGTGCTGGAGCAGGAGATGCTGGCGCTGGGCTGCCGCCAGCCGCAATACAACCTGGGCGTCTGGATGCTGGGGCCGGTGCTGCTCGAACTCGGCACCGACGAGCAAAAGCGCGAGCACCTGCCGAAGATGGCGCGCGGCCAGGCACGCTGGTGCCAGGGCTTCTCGGAGCCCAACGCCGGCTCCGACCTGGCGAGCCTGCGCACCGCGGCCGTGCGCGACGGCGACGAGTTCGTCGTCAACGGCCAGAAGATCTGGACCAGCTACGGCGACCGCGCCGACTGGATGTACGCGCTGGTGCGCACCGACCCGGCGGCGAAGAAGCAGGAGGGCATCACCTTCTTGCTGATCGACATGAAGACGCCCGGCATCACGGTGCGGCCGATCGAGCTCATCAGCGGCAAGAGCGAGTTCAGCCAGGTCTTCTTCGACGACGTGCGCGTGCCCGTGCGCAACGTCGTGGGCGGCGTCGACCGGGGCTGGAGCGTCGCCAAGAAGCTGCTCGACCACGAGCGCGCGGCGATGTCCAAGTTCACCGAGGGCGGGGCGCCGTCGCATGACGCGCTGGCCGCCGCGGCGCCCTATCTGGCCGCGGCCGGCCCGGTGTGGCGCGACCGGCTGGCCGGCGCGCTGATGGACCAGCAGGCCTTCGCGCTCACCACGCGCCGCATGCACGAGATGGCGCAGGCGCGCCAGGACGTCTCGGCGCTCGGCGCGATCATGAAGCTGGTGCAGACCGAGCAGGAATCGGCCAAGTACGAACTGCTGCAGCAGGTGATGGGTCAGCGCGGCCTGTCGTGGGAAGGCGACGGCTACACGGCCGAAGAGCACGACGTGTGCCGCCTGTGGCTGTACACGAAGGTCTACACGATCGCCGGTGGCTCGTCGGAGATCCAGCTCAACCTGATCGCCCGGCGCGTGCTGGGCCTGCCGGGCTGAACGCCGTGCCTGCCCTCGAAGCGCGCCCCGTGGCGCCCCACGCCGGCACGTCCCGGACCCACACGAACCCTGAGTCACTGCGATGAGCCTGCTGCTCGACGACGAACAGCGCATGCTGCGCGACAGCGCGCACGCGTTCCTCGAGGCGCGCTCGCCGGTCGCGGCGCTGCGCGCGCTGCGCGACCGGCGTGATGCGCAGGGCCACGATCCGGCGCTGTGGCGCGAGATCGCCGAGCTCGGCTGGCCGGCGGCCGTGCTGCCCGAGGCGCACGGCGGACTCGACGTCGGCTTCAAGGGGCTGGCGGCGGTGTTCGAGCAGACCGGCCGCACGCTGGCGGCCACGCCGCTGCTGTCCAGTGTCGTCCTGGGCGGCGGACTGCTGCAGGCGGCAGGCAGCGACGCGCAGCGCGACCACTGGCTGCCGCGCGTCGCGCGCGGCGAGGCGCTGCTGGCGCTTGCGCTGGACGAGACGCCCCGGCATGATCCCACGCGCGTGGCGCTGCGCGCCGAGCGGCATGAGGGGGGCTGGCGTCTGGAGGGGAGCAAGGACTTCGTGCTCGACGGCCACATCGCCGAGCGCCTGATCGTCGTCGCACGCAGCGCAGGCGCGCCGGGCGACGCGGCGGGGCTGAGCCTGTTCCTGGTCGATCCCACGACCGCCGGCGTTGCCGTCGAGCGCACCTGGATGGTCGACAGCCGCAACGCGGCGCGCGTGCGCCTGGCCGGCGTGACGCTCGACGACAGCGCGCTGCTCGGTGTGCCGGGCGCGGCCTGGGCGCCGCTGGATGCGGTGCTCGATCGCGCGCGGCTGTGCCTGGCCGCCGAGACGCTGGGCGTCATCGTGCAGGCGTTCGAGCGCACGGTGGCGTACCTGAAGGAGCGCGTGCAGTTCGACGTGCCGATCGGCTCGTTCCAGGCGCTGCAGCACCGCATGGCGCGCCTCTACGTCGAGATCCAGCTGCTCGAAAGCAGCATCGCCGCGGCGGCCGAGGCCGTGGATGGCGGCCGTGCGGACGCTGCGCAGCTGGTGAGCCTGGCCAAGGCGCGCGCCTCGGACCTCGGCGAGAAGGCGCTCAACGAGGCGGTGCAGCTGCACGGCGGCATCGGCGTCACCGACGAGTTCGACCTGGGGCTGTACGTCAAGCGTGCGCGCGTGCTGCAGCAGACTTTCGGCGACGGGACCTTCCATCGCCATCGCTACGCCCTGTGCAGGGGCTTTTGATTCAAAAAGGAGGCAACGACGATGAACATGGTGTTGAACCTGATCAAGCCGGCGATCGAGAAACTGACGGCCCCCGGCGGGCAGTTCGAACTGGTCGACATGAAGGTCGGCGGCCACACGATGCGCGCCTACAAGAACGCGCCCGAAACGCTCGTCGAGCTGATCAACGCGGCGCGCGCGCACGGCGACAAGGAGTTCCTGTCGTACCAGGGCGACCGCTGGAGCTTCGATCGCTTCTTTGCCGCCGTCGACGCGCTGGCCGGCCGCCTGCAGGCCGAGGCGAAGCTCGAGCCCGGAGACCGCATCGCAATCGCGATGCGCAATCGCCCCGAGTGGGCGGTGGCGTTTGCCGCCGCATCGCTGGTCGGGGCGATCCCGGCCCCGATCAACAGCTTCGGCACCGGCGCCGAGCTGCGCTCGGCGATCGAGACGGTGACGCCGCGCGTGCTGTTCTGCGACCCCGACCGCCTGAAGCGCCTGGAGCCCGACCTGGCCTCGCTCGGCTGCCACATCGTGGTCGTCGACACGGCCACCGACAAGGCGCGCGGCCTGCTCGGCTTCGACGAGATGGCCGCCGCCGGCGGCCCCGAGCGCAAGCCGGTGGCGCTGAAGCCCGAGGATCCGGCGCTGCTGCTGTTCACGTCGGGCGCGTCGACCAAGCCCAAGGCCGTGCTGTCGTCGCAGCGCGCGGTGTGCCAGGCGATCGTCAACGTCGACTATATCGGCGCCGTCTCGGCGATGACGTCGCCCAAGGCGCTGGCGGCGCTGATGGCGCGCGCGCTCGCGCCGTGCACGCTCACCGTGGTGCCGCTGTTTCACGTCAGCGGCCTGCACGCGCAGCTGATCAGCTCGATGCGCAACGGGCGCCGGCTCGTCTTCATGCACCGCTGGGATCCGGCGCATGCGCTGAAGACGATCCAGGACGAGAAGATCACCCAGTTCAACGCCGCGCCCTCGATGGTGCAGCAGCTCATGGGCGTGCCGGGCTTCGATCCGGGCAGCAGCGCCGGCACGCTGGGCGGGGTCGGCTTCGGCGGCGCCGGCCTGTCGCAACGGCTCGTGCAGTCGATGCAGAACCTGTTTCCCGACTCCATGTCGGGCATCGGCTTCGGCCTCACCGAGACCAACGGCGCGGTGGCCGCGATCTCGGGCCATCTGTTCGAAAGCCGGCCCACCAGCGCCGGGGCGGTGTCGCCGCTGGCCGAGGTGCGCATCGTCGGTGACGACGGCAAGGCGCAGCCCGTCGGCGAGCGCGGCGAGATCTGGGTGCGCGGCGTCTTCGTGATGGACAAGTACTGGGGCCAGCCCGAACTCACCGCGCAGGCGCTGCACGACGGCTTCTTCCGCACCGGCGACATCGGCTACGTCGACGAGGCGGGCTTCCTGTTCGTCGTCGACCGCCTCAAGGACGTGATCAACCGCAGCGGCGAGAAGATCGCCGCCGCCGAGGTCGAGTCGTGCCTGTCGCAGATGCCCGAGATCGACGAGGCGGCGGTGATCGCCGTGCCCGACGCCGTGACCGGCGAAGCCGTCGTCGCCGTCGTCACGGCCAAGCCCGGCGCCACGCTCACGGCCGAGCAGGTGCAGGAGCACGTCGCGGCGCACCTCGCGTCGTACAAGGTGCCCTCGCGCGTGCTGATCCGTGAGCAGCGCCTGCCGCGCAACCCCGCTGGCAAGGTGCTCAAGAACGAGTTGCGCGCGCTCTGCGCGGCCTGAGCGCACGCGCGGTCGGGCGGTGCCCGGACCGCGGTTCGAGGGGGTGGATCGGGCGATGGGGCGAGACCCCATTCGCCCGAGACCCTGTTGCCCCTCTGTTGCCACTCTGTTGCACGTGCGCGACTAGTCGTCCTCGGACGATTGATCCCGATCAAACGCCATCGGACAATTGCGCGCGCTCGACACCCAGCGCGCGTGCGTGCACGCCGATCCGGCCCACCGCCCTGCGGCGGCCATCTCGGATCGGCTTTTCCTTCCATCGACGCGCCCCAACGGAGACAACGATGATTCGACTTTCGCTGATCGGACTTGCCGCGCTCGCCTGCGCCGCGGGGACGCCCGCATTCGCCAAGGTGACCGC
>JAFECX010000033.1 GCA_018241895.1 Pseudomonadota bacterium
AACCGTCGGGCTCGCCGCTGCCGCCGAGGGGGCTCGTGGTGGCGGGGGCGCCGGCGGAGTCGGAGGCGCAGGCGGAGGTGGAGGCGGTGGCGGGGGTGGCCGGGGAGACGGCGGCGGCGGCGGAGTCGGCGGAGGCGGCGGAGGCGGCGGCGATGGCGACGGCGGTGGCGGTGGCGGTGGCGGTGGCGGTGGCGGTGGCGGTGGCGGTGGCGGTGGCGGTGGCGGTGGCGGTGGCGGTGGCGCAGGCGCAGGCGCAGGCGCAGGCGCCGGGGTTTCGGAAATCGAGCTTTGCAGCAGGATCGAGGTCTGAGGATCCCCGGTCAGCCGCACGCCCACCAGCGAGTTGCCGCAGCGCGAGCAAAAGCGCACGCCGATGTGGTTGCGGTGCCCACAGCGCGGGCAGTCGACCCCGGCAATGACCGTCCTGGGTTCGCCGTCGGCCTCGTCTGCCGCGCTCCGCAGGCCGGCTCCGCACGAACGGCAGAAGCGGGCTGCATCGGGATTGTCCGCACCGCATTTCGGGCACACGATGGTCACTGCGATTCCTCCGACCGTTGCCCTTGCCGGGCGCTTGCGCTGCGTGGGTGACAGGCCACCCGGCCCTGTGTCGTGCGCCCGTCGATGTCGACCGGCTGCGACGCGCGAGTGCAAGCCGCGCCGACACGAAGCCCGAAGATGCTACGCGCTCGGCCGTGCTCCGGGCAAGAACGACGGCGCGCCGGATCGTCGACGAATTTGCCGGCGCGCTGCGGCAATTGTTCTGCGCGCGTTGCACGCGTGCCACGCGCTGCACACGTCGCGCAGCGGCGGGCCGCGGCCGCGCGCGCCTGCAGCGTCCATTGCCGACGCGGCAACGCTCACCGGCCTGCGCTGCTCGGCCTGCGCTGCTGTGGCCGCCCGTCGGCGACAGTAAGATGCCGCTGCCCACGCTCGCGAGGACACGCCGATGAACATCTACGAGCAGCATCTGGAGCGCAATGCGGCGAACTGCGTGCCGCTCACGCCGGTGGCCTTCGTCGAGCGCAGTGCCGAGGTCTTCGGCGACCTGCCGGCCGTGGTGCACGGCGCGCGCCGCTACACCTGGGCCCAGGCGCGCGAGCGTGCGGCACGCCTGGCCGCGGCATTGCGCAGCCTGGGCGTGGGCCGCGGCAGCACGGTGAGCACGATGCTCGGCAACACCCCCGAGATGGTCGAGGCGCATTACGGGGTGCCGGCACTGGCTGCGGTGCTCAACACGCTCAACACGCGGCTCGATGCGGCGCTGCTGGCCTGGCAACTGAACCATTGCGAAGCATCGGTGCTGATCACCGACCGCGAATTCGCGCCGGCGATGGCCGAGGCGCTGCGCCTGCTGCGCGAGCAGCATGGCCGCGACGTCGTCGTCGTCGATGTCTGCGACAGCGAATACACCGGGCCCGGCGAGCGGCTGGGTGCGCACGAGTACGAGGCGCTGCTCGCCGCACACGCGCCGCTGGCGCGGCTCGAAGGCCCGGCCGACGAGTGGGACGCGATCGCCGTCAGCTACACCAGCGGCACCACCGGCGACCCCAAGGGTGTCGTCACCCACCACCGCGGCGCCTACCTGAACGCGGTCTGCAACGCCGTGACCTGGAACCTGCCGCACTTTGCGAAGTACCTGTGGACGCTGCCGATGTTCCACTGCAACGGCTGGTGCTTCCCGTGGACGCTGGCGATGGTGGGCGGCACGCACGTGTGCCTGCGCCGCGTCGAGGCCAAGGCCATGCTCGACGCGATGCGCGAGCACGGCGTGACGCACTACTGCGCGGCGCCGATCGTGCACAACCTCGTCCTCAACGCGCCGCCCGAGTGGCGCGAGGGCATCGGGCAGCAGGTCAATGCCATGGTGGCCGGCGCGGCGCCGCCGGCCTCCATGATCGAGGGCATGGCCCGCATCGGCTTCGCCATCACGCACGTGTACGGCCTCACCGAGACCTACGGTCCGGCCGCGGTGGCGGTGCAGCGCGAGTCCTGGGCCGGCGAGCCGCTGGCCGAGCGCACGCGCCTCAACGGCCGCCAGGGCGTGCGCTACGTGCTGCAGGAAGGCATGACCGTGCTGGAGCCCGAGACGATGGCCGAGGTGAGCGCCGACGGCCGGACGATGGGCGAGATCATGTTCCGCGGCAACATCGTCATGAAGGGCTACCTGAAGAACCCCGCGGCCACCGGCAAGGCCTTTGCCGGCGGCTGGTTCCACACCGGCGACCTCGCCGTGCTCGAGCGCGACCGCTACGTGAAGATCAAGGATCGCAGCAAGGACGTGATCATCTCGGGCGGCGAGAACATCAGCTCGATCGAGGTCGAGGATGCCCTGTATCGCCATCCGGCCGTGCTCGCCTGTGCCGTGGTGGCGCGGCCCGACGAGAAGTGGGGCGAGACGCCGCTGGCGTTCGTCGAGGTCAAGCCCGGTGCCGACGTCACGGCGGCCGATCTCGTCGCGCACTGCAAGGCGCTGCTCGCCGGCTACAAGGTGCCGCGCGAGATCCGCTTCGAGCCGATCCCCAAGACGAGCACCGGCAAGATCCAGAAGTTCCAGCTGCGCGAGCGCGCCCGCAGCGCCTCGGCGATCGAGTAGGAGACGGCGCATGTCCACCGCAGAACCCCTGGTGCGATACGACAAGGACGTGCGCGGCGTCGTCACGCTCACGCTCGATCGCCCGCAGGCCTTCAACTCGCTGTCCGAGGCCATGATCGAGGCGCTGCGCGCGGCGCTCGATCGCGTCGGTGCCGACGAGACGGCGCGCGTGGTCGTCGTCGCCGCCAGCGGCAAGGCGTTCTGCGCCGGGCACGACCTCAAGGAGATGCGCGCCGCGCCGGCGCTCGACTACTACGAGCGCCTGTTCGCCGACTGCGCGCGCATGATGATGGCGATCCAGAAGCTGCCGCTGCCGGTGATCGCGCGCGTGCACGGCATCGCCACCGCCGCCGGCTGCCAGCTGGTGGCGATGTGCGATCTCGCGGTCGCGTCGCGCGCGGCGCGCTTCGCGGTGAGCGGTGTGAATCTGGGCCTGTTCTGCTCGACGCCGAGCGTGGCGCTGGGGCGCAACGTGCCGCGCAAGACGGCCTTCGAGATGCTCGTCACGGGCGACTTCATCGATGCCGACGAGGCGCAGGCGCGCGGGCTGGTGAACCGCGTCGTCGATGCCGAGCAGCTCGACCGCGAGGTCGAGGCGCTGGTCGCGCGCATCCTCGCCAAGCCGCGGGTGGCGATCGCGATGGGCAAGGCGCTGTTCTATCGCCAGCTCGAAGAAGGCATCCAGGCCGCCTACGACGACGCCGGCCGCACGATGGCCTGCAACATGATGGACGACAGTGCGCTCGAGGGCGTGCAGGCCTTCATCGACAAGCGCCCGCCGAACTGGCGCTGAGCGCCTGCGGCGTGAAGTGCGGCGCGAAGTGCGGCGCGGAGTGCGGCGCGTCGCTCGCGTCGGGTTCGCCGCGCCCGGCGACGCTGCGCCTCAAGGTGCGCCGAGCTGCTGCAGCCGGGCCGAGTCGAGCACGTGCACGCCGCGCGGCGCCTCGGCGAGCGCGCGCAGCATGGCACGCGCGACGCGCTCGGCAGCGATCGGGCGCCAGGCCAGTGGAATCAGGCCGCCCAGCGCCTGCAGCGCCGCCAGCGCCACCGTCTCGCCGCGGCGCACCGGCTGGCCGAGCGACGCGCGGTCGCCGGCGAGCAGCGACGGCCGAGCGATGACGAGGCCGGCGAAGCCCAGGCGCGCGAGTTCGTCCTCGGTCTCGCCCTTGACACGGTTGTAGAAATTGCCCGACTTGGCGTTCGCGCCCAGCGCCGAGACGACGGCCAGGCGCTGGGCGCCCGCGGCGCGCGCGGCACGCGCGAAGGCGAGCACGGCGTCGTGGTCGACGGCGCGAAAGGCTGCCTGCGAGCCGGCCGCCTTGATCGTCGTGCCGAGCGCGCAGTAGGCCGCCTCGGCACGCGGCAATGGCGGCAGCGCGGCGAAGTCGACGACGTGCACGCTGTGCTGCGCGGCCGTGCCGGCCAGCGGACGGCGCACGAGCAGGTGCAGCCGCCCCGACCCGCGCCACTGGCGCGCCAGCTCGCGTCCGACGAGGCCGCTGGCGCCGGCAAGCAGCGCGCTCACGGCGTCGCGCGGCGCGTCTTGAGCGCGCGCAGGTCGATGACGCCGGCCGCCTGCCGCGGATCGGTGCCGGCGCCGAACAGGTCGTGCTTGCGGATCTTCTGCGTGCCGGTGGTCGGCAGCTCGGCGCGAAAGCACAGCCAGCCCGGCGCCTTGTAGTAGGCCAGGCTCGCCATGCAGTGCGCCATCAGCTCGCGCGCCAGCAGCGCCTCCTCGGCGGCGTCGGCCGGCGGCAACTTGGGCACGACGCAGGCCATCACCTCTTCGTCGCGCAGTTCGTCGGCCACCGCCAGCACCGCGGCGTTGAGCACCAGCGGGTGCGCCAGCAGCGCCGCCTCGACCTCGGCGGCGGCGATGTTCTCGCCGCTGCGGCGCACGATGTTCTTGCGCCGGTCGAAGAAGTGCAGCATGCCGTCGGCGTCGCGCGTGACGACGTCGCCGGTGTGGAACCAGCCGCCGCGCCACGCCGCCTCGGTGGCCGCAGGGTCGTCGAGGTAGCCGGCGAAGAAGGCCTTGCGCGGCGTCGCGGCCGAGTGCCGGATCAGCATCTCGCCGGGCCGGCCGTCGGGCACGTCGCGGTCGGACTCGTCGACGACGCGCACCTCGACGCCGGGCAGCGCGCGCCCGAAGGCGCGCGTGCCGACCCGGCGCGGCGCGATGCAGTCGGTGAGCACGCGCACCATCTCGGTCATGCCCCACAGCTCGACGAGCGGGAAGCCGAAGCGCTGCTCGAACAGCGCGTGCAACTGCGGCTCGACGCCGGCGCCCCAGCCGAAGCGCACACCGTGTTCGCGATCCTGCGGCCCCGGCGTCTGGCCGAGCAGCAGCGGCACGACGACGCCCAGGTAATGCACGATGGTCGCGCGCGACTCGCGCACCTCGGCCCAGAAGCGCGTCGGCTGGAACCGCTCGCCCTGGATCTGGCAGCCGCCCGTGAGCAGCATGCCGAAGAAGGAGAGGATGGACGCGTTGACGTGGTACAGCGGCAGCGCGTTGTAGACCCGCTCCTCGCCCTCGTACAGGGTCGCGAGGCCGCCGCGCGTGGCATAGGCGTGGCCGGCGAGCAGCTCGTACTCGTGCGTGAGCACGCAGCCCTTGGGCCGGCCGGTGGTGCCCGAGGTGTAGAGGATGCTGGCCGGCGTGTCGGGCCCCGGCGCGCCGGGCTGCGCAGGCGTGGCGGCGTCGGGCAGTCGGTGGTCGAAGTCCTCGTGCGTCGCCAGCGCCGGCCGGTGTGCGCTCTGGCGCAATGCGGCCTGCACCCCCGGCAGCCGGTCGGCGAGCGCGACCAGCAACGCCGGCTTCGCGTGGTCGACGAGATGGGCGATCTCGCCGCCGCGGTACTCCGGGTTCACCGGCACGCAGCAGGCGCCCAGCGTGTTGAGCGCGAGCTTGTGCAGCAGGTGCTCGGGCCGGTTGTCGAGCAGCAGCGCCACGCGGTGGCCGTGGCCGTAGCCGTGCGCCGCGTAGTGCTGCGCCAGGCGCCGCACCTCGGCCAGCGCAGCGCGATAGCCGATAACCCAGCCCCCCGGGTGGTAGCTGCGCGCCGCATGCGCCGGCACCGCCAGCAGGTCGCGCTCGCCGTGGCGCGCGGCCGCCTCGGCAAGGACGCTGCCGATGGTGCTGCCGGCACCGGGTTCGATCATCGCTGCCACCTCCGACGCAAGTTCCTGGCGCCGACTCTAGCGCGCCGGCGCCCGGGCTGTCGTGCGTGCAAGCGCGCACGGCGATCCGGCGTCGATCGGGCACGAGCGCGGCGGCTCGGGGTGGAGACCGTCGCCACCGCGCAGCGCGGATGCGGCCGACGTCGCGCCGGACGTGTTGCCGGGCGCGTCGCCAGGGCCGTGGCGGCGGCGCCTAGCGGAAGTTGTCGAGCATGCGCTCGAGCGTGAGCGTGAACGGCGTCTGCAGCGCCGGCAGCGTGAGCAGCATGCCGAGCAGCCCGACGCCGAGGGTGACGGGAAAGCCGATCGCGAAGATGCTCAACTGCGGCGCCACGCGCGAGATGGCGCCGAGCACGAGGTTGACGAACAGCAGCATCGTCACCAGCGGCAGCGCAATCCACAACCCGGTGGCGAAGATCTCGGCGCCCCAGCGGTGCGGTGCCGTGGCGGCAAGGAAGGCGAAAGGCTCGGGGCTGGCCGGGAAGGCGGCGAAGCTGTGCACCAGCGCGGCCACCACCAGCAGGTGGCCGTCGACGACGATGAACAGCCACGCGATCGTGGTGCCGAAGAAGCGGCTCGTGGTCGTGCTGGTGCCGGCCGTCACGGGGTCGAAGAAGCCGGCGAAGTTCAGGCCCATCTGCAGGCCGATCAGCTCGCCGGCGAACTCGACGGCGGCGAACGCGAGGCGCACGGCGAAGCCCAGTGCGAGTCCGATCACCGCCTGCTGCGCGACGAGGCCGAGCAGCAGCGGCGAGTCCAGCGTCACGGCCGGCGGCGCCGGCAGCACGGGCTGTGCGGTGTAGGCAACGAAGGCCGCGAACGCCACGCGCACGCGCCGCGGCACCGTGCGCGTGCCGATCACCGGCAGCGATGTCAGCAGCGCCAGCGCGCGCAGGAACGGCCACAGGAGCGGCATCAGCCATGCCGCGAGTTGTGCCTCGGAGAAGGTGAGCATGTCGTTCTCGTGCCCGCGCCGTCGTGCGACGTGCCCGATGGCGCGCTGCGGCTTCGTGCCGCCTGGTGCCGCCTGGTGCCGGGTCCCCGGGCGGCGCCTCAGCCGACCGCCGCCGGCAGCGCCTGCAGCGTGCGCTGCAGGTACTCGACCAGCGTCGTCAGCATCCACGGGCCGGCGACGGCGAGCGTCAGCACGGCAGCGATGATCTTGGGCACGAAGGACAGCGTCGCCTCGCTGATCTGCGTCGCCGCCTGGAAGATGCTGACCGCCAGGCCCACGACCAGCACCACGCCGAGCACGGGCGCGGCGACCATCAGCAGCGTGGTCAGGCCCTGCTGGCCGGCGCCGAGAACTTGCTGCGCATCCATCGTCGGGCGGCCCTTCAGGTGGCGAACGACGCCGCGAGCGAGCCCATCAGCAGGTTCCAGCCGTCGGCGAGCACGAACAGCATCAGCTTGAAGGGCAGGGCGACGAGCACCGGGCTGAGCATCATCATGCCCAGGCTCATCAGCACGCTGGCGACGATCATGTCGATGATCAGGAAGGGGACGAAGATCATGAAGCCGATCTGGAACGCGCTCTTCAGCTCGCTCGTCACGAACGCCGGCACCAGCACCGAGATCGGCACCTCCTCGGCCTGCGTGCCCTCGGCGACCTTGCCCAGGCGCGAGAACAGCTGCAGGTCGCTCTGGCGCGTGTTCTTGAGCATGAACTCGCGCAGCGGCTCGAGGCCGGTCCGCAGGGCCTGCTCGGCCGGCATCTGGCCGGCGCTGTACGGCGCCCAGGCCTGCTGGTAGATCTTGTCGAAGGTCGGGCCCATGACGAAGAAGGTGAGAAAGAGCGCGAGGCCGAGGATCACCTGGTTGGGCGGCGCCGCCTGCGTGCCCAGCGCCTGGCGCAGCAGCGACAGCACGATGACGATGCGCGTGAACGCCGTCATCAGCAGCAGCACCGCGGGCAGGAACGACAGCGCGGTGAAGAACAGCAGCGTCTGGATCGGCACCGAGTAGCTGGTGCCGCCCGCGCCCTGGCCGATGACCAGCGGCAGCATGCCCGACGCCGTGCCCTGCGCGGCGGCCGTGCCGGCCAGCAGCGCCAGCGCCAGGCCGGCGAGCGGGCGTTGCAGGCGTTGCAGATGCCGCGGGTGCGACGGGCGCTCAGCTCGCATCGGTGCCGGGGCCCTGGCGCAGGCGCCCGAGCAGTTGCGTGAAGGTCGATGCCGGGGCGGCGGGCGCGGCCGGCAAGGCCGTCGCCTGCGGCACCATCGTGTGCAGCGTGCGGATGCTCTGCGCCGTCACCCCGAGCACCAGCCACAGGCGTTCGTCGCCCTGGCCGACTTCCACCGTCACCAGCCGCTGCGACGGCGACAGCGCGAGCACCGACACCGGCCGCGGCGCGCCGGCCGCGCCGAGTGCCGCGCCGCCGAGCGGGCTGCGCCTGAGCAGCCACAGCGCCAGCGGGATCGCCGCCACGACGGCGGCAAACCACAGCAGCGGTGCGAAGCCGTTCATCACCGTGGCGACGCGGGATTCAGACGCGCGACAGGCGCCGCATGCGCTCGCTGGGCGTCACGATGTCGGTGAGGCGGATGCCGAACTTGTCGTTCACCACCACCACCTCGCCCTGCGCGATCAGGTAGCCGTTGACGAGCACGTCCATCGGCTCTCCGGCCAGCGTCTCGAGCTCGACCACCGAGCCCTGCGCGAGCTGCAGGATGTGCTTGATCGGGATCCTCGTGCGGCCCAGCTCGACGGTGAGCTGGACCGGGATGTCGAGGATCATGTTGAGGTCGTTGCCCGCCGCCGAGGCGAGGCTCTTGCCCGGCGCGAAGCTGGCGAAGCTGGCCGGCGCCACCGATGCGGCAGGCGCCGCGACCTCGCTGGCGACGTCGCCCTCGTCGCCGCCGCCCTTGCTCTCGGCGAGCGCCGCCGCCCACTCGGCGGCCATGCGGTCCTCTTCGCTCATGCCGCCGTCGGCGGCGCCTGCCGGGTCAGCCATGGGCCTGTTCTCCGAGCCAGCCCTGGTTGGAGCTGGTGATGAGGCGATCGATGCGGATCGCATAGCGGTTGCTGGAGGTGCCGTAATGGCAGTCGAACACCGGCACGCCGTCGACCTTGGCCTGGATCATCGGGTCCAGGTCGAGCTCGATGAAGTCGCCCGGCTTGAACGAGAGCAGCTGCTCCACGGTGGCCGGCGCCGTCGCCAGTTCGGCCACGAGGTCGACCTCGGCGGCCTGGATCTGCTGCTTGAGCAGGTTGACCCAGCGCCGGTCGGGCTCGGCGCTGTCGCCCTGGATCGTCGAGTACAGCAGGTCGCGGATCGGCTCGAGCGTGCTGTAGGGCATGCACAGGTGCACCGCGCCCGAGACCTCGCCGATCTCGAGCGTGAACGTGGTGGCGATCACGATCTCGCTCGGCGTGGCGATGTTGGCGAACTGCCGCTGCATCTCCGAGCGCTGGTACTCGAGCTCGATCGGATAGATGCCGACCCACGCCTTCTTGTATTCGGCGGCGATGGTCTCCACCAGGCGCAGGATGACGCGCAGCTCGGTCGGACTGAAGTCGCGGCCCTCGATGCGCGTGTGGTACTTGCCGGCGCCGCCGAACAGCGCGTCGATGACCGCGAACACCAGGCTCGGGTCGCAGATCACGAGCCCGTTGCCGCGCAGCGGCTTGACCGAGACGATGTTGAAGTTGGTCGGCACCACGATCTCGCGCAGGAAGGCGCTGAACTTCTGCACCTTGATGCCGCCGATGGCGACCTCGGGCGCCTTGCGGATGAGGTTGAACAGGCCGATGCGCACGTTGCGCGCGAAGCGCTCGTTGATGACCTCCATCGTCGGCATGCGGCCGCGGACGATGCGTTCCTGGCTCGACAGGTCGTAGTCGCGGATGCCATGGCCCTGCTCTTCCTCCTGGTCGAGCTTCTGGCTTTCGCCGGTGATGCCCTGCAGCAGGGCATCGACTTCGTCTTGCGAGAGGATCTGCTGGTTCATCGCGCGCGCCCGGGCGTCGTCCGGCGTGCCGCGGCTACTGGATGATGAAGTTCGAGAAGTGCACGGCGCGCACCGGCCCCTCGTCGTCGCGCGCCTTGCCGGCGTCGTGGCCGAGCGCGCGCGCCGTCTCGCGGCGGATCTCGGCCGCCAGGCGGCGCTTGCCGTCGCGGTCCATGAGCTGCGCCGCCGTCTTGTCGGCGATCGCGAGCAGCACGTTGTTGCGGACGGCCGGCATGAAGGTCTTGATCTGCTCGCCGAGCTTGGCGTCGTCGAGCTCGAGCGTCACCGCCACCTGCGCGTAGCGCTCGGTCTCGCGATCGGCGAGGTTGACCGTGAACGGGTCGAGCGCGACGAACGTCGGCGTGCCGTCGTGCCTGGCGGCCTTGCCCGGCTTGGCCGACTCGGCGCTGGCCTCGCCGTCGCGCGCGCCGTCGTGGGCGGGCTTGCGCAGCAGCCACACCGCGGCTGCGGCGACGACGACGAGCAGCAGTGCGGCCGCAGCGGCGATGACGATGAGCCGCTTCTTGCTGTTCTTGACGGGCACCGGTGCGGCATCGGCGACGGTGGCGGTGGACATCTTCGCTCCCGGGTGACGTGGGGGTTCGTGGCGGCTCGCGGCCCCGGCGCGCGAGCGGTGCGCGGGCCGATGCGAACCATTGTTCAGGCCGGCCGGCGCCGCCGATGCGCCGATAAGCGGCCCGAAAGCGACCCTGACCGGCCGCGTTCAGGCCACGAGATCGACGACGCCGCGCCGGCGCGTCGGCGCTTCGGCTGGCGCGGCCGCCGCGTTCGGCGCTGCGCCTTCGGCGGCCGCGTCGCGCCCGGCGTTCGGGCGCGGGGTCGTGCCGCCGTCTTGCGCCGGCGTGTCGCGCGGCTGCTGGAACACGCCACCGCCGGCGAGCGTCAGGCCGGCGTCGCGCAGGCTGCCGGCCAAGGTCGGCAACGCGGCATCGAGCGCTTGCCGCGTCTCGACGCGCTCGGCGGCGAAGTGCACCTGGGCGCGCTGCCCGTCGAGCTGGATCTGCAGCGTGAGCGGGCCCAGTTCCGCCGGATGCAGCTCGATGCGGGCGAACTCGACGCCCTGGCGCACGAAGGTCGTGAGCTGCGCGCCGAGCTGGCGCGCGAAGTCGGGGTGCCCGGGGCCGAGCGCGAGGCGCGCCTGTGCCGGCGCCGTCGTGCCTTGGGCGCCAGGCGGGGCGGCGAGCGCGGCCTGGGCGGTGGCGGGCAGCGACGCGGCGGCCTCGGCGGCCG
>JAFECX010000034.1 GCA_018241895.1 Pseudomonadota bacterium
GTCGTCAGCGCCGCCGTCAGCGTCGTCTTGCCGTGGTCCACGTGTCCGATCGTGCCCACGTTCACGTGCGGCTTGGTGCGCTCGAACTTGCTCTTTGCCATCTCGAAGCTCCTGGCTGAAATCGATGAATTCGGTTGCTCGTTGTGCTGGTGCCCATGGCGCGGATCGAACGCGCGACCTCTCCCTTACCAAGGGAGTGCTCTACCACTGAGCCACATGGGCGTCGGTACGGGTCTGGCGACGGCGCGCCTTCGACAGACCGGTAGCGACGGTGCAGGCCTTCTTGCGCTGGAGCGGGAGACGGGAATCGAACCCGCGTCATTAGCTTGGAAGGCTAAGGTTCTGCCATTGAACTACTCCCGCGGGGCGCCACCTCCGCAGACGGCTGCGGCGGCACTGCAGCCGGGCGGGTCTCTCTGGTGGAGGAGGTTGGATTCGAACCAACGTAGGCGTAAGCCAACAGATTTACAGTCTGCCCCCTTTAGCCACTCGGGCACCCCTCCAGAGAGCCGGTCATTCTAGCACGCACAGGAAGCTGCGATCCGGCGTGCCCGCCCGACGCACAAGGTTGCCGTGCAGCAGTCCGACGCCGCCTCGGCCGACCGGACCGCACGATGTCTATGTGTGCGCACACTCTCGCATTTAGCTGACTGCCGCCAGGACAGTCGTTCCCTGCAGGCTCCAATCCATCGCAGCGCGCCCGCTGGCCCGCAGGAAGCGTGACGCCTTGCCGAAGTGTCCACAACCGAAGAAGGGCAGCGGCGGGCGCCGCGCCGACAGCGGCGACGGGTGGTTGGCCTGCAACACGCAATGCGGCAGGGCGCGCAGGCCGTGGCGCTCGCGCCAAGACGCCGCGACGAGCGGCGCCAGCCGCCGGGCGTGCGCACCCCACAGCATGAAGACCCGCGGCTGCGGATCGATCGCCGCCGCGGCGACGATGCGCTCGGTCAGACTCTGCCAGCCCAGTCCGGCATGACTGCCGGCGCGCGCCTCCTCGACCGTCAGCACCGCGTTGAGCAGCAGCACGCCGCGCTCGGCCCAGCGCACGAGCGAGCCCGACGCGGGCCGCGCCAGTCCGAGGTCACGCTGCAGTTCATCGAAGATGTTGCGCAGGCTGGGCGGCGGCGTCACCCCCTCGGGCACCGAGAAGGCCAGGCCTTCGGCCTGCCCGCGGCCGTGGTAGGGATCCTGGCCGAGGATGACGACGCGCGTGGCGGCCAGCGGGGTGAGGCGCAGCGCGCGAAACACGTCGGCCGGATGGATGGCCGCGCCGCCCGCCCGTCGTGCCTCGACGGCGCGCACCAGGCGCTCACCGTCGGCACCGGCGCGCCAGGCGGCGACGATCGGCTGCCAGTCCCCCAGCGGCGCGGCCAGCAGCCGGTCGAGCGGCTCGCCGAGCCGGCTCACGCGAAGAGCGCCGCCAGCGCCGCACCCGGGTCGTCGGCGCGCATGAAGGCCTCGCCGACGAGGAAGGCGTGCACGCCTGCGCCACGCAGGCGCTGCACGTCGGCGCGCGTCAGGATGCCGGACTCGGTGACGGGCAGCCGGGCGGCCGGCACGCGCGGCAGCAGGTCGAGGGTCGTCTCGAGCGAGACGTCGAAGCTGCGCAGGTTGCGGTTGTTGATGCCCAGCAGCGGCGTGCGCAGCGCGAGCGCGCGTTCGAGCTCCGCGCCATCGTGCACCTCGACCAGCACGCCGAGGCCGAGCGCGGCGGCGGCGGCCTCGAGGTCAGCCAGCTGCGCGTCGTCCAGACAGGCGACGATGAGCAAGATGCAGTCGGCGCCGATCGCGCGCGCCTGCGCGACCTGGTATTCGTCGACGACGAAGTCCTTGCGCAGCACCGGCAACGTGCACGCCGAGCGCGCCTCTTCGAGATGGGCGTCGGCGCCCTGGAAGAAGCCGCGGTCGGTGAGCACGCTCAGGCACGCCGCGCCGCCGCGTTCGTAGCCGGCCGCGATCTCGGCCGGCACGAAGTGCTCGCGCAGCACGCCCTTGCTCGGACTCGCCTTCTTGACTTCGGCGATCACCGCCGCGGCGCCGGCAGCCACGCGCGCGCGCAGCGCGCCGGCAAAGTCGCGCCGGTCGCCCGCGGCGGTGCGCGCCTCGGCGTCGGCGCGCCAGCTGGCCAGGCTGCGCCGCGCACGCGCGGCGGCAATCTCGTCGCGCTTGACGGCGACGATGCGCTCGAGGATGTCGGCCATCGCGCCCTCAGCCCGCCGCGGACTTGATCTTCTGCGTGAGCGCCACCCACTGGCTGAGCTTGCGCAGCGCCGCGCCCGAGGCGACCGCGTCGCGCGCGCGCTTGACGCCCTCGGCGATCGACGAGGCGACGCCGGCACAGTACAGCGCCGCGCCGGCGTTGAGCAGCACCACGTCGCGCACCGGGCCGTCCTCGTTTGCGAGCGCACGCTGCAGGCACACGACCGATTCCTCCTTGCTGCCGACCCGCAGCACGCGCGAGTCGTACACCGGCAGGCCGAAGTCGCTCGGATGCACGCTGTACTCGCGCACCTCGCCACGCTCGAGCTCACCCACCAGGGTCTCGCCCGACAGCGAGATCTCGTCCATGCCGTTCATGCCGTAGACCACCATCACGTGCTCGCTGCCCAGGCGCTGCAGCACGCGCACCTGGATGCCGACGAGGTCGGGGTGGAACACGCCCAGCAGCTGGTTGGGCGCGCCGGCCGGGTTGGTGAGCGGCCCCAGGATGTTGAAGATCGTGCGCACGCCCAGCTCCTTGCGCACCGGCGCGGCGTGCTTCATCGCACTGTGATGGCCGGGCGCGAACATGAAGCCGATGCCGGTCTCGGCCAGGCAGGTGGCCACCTGCTCGGGGCCGAGGTCGATGCGCGCGCCCAGCGCTTCGAGCACGTCGGCGCTGCCCGAGGTGGACGACACCGCGCGCCCGCCGTGCTTGGCCACGCGCGCGCCGGCGCCGGCGGCGACGAACATCGCCGCCGTGCTGATGTTGAAGGTGTGCGAGGCGTCGCCGCCGGTGCCGACGATGTCGACCAGATGCCGGCGATCGGCCACCGGCACCGGCAGCGCGAACTCGCGCATCACCTGCGCCGCGGCGGCGATCTCGCCGATCGTCTCCTTCTTGACGCGCAGGCCGACGGTGAGCGCAGCGATCATCACCGGGCTCATCTCGCCGCCCATGATGCGGCGCATCAGCGCCAGCATCTCGTCGTGGAAGATCTCGCGGTGCTCGATGACGCGCACCAGCGCGTCGGTGTTCGTGATGGACATCGTGATCGCCTCTTCGAATGGCCTGCGCGCTCAGGCCGACATCTGCAGGAAGTTGCGCAGCATCGCGTGGCCGTGCTCGCCCAGGATGCTCTCGGGGTGAAACTGCACGCCTTCGAGCGGTGTGCGCGTGGCCGCCAGCCCGCGATGGCGCACCCCCATGATCTCGCCATCGTCGGTCTCGGACGTGACCACGAGCTCGGCCGGCAGCGACTCGCGCTCGATCGCCAGCGAGTGGTAGCGCACGACCTGGAAGCGCTCGGGCAGCCCCATGTACACGCCGCGCCCGTCGTTGCGCACGACGCTCGTCTTGCCGTGCATCTGCTGCCTGGCGCGCACGACCTTGCCGCCCAGCGCCGCGCCGATCGCCTGGTGCCCCAGGCACACGCCCAAGAGCGGCAGCTTACCGGCGAAGTGCCGGATCGACTCGATGCAGATGCCCGCCTCGGCCGGCGTGCACGGGCCCGGCGAGAGGACGAGCCGCGTCGGCGCGAGCGCTGCGATGCCCTCGAGCGTGATCGCGTCGTTGCGCACCACGCGCACCTCCTCGCCCAGCTCGCCGAAGTACTGCACGAGGTTGTAGGTGAACGAGTCGTAGTTGTCGATCATCAGCAGCATGTGCGCTCCAACCCTTCGATGCCATCGGATGCGCCCGCAGGCATCCTGACTCGGTGCCCGCCCGACGACCCGCTGCTCGCGGCGCCGGCGAGGCGCGATGCGGCCAGGCTGGATGGGGCTTGGGGCGGGTCCGCGCCGGCGGCCGCCCGAGGTGCGGGTGTGCTCAGGCCGATGGCTTGCGCCAACGCCAGCCCGAGTGCGCTGCGGTGATCGCACGGATCGCAGACATCGGGCGATTATGGCCGGGGCGTGCCGCCGGGCCGGGGTTTCTCGGGGCCCGTCGCGGTACGGCTGGCCGTGCGGGTGCGTCCGCGGCGCAACGCGCGAGGTCATGGGGCCGCGGCGTCGCGCAGCAGCTCGATCAACTCACCGGCCGCCAGCGGCGCACCGCCGTCCTGTTCGGCGAGCAGGCCTTCGGCGAGTTCGCGCTTGTCCTGGTGCAGCGCGACGATGCGCTCCTCGATCGAACCGGCGGTGACGAGGCGGTACACGGTCACCGGGCGCTGCTGGCCGATGCGGTGCGCGCGGCCCATGGCCTGGTCTTCGGCGGCCGGGTTCCACCACGGGTCGGCGATGACGACGTAGTCGGCCGCCGTGAGGTTGAGGCCGAAGCCGCCGGCCTTCAGGCTGACGAGGAAGAGGTCGGCCTCGCCGCGCTGGAATGCGGCGACGCGCTCGCCGCGCGCCGCCGCCGGGGTGCTGCCGTCCAGGTACTGGTAGCGCAGGCCGGCGGCGTCCAGCCGCTCGGCGAGCAGCTTCAGGAAGTCGGTGAACTGGCTGAACACCAGCGCCTGATGGCGCGACTCGACGAGCTCGGCGGCCAGGCGCTCGAAGGCCTGCACCTTGGCGCCGATGCGGCCCAGCTCGGGCGCGGCCAGCCGCGGGTCGCAGGCGGCGCGGCGCAGCCGCGTCAGCTCGGCCAGCACATTGAAGCGGTTCTTGTTCGGGTCGGCCGGGTCGAGCTGCGCGATGCGCGCCAGCGCGTCGCGGCGCATCGCCTCGAGGAAGGCGCGCTCGTCGGCCTGGGGCTCGATGCGCTGGACGATCTCGGTGCGCGGCGGCAGGTCGGTGAGCACCTGCGCCTTCGTGCGCCGCAGCAGGAACGGCGAGACGAGCCGGCGCAGCCGTGCGCGCGCGGCCTCGCTGCGCTGGCGCTCGATCGGGTTGGCGAAGCGTTCGGCAAAGCGCGCGGCGCTGCCCAGCAGCCCGGGGTTGAGCAGGTTCATGATCGACCACAGGTCGGCCAGGCGGTTTTCCACCGGCGTGCCCGACAGCGCGAGGCGAAAGCCCGCCTGCAATGCGGCCACCGCCTGCACGCGCTGGGTGGCGGCGTTCTTCAGCGCCTGCGCCTCGTCGAGCACGAGCGTCGCCCAGGGCCGGGCGGCAAAGGCGTCGGCGTCGCGCAGCAAGAGCGCGTACGAGACGACCAGCACGTCGCCGGCGGCTGCCGCCTCGATCTGCGCCGCACGCTCGCCTTCGCCGCGGCCGTAGACGGCGCAGCGCAGGCCCGGCGCGAAGCGCACCGTCTCCGCAGCCCAGTTGTCGGCCACGCTGGTGGGCGCGACGACGAGCGCCGGCCCGGCGGCGGCGCGCGCCAGCAGCAAGGCGAGCGTCTGCACCGTCTTGCCCAGGCCCATGTCGTCGGCCAGGATGGCACCGAAGCCCGCTTCTGCCAGGCGGCGCAGCCACACGTAGCCTTCCGCCTGGTAGGGCCGCAGCGCCGCCTGCAGCCCCGGCGGCACCGCGGGCTCGAGCGCGGCGGCACGTTCGAGATCGGCGGCGCGGCGGCGCCAGGCGGCGTCGCCGTTCAGGCCCAGTTCACCCGCCGCGTCGGCGAGCCAGACGCCGGCGGTGCAGCCCAGCTTCAGGCCGTCGGCACGCGTCTCGGCCAGCGCGTCGAGCTCGGCCAGGCGCTGGCGCAGCTGGTCGGCCAGGCGCAGGTACTGGCCTTCGCCCAGCGCCACGTAGCGGCTGCCCTGGGCGTCGCGCAGCAGCCCGAGCAGCTGCTGCAGCGACAGCACGCGGCCTTCGTCGAGCTGCAACTGGCCGTCGAGCGCGAACCAGTCGCGGCCGCTCGCGAGCGTGGTGGCGAAGGCCTTGGCGTCGGGCGCCAGCACGCGCACCGGCCGGCCCTGCGGCCATTCGATGGCGCGCACGGACGCGGCGGCGGCGGCGAGTTCGCCGAGCTGGTGCACGGCGGCCAGCGCCTGCTCGGGGTCCTCGAGCAGCCAGCTGCCGTCGACGGGCAGCTCGTCGTCGGCCGCGGCCAGGAAGGGCAGGCGCTCGAACACCGTCGCGAGGTGGCCACGCTCGGCGTCGAGGTCGCGTTCGGTGGCCAGGCTCACGCCGCGGTGCAGCGTCATGAGGCGCGCGCGGCCCTGCCCCGGCGCGAGCGCCGGCCCGAGGTCGCCGAAGGGGCGCACCGCCAGCGTCAGGCGCAGCGCGTCACCGCGCGGCTGCAGCCGCGCCAGCAGCCGCGCGTCGGCCGCCACCGGTTCGCCGGCGGCGGCGTCGCTGTGCACGACGAAATGGCCCGTGAGCACGCGCAGCGCGGCATCGAGCTCGGCGCCGGCGTCCACCGGCACCGTCCAGCGCTGCGCCACCAGCTCGGCGACGCGCCGGTGTGCCGGCGTGATGCGGATCAGCCGCGCGCGCTCGGGACTGTCACGCACGATGCGCACGCCGTTGCGGCGCTCGATCTCGGCGTCGATCTGGTCGTATCCGGGCCGGTGGTGGTCGAGCTCGGGGTCCGATTCGGCGAGCACCGGGTCGTGCAGATGGAAGACGAAATGCTCGCCGGCGGGCAGGCGCGGGCGCTCCTCGCTGCCCGCGTCGCCGCTGTCGTTCCCGCCGGCGCTGTCGGCCGCGCCGGCGGCGCCGCGGCGCTGGCGGCGCAGCTCGAGCACCGGCAGGCCTTCGACGAGCTCGACCGCGATCTCGGGCGCGTCGTCGAAGACCAGCGCCGGGTGGCCCTGCAGCGCCTGCACGGCCTGCACGAGATCGAACGAGACGTCGCTGGCGCGGTGGCGGCCGGGGCGCAGCGCGCGCGCCACGGCGGCATCGCGCGGATCGAGCCGCGTGCGCTTGCCCATCTGCATCGGAGTCAGCGGCTTGGGCTTGCCGCGTGCCGTGGCTGCGGGCTCGAACGCCTGCAGGTCGTGCACGCGGCCTTCGCGGTCGAGGCTGAGGCGCCACCGCAGCGTGAGCAGCGGCTTGTCGGCGCTCGCGCCGCCGCCTTCGCCCAGGGCGGTGATCGCCGCCAGCGCTTCGCGCCAGGCATCCTGACGCGGCCTGAAGTACGCCACCGGCCACGGCGGCGGCGCATCGGCGGGGCGCGCCGGCAGCGGCAGGCCGAGCTGGTGACACGCCTGCAGCACGAGGTCGGCCTTCCACGCCAGCCCGGCGGCGTGCAGGCCGTCGACCATCGACTGCAGGAGCGCCGGCCGCCAGCCCTTGGGCGCCTGGGCCAGCCAGGCCGCGAGCACCAACCGGTCGGCCTGGCGATCGGGGTCGGCGGCGACATTGCCCCAGCGCGCCTCGGCCTTCAGCGCGTCCGGCTCGAGCCGCTCGTCGCCCAGGCGCACCGCCAGCGCGTGCGCCCACAGGCCCCACGGGTCTTGATACGGCGGCGTGCGGCTGCCCGACTGCGCGATGCAGAACTTGCGCGCCGTCGCCCAGGCCTGGGCATCGGGGCGGGCCATCAGCGCCAGCGGGTAGCACTGCAGCAGGCTTTGCGGTGCGAAGCCGCGCCGCTTGCCCAGGTGCGCACCGAGCGCCTTCCGCGCCGGCGGGAAGGCCGCCGCCGTTTCGTCGAAACGCCCCTGGAGCGCCGGGCGCAGCGACTCGAGCAGCGGCAGGAAGGGCGCGGCGGCCGGCTCGCCTGCGATGGCTGCGGCAGCGCCTTCGAAGTCACCGCGGTGCAGGCGGTGCTCGGCGACGCGCAGGCGCAGGCCGGCTGCGCTCTGGGCGGGCGCTTCGTCCAGGTGCCGCTCGACCCATTGCAGCAGCGCCGGCGCGCGCTCGAGCAGTCCGTACTCGTCGACGACGCCGAGCAGCGCCCACAGCAGCGGCGCGTGGACGCGGTCGAACAACTCCAGGCGCAGCAGCTGCGCCAGCACCTCGAACACGATGTCGAGCAGGTTGACGCGCGCGAGCACGCCGTGCTGCATCGATGCGTAGGTCTTCGCGTCGATGCCGCCGGCGAGCACGAGCCGCAGCAGCGCCATGGCCTCGTTGCGATCGCGCGGCGTGAAGTACGACGGCGCGCGATCCATCGGCCCGTAGGCCCCGGCGGCAACCCACAGCCAGGCGCGCCACCAGCCGGGCGTCTGCGCATCGCGCAGCAGCGAGCCCAGGCGCGCCTCGGCCGTGGCCGCGGGCACGCTCCAGCCTTCGCCTTCGTGCGCCACCACCCGGCCGGCGCCGTGCAGCAGGCGCAGCGCCGCGCCGACCTCGGCGCCGCCGAACTGGCCGCCGCGCTCGCGCGTCCATTGCAGCGCGCGCAGGAAGTTCACGAGCGCGGTCTTGCTGCGCCGCCAGCCGGCCAGCACGAGGGCATCGAAGACGCGCTCGCGGTCGGCCGGCGCCAGCGCCGCGGCGAGCTCGTCCGCGCGCGCCTCCTCGGCGGCCTGCTTGACGGTGTGCACCAGCGCGTCGGCGGCGCCGAGCGGGCGGCCGTGCACGTCGACGAAGGTCAGGGGGCTGGGACGGCGGGCCATCGTGGCGACATTGTGCCCACCCGTCGCGAGGACGCGGCGCGCTTCAGAACCCCTCTTCCACCAGCTCGGCGGCGCGGATCAGCGCGCGCGCCTTGGCCTCGGTCTCCTTCCACTCGAGCTCGGGCTGCGAATCGGCGACGATGCCCGCCGCCGCCTGCACGTACAGCGTCTGGTCCTTGACGATGCCGGTGCGGATGGCGATCGCCACGTCCATGTCGCCGGCGAAGCTCAGGTAGCCGCAGGCGCCGCCGTAGATGCCGCGCTTGACGGGCTCGAGCTCGTCGATGATCTCCATCGCGCGCACCTTGGGCGCACCGGTGAGCGTGCCGGCCGGAAAGGTGGCGCGCAGCACGTCGAGGCTGTCCAGGCCGGGCAGCAGCTCGCCCTCGACGTTGCTGACGAGGTGCATGACGTGCGAGTAGCGCTCGATGGCGAAGGCGTCGCTCACCTTCACGCTGCCGACGCGCGCGATGCGGCCGATGTCGTTGCGCGCGAGGTCGATCAGCATCAGGTGCTCGGCGCGCTCCTTGGGGTCGGCCGAGAGCTCGGCTTCGAGCGCCAGGTCGCGTTCGGGCGTGGCGCCGCGCGGGCGCGTGCCGGCCAGCGGGCGGATCGTGACCTTCTCGATCTCGCGTTCGCCGTCGTGCACGCGCTCCTGGCGCACCAGGATCTCGGGGCTGGCGCCGACGATCTGAAACTCGCCCATCTCGTAGTAGTACATGTACGGCGATGGGTTGAGCGAGCGCAGCGCGCGGTACAACGCGAGCGGGCTTTCGGTGTAGCGCTTCTTGAGCCGCTGGCCGATCTGCACCTGCATCATGTCGCCGGCGGCGATGTAGTCCTTGGCGCGCGCCACGGCCGCCAGGTAGTCGGCCTGGGCGAATTCGCGCTCCACGGCATGGCTCGGCCCGCGCCGCACGGCAGGTGCGCTGACGCTGTAGCGCAGCTTGTCGGTGAGCGCCGTGAGGCGGCGCTTGGCGCGCGCGTAGCTCTCGGGTTGCGCCGGGTCGGCATAGACGATGAGATACAAGCGCCCCGAGAGGTTGTCGATGACGGCCAGTTCCTCGCACTGCAGCAGCAGCACGTCGGGCACGTCGAGGCCGCCCGCCTTCCAGGTGCCGGCCAGCCGCGGCTCGATGTAGCGCACCGCGTCGTAGCCGAAGTAGCCGGCCAGGCCGCCGCAAAAGCGCGGCAGCCCCGGGCGCAGTGCGACCCGAAAACGCTTCCGGTACGCGGCGATGAAGTCCAGCGGGTTGCCCTCGTGCGCCTCGACCACCTCGCCGTCGGTCACGACCTCGCTGCGCCAGCCGCTCGCGCGCAGCAGCGTGCGCGCCGGCAGCCCGATGAACGAGTAGCGCCCGAAGCGCTCGCCGCCCACCACCGATTCGAGCAGGAAGCCGTGGCGGGCGCCGCCGACGAGCTTGAGATACAGCGACAGCGGCGTCTCGAGGTCGGCGAACGCCTCGACGAGCAGCGGAATGCGGTTGTAGCCCTGCCGTGCAAGGCTCCTGAATTCGAGTTCGGTGATCACTTCGTGGCCCTCGGGGAAGGCGCGGCGGCCGATGCCGCCGTTGGGGCTGGTGGGCTTGCGGGCTTGCCGGCTTGCGGGCCGGGGTTCCGGCAGCGCCCCGCAGGGCAGGCCGGCCGCAGGCAGGTCAGGCGACGATGCGCTGCCAGCGGCGCCAGGGCCAGGCTCCCCGGTCGGCCGTGCCGACCCGGGTACGCGTGCAAGCCCCGGTGATGTCACGAAGCGTGGACATGGCGGCGAGTCTAGCAGCGCTCATCCCACGCGCGCTGCGCCGGCTTCAGCGCCGCTGCAGCAGCGGCACCACCTGGTCGAGCCGGTCGACGACGGCATCGGCGCCGGCCGCGGCGATCGGCTCGCCGTGGTTGTAGCCGTAGCTCACCAGCACCACCGGGCAGCCCGCGGCGCGTGCGGCGGCCGCGTCGTTGCCCGAGTCGCCCACCATCAGGGTGGCGGCCGGCGCACTGCCCAGGATGCGGCAGGTCTCGACGAGCGGCAGCGGGTCGGGCTTCTTGCGCGCAAACGCATCGCCGCCGAAGGTGTGGTCGAAGAAGGCGTCCAGCCCCTTCGTCGCGAGCAGCGGCCGCGCGAAGGCGGTGGGCTTGTTGGTCAGGCAGGCCAGCCGCCAGCCGGCGGTGCGCATCGCGCGCAGGCCTTCGGGCACGCCGGGGAACACCGTCGCATGCTCGCCGTTGACCGCCAGGTAGTGGTGCTGGTAGCGCCGCCACGCCGCGTCGTACAGGGCCGCCGGGGCACCGACCTGCGCGAGCGTGCAGCGCAGCAGGTGCTCCGATCCCTTGCCCACGGTGACGCGGATGAACTCGCGCGTCACCGGCGCATAGCCCAGGTCGGCGAGCGCGCGCGCGAGCGCGACCTCGAAGTCGCCGACCGTGTCGACCAGCGTGCCGTCGAGGTCGACGATGGCGGCGCGGATGTCGCGTCCGGACAGAGGCATCGTGTTCACGGGGTCGGGCGGCCGGATGCAAATGGACGCAAGCGCGGGCCGCGGCTCAGCAGATGCTCTCGACCTGCCTGAACTGCTCGTAGGCGCGCCCGTAGCGGTTGGCCAGGAACTCGGGCAGCTTGATCTGCTCCTGCGCGACGAAGCCGCGCTGCGGCAGCCGGCCTTCGCGAAACAGGTCGACCGCGGCGCACAGGGCCGCCGCGGTGGTGATCTGGATCGCCGACTGCGGCTCCTGGTCGGGGTCGCGCACAGCAAAGATCTTGCGCGCGAACACCTCCTGCATCAGCACGCCCTCGCGCAGGCCGCTGGCGGTGACGAAGATCAGCACCACGTCCTGCATCGTGCTCGGGATCGCCCGGCGCATGATGTTCTTGAGCGTCTCCTGGTCCCGGTTGAGCTGCAGTTCCTCGAGCAGCATCTTCATCAGCGCGCGGTGGCCGGGGTAGCGCACGCTCTTGTAGTCGAGGTTGCGCACGCGGCCGGCCAGCGTCTCGCACAGCGTGCCCAGCCCGCCGCTGGTGTTGAAGGCTTCGTACTCGACGCCGTCGACGCTGAAGTGCTCGAACCCTTCGAGCGGCAGCAGCTCGAGCCGCTCGCCGTCGCGGATCGCCTCGCAGGGCCGGCAGTACTCGTTGATGAGTCCGTCGACGCTCCAGGTCAGGTTGTACTTGAGCGAGTTGGTCGGGAAGGCCGGCAGCGCGCCGACGCGCAGCTCGAGGTCGTGCAGGGTGTCGAAACCCTGCGCGAGCTGGTTCGCGACGATGCCGATGAAGCCCGGCGCCAGGCCGCACTGCGGCATGAAGACGGTGGCGGCGTCGGCCGCGAGCCCCTTGACGAGGCGCGTGGCCGCCACGTCTTCGGTCAGATCGAAGTAGTGGCAGCCGGCCGCGCGCGCCGCGGTGGCCGCGAGCGTCGCGAGGGGGTAGGGCAGCGCGTTGACCACCAGCTCGCGGCCGCGCAGCACGCGCGCCAGCGCATCGGCCTGGCCGGTGTCGGCCTGCACGGTGGCGACCGGCTCGCCGGCGAGTTGCGCCAGCGCGGCGGCGCTGCGGTCGACCACCGTCACCTCGTAGTCGCCCGAGCGGCCGAGCAGGCGGGCAATGGCGCGGCCGATGTGGCCGGCGCCGAGCAGGGCTACACGCATGTCGAAGGCCTCGGCGGGTTGGGCGCGCGCGCCGCGCGTCGACACGCCGCGGCGCCCGCCCCGGCCGCGACGTGCGCTCTCAGCTCTCGATGACGTAGCGCTCGGCCGACGCAAAGAAGCGCGCCGGCGGGAGTCGGTCGCTCGTCACGTAGCCGGCGGGCGCGTGGTACAGGTCGATCAGGCGGTTGACGGCGGTGGCGCACGTGTGTTGCGGTGTGGCGGGCTCTGCATTCACGACATTGCAGTCCGGCACGCCGTGGATCTTCCAGTTGTTGAAATCCTTGTCGTGCGCGCCGTAGACGCAGCCGATGGCATCGAACACGATCTCGATGCCTTCGGCCGTGCGGGTCGTGGCGCGACCGATCATGCCGGTGACCTCGCCCGCCCCGATCGTGCGCCCCAGCGTCGACGATTGCAGCTCCGTGTCGGCGAAGGTGGGGATGCACTCCTGCACCTGATCGACGACCGTGAGTCCGAGCCGCGAAGCGAGCCATCCGTTGACGGTCCACGAATAACCGGGTTCGATGCTGCCCGCGTCCATGCCGGCGAGGAACTCGCGGAAGGTCTTGCGCGACGGCGCGGCAATCCTGGCTTCGAATTCGTCCCGCGTGAAGCCGGCGCCATGGATCTGCGCCAGCGCGATGCCGTAGTGATCGACGTTATAGCGCGATGCGCCGTGGATGCGCGCGATGCGGTGACAGGCGCCAGCCAGCGCCACGACCTCGTGGCCCCAGAACAGATCCTGGTAGCCGCCGCCGGTGACGGTCGCGCCGTGGGCCTTGGCCAGCACGTCGATCTCCCTGGCCATGGTGAGCGCACTCAGCCACGGAAAGTGCGCTTCCTCGCACGTCGTGTAGGTGTTGATGCCGCGCCGCGCGCATTCCTGCAGTGTGGCGCCGACCTCGGCGAGCAGCGACGTCGTCGTGACGATGGCGAACCGGTTGCGCTTGCCGAGCGCGTTCGCCGGCGCGTCGCCGTAGGCGGCGTCGAGCGTCGCGGCCAGATCGCCGCCGACGGCCACGCCGAGCGGCCGGCCCAGATCGAGGACCTCCCCCAGGTCGCGGCCGATGATCTCGGGCCGGTGGTCGACCGCGCCGACGATGTGCGCGCCCTTGTCGAGCGCATAGGCCACCGTCATCTTCGCCATGTTGCCGCAGCCGACCTGCACGATCTGGGGCTTGCTTTTCACTTCGGCATTCCTCGGGTTGGACGGTGAATCTGCAGCCGGCGCGATGCCGCTGACGCGGCTTTGCCGCCGCGGCGCGAGGATCGGGCCTGCGGCCTCGGAGAGGCAACACAGCGATGCACTGCCGTCGAAGATCGTACGGCGCGCAACGCCGCCCGACGGTGATACATCGCAAGGCCCGTGCTGCCGGGCGCTCGTGCGCGCTCAGCGCGGCAGCGGCACCACGCCGACGATCTTGGCCAGCAGGGCCGCGAGCTGGCGGCGCTCGCACGGCGAGCAGCGTGCGCCCAGCGCGGCGTCGTGCGCCTCGAGCCGCCGCCTCAGGTCGGCCAGTGCCGCCTCGCCTGCCGCGGTCAGGGCGAGCGACTTCTCGCGCCGGTTCGATCCCGCGCCCGTCGCGATCCAGCCGCTTTCGTGCAGGAAGCGCAGGATCGCCACCAGGTTCGAGCGCTCGACGGCCATCGCGGCGGCGAGCACGCTGGGCCGCAGACCGGGATTGCAGCCGATCAGCTCGAGCGCCGTGAAGCGCGCCGGCGTCGCGCCGGTGCCGGCGAAGGCACGCGCGAAGCCCTGCAGGTTCGCCAGTTCCGCGAGATGGATCTGGTAGCCGATCGCATGCTGCAGCGCGCCGTAGTCGAGTGCGTCCGCGCGCCCTCGGGGTTGCCGAGCATTCCCGTGCGACATCGCGATCGTTATAAGGCATAGCCATGGAGAACGGCAAATGAACCTCGCGTCCCATCTGGAGCGCTGGGCCGTCGAGCGGCCCGACCACCCGGCCGTGCTGTTCGAAGGCCGGCGCACGAGCTACGCCGAACTCGACGCCGCGGCCTCGCGGCTGGCGCATGCGCTGCGCGCGCATGGCGTGGGCGCGGGCGACCGCGTCGCGCTGTACCTGCCCAACATCGCCGAATACCTGGTCACCTACTACGCGGCGCAGAAGCTGGGCGCCATCACGGTGGCGATCAACGCCGTCTTGCGCACCGCGGAGGTCGAGTACCTGCTCGTCGATTCGGGCGCCAAGGTGGTGTTCACCGTCGCCGAACTGGTGCCGTTCGTGCCGCGCGAGCGCTGCCCGGCACTCGGGCAGATCGTCGTCTGCGAGGGCGACGCGCCGCCCGGCACGGCGACGCTGGCCGGCTGGAGCGCCGGCGGCGACGCGCACCTGGCCGGCATCGACTGCGCCGCCGATGCGGCCGCGGCACTGCTGTACTCGTCGGGCACGACCGGCTTTCCGAAGGGCGTGACGCTCACGCAGTCCAACGTCGCCAGCAATGCCGCCGCGGCCGCCAGGTATTCGGGCTACCGCGGCGACGACCGGCTGGCCGCCTTCCTGCCGCTGTTTCACGTCTACGGCCAGAACTACATCATGAACGCGGCGGTGCACGCCGGCGCCACGCTGGTGCTGTTTCGCCGCTACGCGCCCGAGCAGGTGCTGCAGGCCATCGCGCGCGAGCGCGTGACGATGTTCTTCGGCGTGCCGACGATCTTCATCGGCCTGCTGGCGATGGACCCGGCACAGCTCGACCTGTCGTCGATCCGCTACGAGATGTCGGCCGCGGCGACGATGCCCGAGGAGATCTCGCGGCGCTGGACCGAGCGCTTCGGCCGCCGCGTCTACGAGGGCTACGGCCTCACCGAGTGCTCGCCGTTCGCCTGCTACAACGACCTCGTCGAGCACCGCTTCGGCTCGGTGGGGCGCGCCGTCGAGGGCTTCGAGCTGGCGATCTTCGACGCCTCCGAGCGCGAGCTGCCGCGCGGCGAGTGGGGCGAGATCGTGATCCGCGGCCCCGGCGTCATGCAGGGCTACTGGAACCGGCCGCAGGACACCGCGCAGGCGCTGCGCGGCGGCTGGCTGCACTCGGGCGACATCGGGCGCATGGACGCCGACGGCTACGTCTACATCGTCGACCGCGTCAAGGACATGATCAACGTCTCGGGCTTCAAGGTCTGGCCGGCCGAGGTCGAGCAGTACCTGTACAAGCTGCCGCAGGTGCAGGAGGTGGCGGTGTACGGCGCGCCGCACCCGGACAAGGGCGAGCAGGTCGTGGTGGCGGCGGTCGCCCGGCCCGGCCAGACGCTCACGGCCGAGGGCGTGATCGCCTTTTGCCGCGCCCACATCGCCGCCTACAAGGTGCCGGCGCGCGTCGACATCGTGGCCGAGCTGCCCAAGAGCCCCACAGGGAAAATCCTGAAGCGCATCCTGCGCGAACAGGCCGCCAAGTCGTCCCAGGCGTGATAGCTTGAGGCATCAACCAGGAGATCGTTCATGAGCATGCTGAGACGTCGCGATTTCAACCGCCTGGCCGCGGTGTCGGCGGGTGCCGGCGCCGCCACGCTGGCCGCACCGGCCCTGGTGCGCGCGCAAGGCAGCAAGCTGAAGGTCGGCGTGCTGCTGCCGCGCTCGGGGGCGCTGGCCTTCATCGGCCAGTCGTGCCAGCGCGGCGCCGACATCTCGCCGCCGCTGCTCAAGGAGATGTACGGCGTCGACGTCGAGCTGATGAACGCCGACATCGAGTCCAACGTCGACGTCGCGCGCTCGCGCGCCGAGAAGCTCATCGACGAGGGCGCGCAGCTGCTGATGGGCGCCTTCGACTCCGGTCCGACCGCCGCCATCGCGCAGGTGGCCGAGCAGCGCAAGGTGCCGCTGGTGGTCAACATCGCCGCCGCGCCGCAGATCACCGAGCAGGGCTTCAAGTTCACGTTCCGCAACTTCCCCAGCGCCGGCGAGCTGATCCGCAACGGCCTGGCGCTCACGCGCGACGTCTTCCAGGCCACCAACACGGCGCCGCGCAGCGCCGTGTTCATGCACGTCAACGACACCTTCGGCACCTCGATGGCCAAGGGCATCGCCGCCATCCTGCCGACGCTCACCTACCTGCCGTTCAAGGTCGTCGAGACGATCTCGTACGACCGCGAGGCGCGCGACCTGTCGGTCGAGGTGGCCAAGGCCAAGGCCACCAACGCCGACTTCATCCTGCTCGTCAGCCGCCTGAACGACGCCGTGCTGCTGGTGCGCGAGCTCGTCAAGCAGCGCTGGTCGCCGCAGGCCATCCTCAGCCCCGGATCGCCCGGCATGTACGAGGCACAGTTCTACAAGGCGCTGGGCAACAAGTACTCCGACTACTGCATCTCGAACGTGCCCTGGTACAACCCGAACGCCGCGCTGACCAAGCGCGTCGACGCGCAGTTCCACAAGCAGTTCCCGCAGGAAAAGCTGATGTTCCATGCGCTGAACGTCGGCTTCACGTTCGAGGCGATGATGATCGCCGCCGACGCCTACAAGCGCGCCGGCAGCACGAACGGCCAGGCGCTGGCCGACGCGCTGCGCCAGACCCAAATCACCGAGCACGTGATGATCGGCGGCCCGATCACCTTCGACGCGAAGGGCCAGAACACGCGCATCGCCTCGGCCTGCATCCAGAACCGCAACGGCCAGCCGATGGTGGTGCTGCCCAAGGAGGCGGCGCAGATCGCGCCCGTGTACCCGGTGCCGGGCTGGCAGCAGCGCGCGTAGCATCGGCCGCGCTGCGCGCGCCGCCCGGGCCGTGGCGCGCGCCACGTTGCCCGCCGTTGTGGACGCGCCCGCGTGCCCTCCCGTCGACCGCCCGCAACGCCCGCAACGCCCGCCCGTCTGGCCCGAACCACCTTCAGGAGCCGCCGGCTTGCCAGTCGACGCCATCGCCAACATCGTGCTGAGCGGCCTGCTCACCGGCCTGGTCTACGGGCTGATGGCGCTCGGCCTGTCGGTCATCTACGGCGTCGTGCGCATCGTCAATTTCGCGCACGGCGAACTGATGGCGGTGGCGATGTATGCCGCCGTGTTCGCGTTCGCGCTCGCCGGCATCGACCCGCTGTGGCTGCTGGTGCCGATGGCGCTGGCCTTCTTCGCCGTCGGCTACGCGCTGCAGCGGGTGCTGATCAACCCCTTCATCCGGCGCCCGGAACACGCGCAGTTCATCTTGCTGCTGGCGCTGGCGCTGGTGATCGTCAACGCGCTGCTGGTGGCCTTCGGGCCCGATGCGCGCGCGGTGCAGGTCGACTATGCGCTCGACTCGTACGAGATCGGCCCGCTGCTGGTCGACAAGGTGCGCGTGATCTGCGCCGCGGTGGCGCTGCTCGCCTGCGCCGTGCTGTTCGCGATCTTCCGCTACACGTCGTTCGGCAAGGCGATCCGTGCCTGCGCCGACAACCTGCTCGGTGCGCAGGTGGTGGGCCTGAACGTCAAGCACCTGTACGCGCTCACCTTCGGGCTGGGCGTGGCCTGCGTCGGCGTCGCCGGCTGCCTGCTCTCGCTGCTGGTCGACGTGACGCCCGGGCTCGGCCCGGCGTACACGCTGCTGGCCTTCGTCATCGTCATCATCGGCGGCCTGGGCTCGATGGTCGGCGCGCTGGCCGGCGGCGTGCTGATCGGGGTCTCCGAGTCGGTGGCCGGGCTGCTGTTCACGCCGTCGGCCAAGAGCATGCTGTCGTTCGCGCTGCTGATCCTCGTGCTCGCATTCAGGCCGCAGGGCCTGTTCAAGGCGCGATGAACCGCTCGCACGTCGCGCTCGCCGCGCTGCTCGCGCTGCTGCTGGTGCTGCCGGCGCTGCTCGACCGCTACTTGCTGTCGGTGATGATCCTCATCCTGTACTTCGCCTTCGTCGGCCAGGCGTGGAACGTGATGATGGGCTTTTGCGGCCAGCTCTCGCTCGGCCACGCGCTCTTCGTCGGCCTGGGCGCGTACACCGCGGCGGCGCTGTACCAGCACTATGGCATCGTCCCCTGGCTCGGCATGCTGGCCGCGATCGCGGTGTGCGTGGCGGCGGCCTCGTTCATGGGCTGGCTGGCGTTTCGCTTCGGCATCGGCGGCACCTACTTCGCGCTGCTGACGATCGCCTTCGCCGAGTTCACGCGCATCGGCTTCGAGCATTTCGGCTGGGTCGGCGGCTCGGGCGGCTTCTTCATCAAGGTGACGCAGCAGGACCACGTCGACCTCGTCAACCTGCGCGGCCACCCGGCCCTCTTCTATTACTTCGCGCTCGCGCTGGCGGTGCTGGGCTTCGCCGTCTCGGCCTGGCTGCTGCGCGGGCGGCTGGGTTTCTATTTCCGCGCCATCCGCGACAACGAGGAGGCGGCGCGCGCGGCCGGCGTCGACGTCTTGCGCTACAAGCTGTACGCGGTGCAGATCTCGGGCGCGCTCACCGCGCTGGCCGGGGTGTTCTTCGCCTTCTACTACAACAACCTGTTCCCCGAACAGATCTTCCACATCAGCCGCTCGATCGAGATCATCCTGGCGCCCATCATCGGCGGCATCGGCACGCTGTTCGGCCCGGTGCTGGGCGCGGCGGTGCTCACCGCGCTGTCCGAGGGCATCAACCAGCTGCTGACGATGTCGGGCTACGAGGTGCCGGGGGTCAAGCAGATCCTGTACGGCGTGGCGCTGGGGCTGGCGATCATGTTCATGCCGGGCGGCATCTGGCCGGTGATCGCGCGGCGGCTGGGCTTCCAGCGCCGCGACGCCGGAGGCGGCGATGACGCAGGCTGAGGCGCGCGGCGCGGCAGCGACGGGCGCGCGGCCTGCGCTGCCGCCCGACGTGCCGCCCGACGGGCCCCCAGGCGCGCCCTCGGGTGCCCGGCCCGGTGCGCCGATGCTCGAGGTCGCCGGCGTATCCAGGAGCTTTCGCGGTCTGCGCGCCGTCTCGCGTGCGTCGCTCACGGTGGCGCGTGGCGAGATCGTCGCGCTGATCGGCCCCAACGGCGCCGGCAAGACGACGCTGTTCAACCTCGTGGCCGGTGCCCTGGCGCCCGACGAGGGCTCGATCCGCTTCCAGGGCGCCGAGATCGCCGGCCTGCGCGCCGACCGCGTCTGCGCGGTCGGCATCGGGCGCACGTTCCAGATCGTCAAGCCGTTCGCCGACATGACGGTGCTCGAGAACGCGATGGTCGGCGGCTTTCGCGGCACCACCGATCCGCGGCTGGCGCGCGCCCGCGCCGAGCGCGCGCTGCAGGCGCTGGACATGTGGCCCGAGCGCCACCGGCCGGCCTCGGCGCTGACGCTGCCCGGCGGCAAGCGCCTCGAGGTCGCGCGCGCGCTGGCCACCGAACCCTCGCTGCTGCTGCTCGACGAGGTCATGGCGGGCCTGCGCCCGACCGAGACCGACCGCATGGTGGCCGCCTTCCGGCGCCTGAACGCCGAGCACGGCGTCACCATCCTGCTGATCGAGCACGTGATGCGCGCCGTGATGGCGCTGGCCGAGCGGGTCTACGTGCTGCACCACGGCGAGATCATCGCCGCCGGCACGCCGCAGCAGGTGACCAGCGACCCGCGCGTGCTGCACAGCTACCTCGGCAGCGGCGCGGCGCCGGCAGGCCGTTGAGGTGGGCTCGGCGCCGATGCTCGAAGTGCACGACCTGTCGGTCTTCTACGGCGACGCGCAGGCGCTCGACGGCGTGAGCCTGGCGGTCGACGCAGCCCAGGTCGTGGCCCTGGTGGGCGCCAACGGCGCCGGCAAGACCTCGCTCATCCGCACCGTGGCCGGCATCCTCGCGCCGCGCAGCGGCTCGATCCGCTTCGACGGGCGCGAGATCGGCGGCCTGGACAGCCACCGCGTGTGCAACCTGGGCGTCGGCCAGGTCGCCGAGGGCCGGCAGGTGTTCCCGTCGCTGAGCGTGCTCGAGAACCTGCAGGTCGGCGCGCTGCTGCCGCGCGCGCGCGCGCACGCCGCGCAGACGCTCGAGCGCGTGTTCGCGATGTTCCCGCGCCTGGCCGAGCGTTCGGCGCAGGCCGCCGGCACGTTGTCCGGGGGCGAGCAGCAGATGCTGGCGATCGGACGCTGCCTGATGGGCGCGCCGCGCCTGATCATGTTCGACGAGCCGTCGCTCGGCCTCGCGCCGGCGCTGGTCGACGAGGTGTTCGGCACCATCCGCGCCCTGCACGCGCAGGGCATGACGATCCTTCTCGTCGAGCAGAACGTGGCGGCGTCGCTGCAGCTGGCCGACCGCGCCTACGTGCTCGAGAACGGCCGCATCGTGCTCGCGGGCAGCGGCGCCGAACTGCTCGACGATCCGCGCATCAAGGAAGCGTACCTGGGGCTTTGAACGCGCCGCGCACGTCGTGCCGCGGCGTGCCCTCGGGCCCTCAGGCCAGCGCGCGGCGCATCGCGTCGATGACGGCCTTGTAGTCGGGCTGGCCGAAGATCGCGCTGCCGGCGACGAAGGTGTCGGCGCCGGCGTCGGCGGCGCGCCGGATGTTGTCGGGCTTGATGCCGCCGTCGACCTCGAGGCGGATGTCGCGGCCGCTGGCATCGATGATGCGGCGTGCGCGCTCGAGCTTGCGCAACGCCGAGTCGATGAACGACTGGCCGCCGAAGCCCGGGTTGACGCTCATCACGAGCACCAGGTCGACCTTGTCGATGACCCACTCGAGCACATCCAGCGGCGTCGCCGGGTTGAACACCAGCCCCGCGTGCCGGCCCTCGGCGCGGATGAGCTGCAGCGTGCGGTCGACGTGCGTGCTGGCGTCGGGATGAAAGCTGACGAGGTCGGCCCCGGCCTGGCAGAACGCCTGCGCCAGCGCGTCCACCGGATGCACCATCAGGTGCACGTCGATCGGCACCGTGGTGTGGCGGCGCAGCGCGTGGCAGACCATCGGCCCGAAGGTGAGGTTGGGCACGTAATGGTTGTCCATCACGTCGAAGTGGATCCAGTCGGCGCCGGCGTCGACGACGGCCTTCACTTCGTCGCCCAGGCGCGCGAAATCGGCCGACAGCAGACTCGGGGCGATGCGGTGGCGGCGCGGCGTGCTCATCGCGGCATTCTAGGAAGGCGCAGGCGTGTGCGGCGCACGCACGGCGCACGTTCGGAGGTGGCGCTGCCTAGAATCGGCCGATGGCCGCAGCGAGATTCGAATGCAGCGTGCGCGTGCAGTACCTGCCCGAACGCAGCGAACCCCCGGACGGGCCCTATGCTTTCGCCTACACGGTGACGGTGAAGAACAGCGGCGACATCGCCGCCCAGCTGGTGGCGCGCCACTGGGTCATCACCGATGCCGAAGGGCGCGTCGAGGAGGTGCGCGGCCTGGCGGTCGTCGGCCATCAGCCGCTGCTCGCGCCCGGCGAGGCGTTCGAGTACACGAGCTGGACGCGCATCGCGACGCCGCACGGCCGCATGCAGGGCACCTACTTCTGCATGACCGAGGACGCCCATCCGTTCGAGGCGCCGGTGCCGGCGTTCGAACTGGTGTCCCCGTCACTGCTGCACTGATCGCGGCGGCGAAGGCCGCTCGCCACCGGCAGCGTCTGCCGCAGCGGGCACGCCCGCACGGCCGCAAACGCATTCAGGGTCGGCGCGGCGCGTCGGCGCCGCCCTCGTCGTCCTCGCTGCCCTGGGCGTCGGAGTCGGCGGGCGCGTCGCGGCGGCGGCCCGAGAACATCGTCCACCAGACGGCGAAGAGCAACAGCGCAAGCGCGGCGAGCGCTTCGAGGACGAGCAGCCACATGGGGGGCGATTGTCGTGCGCACCGCCCGCGCGGCGCGCACCGGCGCACCGGCGCGCGACGCGGCGAGCAGGGTCTTGCCCGCAGCGGGTAAGCATTTTCTACACTGGCCGCGGCACGCGTTGCGCGTTGCGCGCGTCGAGCGCGCCTGCCCAGGAGAATCCCGCCGATGAACGCCCCCGTGCCCGAGGCCGTGCACAAGGCCCTGCAAAGCGTCACCCTCGACGACAAGTACAGCCTCGACCGCGGCCACGCCTTCATGAGCGGCATCCAGGCGCTGGTGCGCCTGCCGATGCTTCAGCAGCGACGCGATGCGGCGCAGGGGCTGCGCACCGCCGGCTTTGTCAGCGGCTACCGCGGCAGCCCGCTGGGCGGCTACGACCAGGCGCTGTGGGCGGCGCAGAAGCACCTCGAGGCGCACGACATCGTCTTCCAGCCCGGCGTCAACGAGGAGCTCGCCGCCACCGCGGTGTGGGGCACGCAGCAGCTCGACCTCTATCCGGCCAGCCGCAAGTTCGACGGCGTGTTCGGCATCTGGTACGGCAAGGGCCCCGGGGTCGACCGCTGCGGCGACGTCTTCAAGCACGCCAACATGGCCGGCACCGCGCGCCTGGGCGGCGTGATCGCCGTCGCCGGCGACGACCACGTCGCCAAGAGCAGCACCGCCGCGCACCAGAGCGACCATATCTTCAAGGCCTGCGGGCTGCCGGTGTTCTTCCCGAGCGACGTGCAGGGCATCCTCGACATGGGGCTGCACGCGTTCGCGCTCAGCCGCTACGCGGGCGTGTGGGCGGGCATGAAGACGATCCAGGAGATCGTCGAGTCGTCGTCGTCGGTGGCGCTCGACCCCAGGCGCGTGCGCATCGTGCAGCCCGAGGATTTCACGCTGCCCGCCGCCGGTGTGCACATCCGCTGGCCCGATGCGCCGCTCGAACAGGAGGCGCGCCTGTTCGAGCACAAGTGGTATGCGGCGCTGGCCTACATCCGCGCCAACCGGCTCAACCACAACGTGATCGAAGGCCCGAACGGTGGCCGAGGCGACCGCTTCGGCATCATCGCCAGCGGCAAGGCCTACAACGACACGCGCCAGGCGCTGGCCGACCTCGGGCTGGACGACGACACCTGCCGTGCGCTGGGCATCCGGCTGCACAAGGTCAACGTCGTCTGGCCGCTGGAGCCGACGGCGACGCGCGAGTTCGCGCGCGGGCTCGCCGAGATTCTCGTCGTCGAGGAAAAGCGCCAGGTCATCGAGTACCAGCTCAAGGAGGAGCTGTACAACTGGCGCCCCGACGTGCGCCCCACCGTGCTCGGCAAGTTCGACGTGCCCGACGCCCAGACGAGCGGCGGCGAATGGAGCCGGCCCGACCCGAGCGCGCACGTGCTGCTGCGCGCCGCGGCCGACCTCAGCCCGGCGCTGGTCGCCAAGGCCCTCGCCAGGCGCCTGAAGCGGCTCGGCGTGCCGCCCGACATCGCCGCGCGCATGGACGCGCGGCTGGCAGTCCTCGCCGCGCGCGAGCGCGAACTGGCCGCGATCCGGATCGACACCGGCGAGCGCATCCCGTGGTTTTGCAGCGGCTGCCCGCACAACACGAGCACGCGCGTGCCCGCCGGCAGCCGCGCGATGGCCGGCATCGGCTGCCACTTCATGGCGGTGTGGATGGACCGCGCCACCAGCACCTTCAGCCAGATGGGCGGCGAAGGCGTGGCCTGGGTCGGGCAGGCGCCGTTCTCGAACGACACGCACGTGTTCGCCAACCTCGGCGACGGCACCTACTTCCACAGCGGGCTGCTCGCGATCCGCCAGGCCATCGCCGCCGGCGTCAACATCACCTACAAGGTGCTCTACAACGACGCGGTGGCGATGACGGGCGGCCAGCCGGTGGGCGAGCGCCGCGGCGCCGAAGGCGCTGCGGCGAACTCGGGCCACTCGGTGCTGCAGATCCAGAAGAGCCTGGTCGCCGAAGGCGTGCGCAAGCTCGTCATCGTCAGCGACGAGCCGCAGAAATACGCTGGCGCCGCGCTCGAGGCGGGCGTCACCGTGCACCACCGCGACGAGCTCGACCGCCTGCAGCGCGAGCTGCGCGCGACGCCCGGCTGCACGGCGCTCGTCTACGACCAGACCTGCGCCACCGAAAAGCGCCGCCGCCGCAAGCGCGGCACGATGGTCGACCCGGCGCGCCGCGTGGTGATCAACGAGCTCGTCTGCGAGGGCTGCGGCGACTGCAACGCGCAGAGCAACTGCCTGTCGGTGGAGCCGGTGGAGACCGAGTTCGGCCGCAAGCGCCGCATCAACCAGAACAGCTGCAACAAGGACTACGCGTGCGTCAAGGGCTTCTGCCCGAGCTTCGTCACCATCGAAGGCGCCGAGCCGAAGCGGCCGAAGAAGGAGCGCACGCCGCACGCGCTGCCGCCCGTGCCCGAGCCCGTGCTGCCGTCGGCCGAGCGCGCCTGGGGCATCGTCGTGGCCGGCGTCGGCGGCACCGGCGTCATCACCATCGGCCAGTTGCTCGGCATGGCAGCGCACCTCGAGGGCAAGGCGGTCGTCACGCAGGATTCGAGCGGGCTGGCGCAGAAGGGCGGCTCGACCTGGGCGCACGTGCAGATCGCCGGCCGGCCCGAGGCGCTGCACACGACCAAGGTCGACACGGCACAGGCCGACCTCGTGATCGCCTGCGACGCCATCGTCGGCGCCGCGCGGCCGACGCTGGCCGTGATGCAGCCCGGGCGCACCTTCGTCGCGCTCAACACGCACGGCACGCCGACGGCGGCGATCGTGAAGAACACCGAATGGCGCAGCCCGGCCGGCCGCTGCGAGAGCGTGCTGCGCGCGAGCCTCGGCGCCGCTCACGTGAGCGCCTTCGATGCCGAGACGGTCGCGCAGCAGCTGCTCGGCGACTCGATCTACGCCAATGCGCTGCTGCTGGGCTGCGCGTGGCAGCTCGGGCGCGTGCCGCTGGGCCACGCCGCGCTGATGCGCTCGATCGAGCTCAACGGCGTGCAGGTCGAGCGCAACCAGGCCGCCTTCGAGTGGGGCCGGCGCTGCGCGCACGATCTGGCGGCGGTGCAGGCGCTGTATGCGACGCGGCAGGCGGTCGAGGCCGCCGGCCGGCCCGCGCTCGACGAGATCGTGGCCAGGCGCGCGGATTTCCTCACCGGCTACCAGAACGCGGCCTACGCGGCGCGCTACCGCGCCTTCGTCGACCGGGTGCGCACGGCCGAGGCGCCGCTGGGCAGCACGGCGCTGGCCGAGGCGGTGGCCAGAGGCCTGTTCAAGCTCATGGCCTACAAGGACGAGTACGAGGTGGCGCGACTGCACACGGCGAGCACGTTCACCGGCCAGCTCGCCGCGATGTTCGAGGGCCGGCCCGGGGTCGACTACGAGATCGTGCACCACCTCGCGCCGCCGCTGTGGGCCGCCCGCGATGGCGCCGGGCAGCTGGTCAAGCGCCGCTACGGACCGTGGATGCACAAGGCGATGGCCGTGCTCGCGAAGCTCAAGGGCCTGCGCGGCACGCCCTTCGACCCCTTCGGCCACACCGCGGAGCGACGCGCCGAGCGCGCGCTGATCGGCGCGTACGAGATCGCCATCGGCGAACTGCTCCCGGGCCTGGGCAGTGACAACCTCGCGCTGGCGACCGAGATCGCGCGCCTCCCCGAGGAGATCCGCGGCTACGGCCACGTCAAGGCGCGCCACCTCGCCGCCGCACGAACGAAGTGGGAAGGATCGATGCAGCGCTGGCGCGCAGGCGTTGCGGCGCCGCCGGCCTGAGCGGCGTGTCGCTCGAGTCGCTCGCCGCGGTCTGTCGCCTCAGCCGCTCGTCAGCGCCCTGTCACTTCAGCGACTCGTGGCGGCAGGTCGACGCGCCCGCGTGCCGGCTCGGCCGCTGGCCGCAATCGGTGGAACTCCTCTTCATTCGGCCAGCGAGCGGCCGAAGGCGAACACCGAGTTCGGCGCCCTTGCGTGCACGGGCTTGGGTGGTGCGGGCGGCGCCGGCGCGCGGCGCGGCAGCCGCGCCTCGACCTGCACGCCGCGCGTGCGCTCGGACGCGACCACGCTGGCCAGGCTGATGGCGGCCATGTGGCGCACCATCACCTCGCCCAGGTGCTGCCACAGCGCCTGCGTGTGGCCGGCGCCGGCCTGCGCGCCGTCGGCGCCGCCCGGCGGGGCGTCGACCGCCGTCACGATGTCGGCCACCGTGATCGCCGCCGCGGGCCGGCCCAGGGTGTAGCCGCCGCCCGGTCCGCGCGTGCTCTCGACGATGCCGGCGCGCCGCAGGCGGCTGAACATCTGCTCGAGATACGACAGCGACGTGTGCTGACGCTCGCCGATCGACGCCAGCGTCACCGGACCCGCGTGCTCACGCAACGCGAGATCGACGACCGCATTGACCGCGATGCGGCCCTTGGTGCTCATGCGCATGTGCCCGCCCCCTGATCGAGCGCGTTGCGCGTGCGGAGCGACGCCGCCGCAGCGAACGCGACACCACTCAATCTAGGGAGATCAGAAGCTGAGGTTAATTCGATAATTCTTCATAGTTGCTTCGATTTACGCGAAGTATGAACTTCCGCCACCTGCACTACTTCTGGGTCGTCGCACGGGCCGGTGGCGTGATGCGCGCAAGTGAGCAGTTGCACACCACACCGCAGACGTTGTCGGCACAGATCAAGCTGCTCGAAGAGCGCCTGGGCCGCAAGCTCCTGCGCAAGGTCGGCCGCCGCCTCGAGCTCACCGACGACGGCCGCACGGCGCTGCACTACGCCGACCAGATCTTCATGCTCGGCGGCGAGCTCGAAGGTGCCTTGCGCGCGCGCAAGGGTGGCGAGCGGCGCGCCATCGAGTTCCGCGTCGGCCTCGTCGACCTGGTGCCCAAGACGCTCGCCTGCCGGCTGCTCGAGCCCGCGCTCGCGCTCGACGCGCCGGTGCGCCTGCTGTGCCGCGAGAACCCGTTCGACACTTTGCTGGGCGAGCTCGCGCTGCACCGCATCGACCTGGTCATCGCCGAGCAGCCGCTGCCGGCACGCGTCAGCGTCAAGGCCTTCAACCACCGCCTCGGCAGTTCGCCGGCCAGCTTCTTCGCCGCACCCGGCGTCGTGGCGACCGATGCCGGCTTCCCGCGTTGCCTGGACGGCGCGCCGTTCCTGCTGCCCAGCAGCGCCTCGTCGCTACGCCGCCAGTGCGAGGCGTGGTTCGAGCGCGAGCGGCTCGCGCCGCGCATCGCCGGCGAGTTCGACGACGCGGCGCTGGCGATGGCCTTCGCGCGCGAGGGCCGCGGCGCGTTCTGCGCACCGCGCGTGCTCGAGCGCGAGATCGTCGCGCAGTACGGCGTGCAGTGCATCGGGCGCAGCGACGAGATCGTGGAGGACTTCTACGCCATCTCGGTCGAGCGGCGCGTCACGCACCCTTGCGTGCTCGCGATCACGCAGGCCGCGCGCGACGGCGTCTTCGACGGCTGACGCGCAGGACGAGGGGCGCGGCGCGCCGCCCGTTCATCGCCCGTCGAGCGCGGCCGCGGCCGCCGCACCAGCGGCACTGCGCGCCGCGAGCTCCTCGCGCAGGCGCCGGATGCGCTCGCGCGGATCCTCCTTCGCCGTCACCTCGTCGAGCTTCATCTCGGCAATGAAGCGGCTGGGCACGCCGGCCACCGTCTCGCGGCCGCGCTTGCGCCGGCGCAGCGTGCTCACGGTGAGCGTGCGCTGCGCGCGCGTGATGCCCACGTACATCAGGCGGCGCTCCTCCTCGAGGCGCTCGGCCGTCATCTCCTCGTCGGCGCCCTTGAACGGCAGCAGCCCCTCGTTGACGCCCACCAGCATCACGTGCGGCCACTCCAGCCCCTTGGCGGCATGCAGCGTCGACAGCGTCACCACATCCTGCGCGTCGCCGCGCTCGGCCAGGCTGATGACGAGGGCGATCGTCTGCGCCACCTCGAGCACCGAGCGCAATTCGCCGTCGAGGCCGCCCGCCTCCTGCCCGACAGCGCCGCCGCAGCGGCGCGCGATCCAGTCGACGAAGTCGAGCACGTTGGCCCAGCGCGCCTCGGCCAGGCGCGCATGATCCTCGCCGTCGTGCAGGTGCTGCTCGTAGCCGATCGACTTCAGCCACTCCATCAGCAGCGCGCGCGCGTCGTCGCTGCCGCGCGTGTGGCGCGCGCGGTGTTCGAGATCGTTGACCTCGCGCCCGAAGTGCGCGAGCGCGTCGAGCGCGCGCCCCTTGAGCACCGCGGGCAGCGAGGACGAGAAGACGGCCTCGAACAGCGGCACCTTCCAGCGCGAGGCGAACTCGCCCAGCGTGGCCAGCGTCTGGTGCCCGATGCCGCGCCGCGGCGTGGTGGCGGCGCGCAGGAAGGCCGGGTCGTCGTCCTGGTTGACGAGCAGGCGCAGCCAGGCGCAAAGGTCCTTGATCTCGGCGCGGTCGAACCAGCTCTGGCCGCCCGAGACCTTGTACGGGATCTGCGCCGCGCGCAGCTTCTGCTCGAAGGCGCGGCTCTGGTGGTTGGCGCGGTACAGCACCGCGATGTCCGAGAACCGGGCCGCGGCGCCGGCGCGCAGCGCCTGGATGCGCGTGACGGCACGCTCGGCCTCGTGCTCCTCGCCGTCGCACTCGATCACGCGCACCGGCTCGCCCTCGCCGAGCTCGCTCCACAGCCTCTTGTCGTAGAGCTTCGGGTTGGCGGCGATGACCGCGTTGGCCGCGCGCAGGATGTGGCCGGTGCTGCGGTAGTTCTGCTCGAGCGCGATGACCTTCAGGCGCGGATAGTCCTGCGCCAGCCGCCTCAGGTTGTCGATCGTCGCGCCGCGCCAGCCGTAGATGCTCTGGTCGTCGTCGCCCACCGCGGTGAAGCCGGCGCGCTCGCCCGCCAGCGCCTTGAGCAGTTCGTACTGCACGGCGTTGGTGTCCTGGACCTCGTCGACCAGCACATGGCCGAAGGCGGCGTGCCACTTTTCGCGCGCCTCCTCGTCGCGCTGCAGCAGCCTGAGCGGCAGCACGATGAGGTCGTCGAAGTCCACCGCCTGGTACGCGGCGAGCCGCTCCTCGTAGCGTCGCATGAGGCGGGCGGCGAGCCTTTCGTCGTCGTCCGCGGCCGCCCGCTCGGCGGCCTCGGCGTCCAGGCCCTGGTTCTTCCACAGGCTGATCTTCCACTGCCAGCGCCGCGCCTGCTTGTTGTCGGTGTCGCCGCCGGCGTCGCGCAGCACGCCCAGGACATCGTCGCTGTCGAGGATGCTGAAGCTGGGCTTGAGGCCGATGCGCTCGCCGTCGGCGCGCAGCATGCGCACGCCCAGCGCGTGGAAGGTGCCGATCGCCAGCTCCCTGGCGGCACGCGCGCCGACCAGCGCCTTGGCGCGCTCACGCATCTCGGCGGCAGCCTTGTTGGTGAAGGTGATGGCCGCGATCTGGCGCGGCTCGAGGCCGTGCTGCAGCAGCCGCACGATCTTGTGCGTGATGACGCGCGTCTTGCCCGAGCCCGCGCCGGCGAGCACCAGACAGGGCGTGGCGAGATGGTGGACGGCCTCGAGCTGGGCGGCGTTCAGCGTCGGGGCCGCGGCGCGGGGAAGGTCGGGCATGGCGGCTAGGGGGCCGGATCATAGTCGCCGCCCTGTCGAGCCCGGGCCGGCGCCCGTGCCTGCGCCCCTGGCGGCGGCGCGATTTGCGCCGTGCGCGCGCCCGCGGGCGTGGCCGGCATCAGCGCAGCCACCACAGCAGCAGCGCCGCCA